>JBJTQN010000133.1:0-25015 GCA_046075665.1 Armatimonadota bacterium | reverse complement strand
GTCACCAGTCCACTGAACTTCCGACGCCATTTCCTAAATGCCCACCCCGGAAACAATGCTGTTCCCGGGGTTTTGCCTGTTTACCAAGATAAACACTTCACGGACACATACGATTCGATTTCCTTTTATCCGTACATCACACATGCCTGGACAAACGGCATGACTGGGATTCGGGTCTCTAACAACAAGTGACGCTGTGTACGCGTTATCACCACGTCTGTTTATAGGCAAAAGGTGACGTTCTACGACAATTACGGGAGAATGTAACCGTATGACACGCCTTGGACATAAGCGACCTGCAAAACCAAAAAGCCTGGCATGGAGACTAGGCTGGACAATGACCATCCTGATCAGTCAGGTCATTCTCATCGTCTTGTTTGTCACCTACGTCCTTCGCCTCGTCGAGCTCGTGCAAAATGCCGGCGAGTACGCATCCATCCAGCTTGAGACATCCGTTCGCACACTGGAATCCAATATTGAAAAACTTGAGGTCGTTCCGAAAGCTATCGCCGCCCGTCAGCGCGTGTATGGAACATCTCCCGACCCAGGGATGCCGGCATTTATCCGCGACCTGATGCGTCAGGTTCCGAAAAATGACATCTATGGGTCCTATATCTACTACGATGCCAAGTCGCCGAAGGAAGCAGATTCACATTTCCTCATCGACAGAAAGTCCTTCCCCAAGCTCGCACGCGTTTCCTACGATTGGCATGACAAAAATCAACGCTGGTGGCATGGAGCTATTCGCACAAGAAAGCAGTTCATCACTGATCCCTATTTTGATGAGGGTGGCTCGAATATCCTGATGGTAAGTATGACCCGCCCGGTTTACACGGACTCAGGAAGCCTGATTGGGGTAACTGGCGTCGACTTTGCGCTCGAATCCATCGGTTCGTTCGTGACCAATGTCGGACGGCAGACGGGCACTGGCAAGCGGATGTTCGAGAAAGCCAAACGACAAAACAAGCCTGTGAAGATCGGATCTGGTGGCCTCATGGAGGTCACATCAGACTTTGGTCCACGCGCACCCACGGTTCAACTCCCCCCTGGCGTTAAGGCAACATATGCCTTTTTGGTCAGCGCGAATGGCAAGCTAATCGCACATCCCAACCAGGATTCCAAATCTAAGCCGGCAACACAAAAGGAGACCGTCGGCTCGGAGTTTATGAAAGGAATCTCGGCAGGATTTGCTGCTGAACCTGACGCTGACCCGGCGGGAGTTGCAGCGAAGCTTCAACGCGAGGCCAAAGAAAACGCAAAAAAGCCTCATCAACGTATCCGTAACGGAATGAAGATCACCGAGCTCCCCGGAGGAGCCGATATCGCATCCCAGCCCCGGGGAATGACATTCGCATCCGAAAATGGAGATGACCGTATTCTCTATTGGGACACATCCCCCAAGACTGGATGGAAAGTCGTTCTAAGCTTTCCTGTCGCACAAATCGTCGAACCTCTCAAAGACCTCAGTATCAAAACTGGCCGTCTGGCACTGTTCGGCCTCATTCTCACCGCTGCCATTATCGGTCTCGTGCTCCGTGCCGTCCTACGCCCCCTCGCTCTCCTTTCACGCTCAACCACCGAGATGGAAAAGGGCACCTTCAAGCCTGACTCCCTGTCCAAAACCGCCCGACGTAAGGATGATTTGGGCTTTCTTGCACACGGCTTTATCGACATGGCCGGGCAAGTTAGAGCACGTGAACAACGCCTCGAAGAGCTGAATCAGGGCCTTGAATCGACTGTAGCTGAGCGGACAGCGGCTCTCGCGGATGCGCTGAAGAAGGCGGATGAAGCCCGTATTGAAGCCGAACAAGCCAAAGATGAAGCTGAAGAAGCCAACAGAACCAAGAGCTCATTCCTCGCTAATATGAGTCACGAGCTTCGTACCCCGATGAACGCCATCATCGGCTATAGCGAAATGCTGATGGAAGAAGCCGAAGATGTCGGCCAGGAAGACTTCATCCCGGATTTGAAGCGGATTCACGGTGCTGGTAAGCACCTCCTGATGCTCATCAATGACATTTTGGACCTTTCCAAAATTGAAGCGGGCAAGATGACGACGTTCTGCGAAACGGTTGATGTTGTAGCCGTCATTGATGAAGTTCGCGCGACGGTTACGCCCCTCATCCAGAAAAACAATAACAAGCTGGTCATTGATGTCGCACCAGGTATCGGGACGATTTACTCCGACCTCACAAAGCTTCGCCAAACGCTGTTTAACCTGCTCAGTAATGCATCCAAGTTCACGGAAAATGGCACCATAACGCTCTCAGCGGCACCGGTTCCCGATTCGGATACGGTTGTCTTCAAGGTGAACGACACGGGAATCGGGATGACGCCCGAGCAGCTGTCCAAGCTTTTTCAGGCATTTACGCAAGCGGATGCATCCACAACACGAAAGTACGGCGGAACAGGTCTGGGACTCGCCATCAGCCGCAAGTTCTGTCAGCTGCTTGGCGGTGACATCGCTGTTGAAAGCACCGAAAATGTGGGCTCCACGTTCATCGTTACATTGCCCCGCACCGCGCCTGTTGTGATTGAGACACCCGAGAGCGATGCGACGACCGAGCAAGCTCACATGGTCGCTGAAAACAATACAAACCTGGATGGCCGTCCAGTTGTGGTAGCCATCGATGATGACCCCGACATGTTGATCCTCCTAACGAGAAACCTTTCCAGAGAAGGCTATGCTGTTGTTACGGCATCCACTGGGCAGGACGGGGTCCGACTTGTAAATGAGCTCCGGCCAGTTGCGGTTACCACAGACATCTTGATGCCTGGGATGGACGGCTGGATGGTTATGGAGGCGATCAAGTCCAACCCAGCAACAAGTCAGATTCCTGTGATCCTCGTCTCGGTATCAGACACGCGGGATATGGGTGTCTCTCTTGGAGCCTTTGAGTTTGTCAGCAAGCCCGTCGACTGGAGCCGTTTGGCCGTTATCCTGCGTGGCATCACCGCATCCGGTAATCTCCTGGTAGTTGAAGATGATCCCGACATGCGGAACCTCTGGGTGCGGAACCTAACCAAAGATGGCTATTCCGTCGAGACGGCGACCAACGGCCGCGATGCCCTTGCAAAGGTCACGGCAAAGCGTCCAGCAGCAATTTTGCTCGACCTGATGATGCCTGAGATGGATGGTTTTGAGTTCCTTGCACGGCTACGCAGCACGCCGGATGGTGCCGGGATTCCCGTGATTGTCGTCACAGCAAAACAGCTGTCTGCCGCTGATACGGCATTCCTTCAGGACCGTGTCCAGACCGTGATGCAAAAGGCTGGGAACGATATCGATAGCGTGCTGGAGGCGGTTCGACGTCAGGTTGCGTTCGAGAAGCCTGCATAGTCACTGTTCAGTGAGGGATCAAAGCAACTGGGCAGGATTTCACGCCCAACGTTCCGTACATAACAGACACACCAAGGTCTGGATGTCTACGCAATGCCAACTTATCGCGACTATCACTTTGCCCACCCGGCTGAGAAAGCTGCTTTTGAACAGCTGCAGTCACTGGATGATGGTCACATTCATCTATGGCCATCTGTCGAAGGAGCGGGTCTGGCGGAAACAGACCTATTTCTAATCGATGATGCCATCGGGGCATTTGTCATCGAGCTCAAGGCACATCCCATTACATCCGTGCATCAAATCAATGCGGACTGTATGTGGGTTGGGAATGACAAGCAGCAGCGCTCCGCCATCAAACAAGCGCAAACCCAGCTCCACGCCCTGAAAAATTACGTCTCAGCCAATAATGGTGAGTTTCCACTCACCGTAGCGACTGTGCTGTGGACCAATATCAGCAGGCGTGAATGGCAACAGACTTGGGCGAATAACAAGCAAGCGCTTGAGCTCGGGAACGGGATGTTGTTCCGCGAAGACATTGACTCCGGTCCGACACACTTTCGTCGCCAGCTTCTGACAATCTATGAGAAGCCGGCGATTCGGATGGGCTATAAGGCTGCGACAGTCTCAGATAATACGATTCAACGACTGATCGGTCTGCTCGGCAACAAGTCCGCTGAGCGTTCGGATGCATCGGATCGTCAGATGCTTGAGAAGTTCGAGCGCCACTATCGAAGTATTGCCCAAAAGCGCGCACCACTGGATTCCGTTTCGCGTATTACCCTCCTTGGCGTCCCGGGGACAGGCAAGACATGGCAGCTCCTCTCCATTGCCAAATTTCATGCAGAGCAGGGCAAAAACGTCCTCTTTCTCTGCTATAACCACGTCCTCCGTACCAACATCGAGCAAATGGTCGGGACATTCCGCAAAGGTAAAGGCTATGGCCGTATCACCGTACATACGGTCTTTGACCATATCCAGCTGATTAATGAGACAGGCAATCTCGGCTGCTCCATTATTGGTGATGACTTCGATCAATTTCCCAATGATGTCATCCAGCGAATGATCGAACAGGATTACATGTGGGAAGCATACGACACCCTCCTCCTGGATGAAGCTCAGGACCTGAAAGAGTATGTCGGGCACTTGATGCAAGCGATTACCCACGAGACCACCAATATCGTGATTGGTGTTGGTATTGGGCAGGACCTTTATCAGGATAAGGCTCCAGAGTGGCTGAATGCGTTCATGACCGAAAGCGATGTCTGCGAACTGGAGCAGGTCTACCGGACCACTGCGCAGACGTTCCAAGCCGCACAGATCGTGTGTGAAGCCTTTACGTCGAATGAAGAAATAGAAGTTGTCGCCAAACGGGTCCTGACTGGGAAGTGCCATGGAATGCACGAGGCGGTACGCCCACTCCGAAATATTGGCCGCCCACCTGCCATCCGACGCTACAAAGTTGAGACAAGGCTACGGAATGAAGATGCTGACATCCATACCGCCGGAATCCAGACACAGGTCCAAGCCATCATCGCCGAGCTCGAAGCACCCGAAAAGTACTCTGATCTCTTGTTTTTGCTCCCGACAAGAAAGAGCCCAAGCTACACAGCACTCCGCAGCGCACTGGAAAACTTAGAAGTTCCTTACATCGACTTCACAGACAAGGCGAACAGGGACACGGTTGCCCGGGACCATCAGGTACGGATTTCAACATTTCACAGCTGTCGAGGCGTAGAGGCAAGCATTGTTGTTCTCATGGATTTGGAGCGCCTGACAGAGCGTAAAAATGCACGGCAACAGCTCTATATCGGGCTCACCCGCGCCGTCAGGCTTGCCATCGTCCTCGAACCTGACATCGCCGTCTCACAGCTTGCCACACTCCTCGAACGCGCCGCCGCCTGCATTAATGCCGCATCCACAAATCAGGACTTCCAAGAATACATCCCGGTGCGAAAAGTCCCGGTTGCCCCGTCATCGATGGATACACAAACAGCAGCTGCACCCGAGCCCGTTCCCGCCGAGTCGGATACAGCACCTCCCACGGCTAGCGATGCCAACGATGCAGACATCATTCATATACCGGACACAGCTGACGACGTAGATGCTGACACGGCACAGAAGGCTCAGCCGGCATCAGCGAGTTCAGATGAAGCCACGGAATCAGACATCATCGATATTCCAGACACCTTCGATGACGATAACGCCAACTTGGAACCCACGGATGAGAACAAGAAACCAGTAGATAATCCCGTGCCGCAGCCAAAGCAGGATAACGCTCTACAAGACCAAGCATCCGATAAGGGCAAAGCAGAACGTCACGAGCCCAGCGGATTTGGGACATCGATACTCGCAGTGATGACATCAAAGCCGAGGCGTGGCAAGCAGATAAACGCGATCTACGACTGGAGCACATTTGTGGATGTCTCGGTGGAGTAAACCAATTGCACTACCTAGCGATGACATTTGGGCGTGGTTACTAAGTTTCCTATCCCGCCATGATGCGCTGCACAAACCAAAATAGTCCCGCGAGACCGATAGCAACACTCCCTGAGAGCCGAGCAATGCGACCTTGAATAGGATACTTCCGAATCACGATGGCAAGGAGTGGTGCGCAGCCTAGCACAATCGCAAGCTGCCCAAGCTCGACGCCAACGTTGAAACCCAGGAGACCCGTGACGAGTGGCACACCTTTGACGTTAAGTGTGCCCAAAGCCCCCGCAAAGCCGAAGCCATGTAGCAAGCCAAAGGCAAATGTCGCCGCAACGCGGTGCTTCCAACCGGAATCGATGTTTGCATTTTTGCGGCGAAGCTGGATGACATTATCAATGGCAATACCGCTGATGGAGATGGCGATAAGGGGCTCTACAATCCGTGACGGGAGTGTGAAGATACCTAAAACAGCGAGCGCCAATGTGATGCTGTGGGCGATGGTAAACGATGTCACCACTCGCAATAAGCCTCTGAAGGAGCCTCCAAGCAGTACGAGTCCGATCACAAAGCAGACATGGTCAATGCCGATGAAGATGTGGTGGATTCCCGTAGCGATGTAGCGAAGCAGTCTTAGATACCAGGCATCTGGACGTCGCTCGTCAACAGCCCTGACGTTGACCGTATTGTGGTCGTAAACCGTATCAAAAATCGCACGGCCATCTTTGTAAATCGTGACCACGGTTTTCGCGGCAGGGTCTTCCGGAAAGATTGCCTGACGCACCGAGACAGCCTCACCACCGTACGGCACACGCGTCGACCAGGTCACTGCACCACCTTTGGTGTCTACATCCAGGGATGCCATTTTAGGCTCGATACGCTCACTTCCAGCGTAGACAAATGTGCGTGACCGGATAGCGATATCCGTGTCGACAGGGTCCAAGCGATGCCCCATCGCCTTTTCGAGCGCGAGCTGATGGACGGTAACCGAAATCGCCACTTCATCGCCGCTTAACATCACTTTGACAGCAGAAAGCGCAGGGTCATGGGCTTGTGCGGGAACCACCAGTAACACGGCTAGCATGACGGCCGACATCCAACACCGTAGTGTGATGCAGGCCTTAGCGATATGTTTCACAAATCCCATCCTAGCCTAAAATCACGGATGGTCTGTCGGTAGCTGACGTGTTTCGAGCAGCTTTAGGCCATCGGCGGAGTAGATGTAGACAGTGCGCCCCCGAACGATCGTGATGAATTTTGACGTTGCGTTCGCGGATACTGGAGGCCCGCCGGGTCCGCCAGGCCCTGGAGTTAGCCCTCCACCACCACGCAGTCCACCAGGGCCTCCGCCCGGCGGCATCCGGAAAAAGCTGCGGTCAGGAATCCCTTTGAACGAACGCGGGACAAACGGAAAGGTTTCTGTCAGAACGTAGTAGTAGGTGCCCTTTGGATACTCAGGCGTGACACCCGTGCGGCCATTGTGCTCATCGAGGTCGCCAAATGTCCTGTCGTATGCAAAGTCACTTGCGAATGAGCCATCAAATGGACCCGAAGGACCATCCGTGCGATTCCCTGTCCGCAGTCTGTAGCTACTCTTCAGCTTGACTAAGCCAGACTTTGGGTCGCTTGGCTTCTTGTAAGCATACTGCGCATAGATTGGATAACCATCAGCCGCCCAGCCAACAAGCGCCATTTTCTTGTCATACTGAAGGCGTTTCAAGAGCGCATAAGGCAACCCGTGGTAGTGGTAGCTGCCATCCGGCTGGACGTGCGCAAGGCTTTCATCCGTTCCGAGGCGACCGCCTAACTGGCCCGACAGTGCCTCGTAGTGGAAGCGAAAATCATTGTTCCAGACCTCCGCAGTCCCCGGGTCAAACGGGATTCCATTGATTGCTACGCCAAAGAGCGCACCGCGGCCCGTGCCGTTTGTTGTCGCAACGGTCGGCTTTACCGGGACCATGTAGGTATGACTAACCGGCCGGATGCTGTTTGGGTTCCCCCGGTTTGGGAACTGACCGGGGATGTGATCCGGGATACCATTGCTTTGGATGGTCCGTATTCCGTCCTTGACAGTGATGGTTACCGCATTAGTTTCGCCATTGACGGTGGGTTTGCCTGATACGTTTGGCCGCGTACCCTGAAAGGCAGCTGCCCCGGCAGCGACAATTATGGCTCCACTTAGCATCAATGACTTCATCACATCTCCATCCATGTTCTAACGTGATGTTTCCACAATAACGCCAAACTGTGAACCGAAGATGAATCCAAGCCTTTTGGTCGCCCACTATTGCATGCAGCTCTTGCGCAACACAGTTATCACGCAGCAAGCCCAATTCATCGGTAGAATCTGCCCATATGAACCTTGGTGACTTACGCTGGCCGGATGTCGATGCTACGACGGACCGTGTTCTCATCGTCCCGATTGCATCGTTTGAACAACATGGCAAACACTTACCGTTGCTGTCCGACACGATGATTGGGCAGGCGGTCATCGACAAAATCACGCCGCATATTTCGGATGTCTCTGTGTTTTTACCGATGCTCTGGCTTGGAGCAAGCGACCACCACCTTGCCTTCCCGGGCACCATCTCCATCCCGCAAGACACCTATGTCAAAGTCCTCGAGGGCATTGTCGAGTCGGCAATCATGGCGGGCTATCGAAAAATCTTGCTCCTTAACAGCCATGCGGGGAATCTGGTACCCGCTCAGCTCGCATTGACAAACCTGCAACTGGAGTACAAGGATGCCATCCCGGAGCTGTTTCTAGCCCTTACCAGCTGGTTTGACATCGCGGGGAAGGAAATCGCATCGCTCTCTGGAATCGCCCAGCCATCCGTCAGCCACGCCTGCGAGTGGGAAACCAGCATTATGCTGACCGCACATCCGGACTTAGTCCTGATGGCACAGGCTGCGGGAGCGCATATCGACTTTCCAAGTCACTACTTCCAACCGGATTATCGGAGCCCGCAGCGGGTGTTTGTCGCCCGGACGATGGACCAGGGCACGACGACGGGTGCCTATGGTCACTCTGAGCTGGCATCTGCAGAAAACGGCGATGCCATTTTGGATGCAGCGGCAGCCGTGCTGGTTGACTTTATTCGCGAATTCCATGGCTGGCCGCTAGTGACACCGCAGCCGGAGGCCTAATGGACGCTGCTTACTGGACGCCAGGTGCGACTCCCCTCCCCACGCCTACGCGTGCGGAGCTCGCGGAGCTTCCAGAGATCACTGCGCCCAAGTCTGGACGGCGGGTTTTCAAAGTTGTGACTCCGTTGATTCGTTCGGATGATGACTTGGCAGCTGCACTTCTTTGGCACTACACAAACGCAGTTGAGTGCATCAAAGATGGTCTCGAGCGCGTGGATCTTATTCTTGATGTCAGCCTCATCGATGCCTATCCGCAGAACTGGTCGGTGACTGCTGCATGGAAGCCATTCTTCAAGCTCGATCGATGCCACTTGGCTGCATTTGGCATCGAACAGGTGTGGCGTGAGTGCCTGCGTGACCGTGGTGTTCGCCTCGCGATTCATCGCTTGGACAGTACAAGCGATACTGATACGCATTACGATATAAACAGCATTGAGTTCAACAAACATCGCTTTTTGCATATTGTTGACACTTATAATAATCAGTCCTACTCTAATGAACACAAAAGTGATTACTTGCCTCACATGCATATGCCAAGTTGGCCAAATGTTTCCGAGCCTGTAGCCGTCCTTGGTGCCGGTGGCCCCATTCCAACATCGGCGATTGAGCTCCTCAAACAACGCCACGATGTCATCCTTTGCGATCACGAGCCTCTCGAGACGATTGCAAGCCGCGGGGCACCCCACCAGCCAAAGGGCGCTCCTCTTCCTGCCTTGCCCGTTCTTACGCCGCATCGTGAGGAAACATTTGACCTCCTTGACCGCACTGCGCTGCGAGCTGCAATCACCGGATGTGCCACTCTCGTCAACTGTGCGTGCACGCGGTACAAGCAAAACGACTTTCGTGTGAACACCGTTGGTGCGCTTGTTGCGGCTGAGGAGGCAATTGCTTGCGGAGTCAAGCGTATCGTGACGACTGGCCCACAGGTCATCACTCTTGAGCCGTACACCGGGTTTCACCACGACCACGATGTTCCCATCGATACGCCGGGGCGCCCCGGTTGCAACCCGTATGGCCTCTCGAAACACATTGGTCAGGAGCTGGTCCGCGTTCTTTGCGAACACTCGGATGTGCAGGGGATTACCCTGTTGTTCAATGGCCTTGCCACCCCGGAAAGTATTCATCCCATTGACTACATGACGACGTTTGCCGATGCTGGCCGAGCGATTCAGGCTGCCGTTGAGGCCGATGCGAACGACATCACCTATACAGCGCTCCATATCCTCGCTGCGATGCCACATGGACATTTCCGTCTGGACCGTATCAAAAATGTCCTCGACTGGATGCCAGAAGATTCCCTACCATCGATTTGGCGGCTTGATTAGCGCCATTGGCAGGATTTCTACCATTATTGAAAGAAATTTTGATTTTATAGACATTCCAAGCAGTCAGGTTTCGGAGGAAGCAATGAAGGTTCCAAAGATCACGGCTATCGAGCGCACAGTCTGCTGCGTTCCGTTTACACCGCGTTGCGAGACGTGGAACGCCCTTCTGGTTCGTAACTGGAGAGTGGTCGAAATCATCGAAGTTTTCACGGATGCATCAGACATCATGGGCTTTGGTGAAACAGTACTCCACTACACCTGGCAGAAGACATCCGATGCCACAGTTGCACGCTGCATCGGGGCCAACGCGGCAGACCTCCTGTGGAATGATGGACTTGGTGCTGGCCTCCAACAGGCGATGTTTGATATTGTCGGAAAGTCTCTCGGCGTCCCGGCGTTTCGCCTTCTTGGCGCGGAGCAGGTGCGGGAAAATGTCAGCATCGCGTGGTGGAACACAAAAATGCCGCCGGCTGAGCTTGCACTGGAAGCATCCGATTCCCTTGCATCCGGCTACACGTACCACAAGATAAAGTCTCGACCATTTATCGATCCATTTGCACAGGTGGATGCCATTGCGGGTGCAACGCCTGACCACTTCCGCATCGACATGGACTGGAATGACATGTTGCTGAACGCATCCACGGCAACACCAATCCTGAAAGAGCTGCAACAACATCCCAAAGTTGCGCTGTTTGAGGGCCCGATACCCCAGCGCGACATCGATGGCTACAAAACCCTCCGCCGCCGCATTGACATCCCGATTGCGATCCACGCAGGAGTACCGCCGCTACCGATTGCGCTACGCGAAGAGATGTGTGATGGCTTTGTCGTGTCCGAATGCGGTGCCAGCGCTGCCATTAAGACGGGTGCGATTCTGGCGCAGTTTGATAAGCCATTTTGGACGCAGCCGGTTGGTACGGGAATCTCCACCGCCTGGGGAGCGCACCTTGGTTCGGTTCTGACACATCAACAGTGGCCGATGATCAGCTGCCTGAACAACTACGCGGATGACATGATTGCATCCCCATTGCAGATTCAACATGGAACGGTGCGTGTTCCGACGGGTTCTGGTCTAGGCGTCGACCTTGATTACGATGCCGTAAACCGCTACCGGATGGATGCCCCTTACAGCCTGCCGGAGCGAAAGCACATCATTTCCATCGAGTGGCCTAGCGGTAAGAGTGTGAAGTACGCCTTTATGGCCAACCGGGTCAGCGGAAACTACCAGGCAAGTCCTTTTGCACATGCGGCGTATGCGGGATTTCCGATGCTGGAGCGTCAGTGCTGGGAAGACTTTTTAGCGGGTAATCAGCCGATTGAGCCAAGAGGAGTGCGGATGAATATTATCCACCCGGATGAAACTGCTGCGTTTGATGAGCTTTACGCTAGATGCCTGCGTGGCCCGGTTGAGAATGTGAACTATCCATAAGGTGGGAATGGAGTGTTTTCTTAAGATAGACGTGGAGTCTTATTAGGAGACTACACCAGCGCAGACTTAATCACTTCCCCGCTTACATCGGTTAGGCGCATGCTCCTTCCGGCATACTTATACGTCAGGCGCGTATGGTCGAGCCCAAGCAAATGCAAAATCGTCGCGTTTAGATCAAACACGGTCTTTACATCGGTAACCGCGTCATAGCCAATCTCATCGGTGGCGCCCGTGATGCTGCCTCCTTTGATCCCGCCACCCCACAGCCAAACAGAAAATGCACGCGGGTTATGATCTCGCCCAGTACTGCCCTCAGTAAATGGCATCCGGCCAAACTCAGTGTGAAAAACAACCAATGTGTCTTTATCCAGACCGCGTCGCTTGAGGTCGGTCAGTAATCCATGCACAGGCTGGTCGATCTCCAAAGACCGCTTATTGTGGTTTGCCACCATCCCGTTGTGCGCATCCCAGCTCTGGTCAAACACACCACCCCCCGAGTAGAGCTGTACAAATCGCACACCACGCTCAACCAAGCGTCGTGCAAGCAGACACTGCCGCCCAACAAGCATCGTCTCCGGCCGGTCCATGCCATAAAGCGCCTGCGTTTCAACAGTCTCCTTGGAGATATCCACAGCGGATGTCGCCTCAGATTGCATCCGGTACGCCAGCTCGTAGGACCGCATCCGTGCTGCAAGCTCCTGTTCGAGCGGTCGCTGACGCGCAAAGCCTGCGTTCAGTGCCTCGAGATTTTTCAGACTTGCGCGCTGCTCAGCATCCGAAACACCCTTTGGAGGCGTGAGGTTTAGCACAGGTAGCCCTTGCGAGCGGAACAACACACCTTGATGATTCGCAGGGAGGAAGCCATTGCTCCAGTTGCCCGCCCCACCGCCGACAAGTGCGCGGGGATCCGTCATCACAACAAAGCTCGGAAGGCTGCGGTTTTCCGTTCCTAGGCCATAGCTCACCCAGCTGCCAAGCCCTGGTCGCCCCGCGAGAACCGAACCGGTCAACATGTGATAAACCGCCGGGACATGGTTATTTGAGTCGCTTTTCATCGACCGGATGAGGGCAAACTCATCCACATGTTTGGCGATGTTTGGAAACAGGCTTGAAACCGGCATCCCACATTGGCCGTAGTTCTTAAACTCCCACGGCGACTTCATGAGCTTGCCGGGTGCGCTGCGACCACCCGTGTCGAACTTTGGATTACCGGAGACAGGTGTGCCATCCATGCGCGTGAGCTCAGGCTTTGGGTCAAAGGAATCCATGTGGCTTAGACCACCAAAGCAGAAGACAGAAATGACCCGTTTAATCTTTGCTGGATAGTGAGGGGCGCGCGGCGCAAGCGGATCAATGCTAGCTGGCGGAGCAGCGTAGCCATCTTCTTGAAGAAGAGAGAGCAAACCAAGTGCCCCGATGCCTCCGCCGGCACGCTGGAGGAAATCCCGACGGGCAATATAGCCGCCGGGAAGCGGTGTTGGCTCTGTCATACGATGACCTCACATTTCGCTCTAAGGTACATAGACAAACTCATTGAGATTGAACATCAAGAGGCAAAGCCGAGACCGTCCCTGTGTCGTCAGGATTTTGTACGCTAACTTAGCCTCGCTCTGCGTCGGACTACGCTGAAGCGCCCGTTGATACACGTACTCCACAACCCCACGGTCTTTTGCAGGGGATGAATCTGCAACAAAGCCAAAGTTCTGGTAGATCATTGCTGTCATGACATTCGCTTGTTGCTGAATCAATGGATCATTCATGAGCGTAAGTGCCTGTAATGGCGTGGTGGTGGAGTTTCGAGCCGCCACGGATGCCGTTATCTCCGGGCAATCAAAAACTTCAAGCTGCGGAAGCAACAGACTGCGCTTGACCTTGACATACACGGAGCGGCGCCATGTTGCCATGTCATCATCAGTAATCGGCCAGTTCATCCCCTGAAAAGTATCCGACCGAAGACTTGGATCGACCGGTGGATAAACCGGAGGTCCGCCCATTGTCAAATCAAGCGCTCCCGCAACCTGTAGGATGGAATCGCGCACTGCTTCTGCTTCGAGTCTACGTAAAGGCATCCGCCACAGATATTTGTTGAGTGGATCGACCTTTGCCGCATCCGGCCGGATCCCCGATGACTGCATCCACGTCCTTGAAAGCAATATCTCTCTGTGGATGGGCTTTAGTTTCATCCCACCTGCCGTGAACTTAGCAGCAAGATAATCCAACAGCTCCGGGTGCGTCGGCAGCTCACCATTGACACCAAAGTCGCTTGGGGTTGCCACGATACCGCGGCCGAAATGATGCCTCCAAACACGGTTCATCCAAACTCGTGGGGTAAGGGGATTTTCAGGAGCAGTCATCCACTTTGCGAGGGCGCCTCGCCGCCCGGTGGTCTTTGCCGATGCTGATGCATCTGGGATATCTATATTCCCTGGCAGACACTTCAAAAACCCGGGCTTGACAGGTTCTCCAGGCAGATAGGCATCCCCACGCCGGTGGATACGATATTCCCCAAACGTCGGCCCCGGGTCAGTCACCGCCATCGCCACCGGAACCTGCTCGCGACTGACTTCCACTTTGTCGATTTCCTTGCGGACATCCCGATAGCGCTGCATTTCACCGCCAAGCCCGGCTTCGATTTCAGCCTCCGCGGGTTGCAGCGAGCCCATTTTCCGTGCTGCCGCCTCACCCTTGGCACGGAGCGCACCGTACTCATCGCGAAGTGGTTTCAGCTTGCCTTCCGATGCAGCAATACGCGCCTCAATAGCCTTTCGCTCATCTGGTGGACACAAGTCAATATCCCGTCGTTCGGTCGGAGCAAAAATCGCTGCGAGTCGGTAGTAATCGGCTTGCGGTAACGGGTCATACTTATGGTCGTGGCAACGGGCGCAGGCAATCGTAAGACCTAGAAATGCAGAGCCTGTCGTCGCGACCAAGTCATCCACTTCGTTGGCACGTGTCCGGGCGTTGTTTTCTACAATATCCTTCGGACCCGCCGCAAGATAGCCTGTCGCGACCAAGGCAGCAGGGTCGCCGGGAGCCAGCTCATCCCCAGCCAGCTGATGCTCAAGAAATGTGTTGTAAGGCATGTCCTTGTTGAAGGCATTGATAACCCAGTCACGGTATCGCCAGGCATTTGGCCGGTCTTTATCGCCTTCAAAGCCGCCGGAGTCTGCGTAGCGGACGATGTCCAGCCAGTGCCGTCCCCAGCGCTCGCCGTACTGCGGGCTGGCGAGGAGGCGATCGACAACCTTTGGCCAGGCATTTGGACTGCGGTCCTTTTCGAAGGCTTGTACCTCGTCAAATGTCGGAGGCAAACCCGTCAGATCAAAGTAAGCCCGCCTTATCAGGTCGCGGCGACTCGCCGGCGGATTCCACGCGAGGCCGTTTTTGCGCAATCCCACTTGCACAAATGTGTCGATAACAGAGAGACCTGTCGTTGCTGATGGTTTTGAAACCGACTTGTTGATTGGCGCAAAAGCCCACCACAATTGCTGCTTTGCATCCCCAAGCGTGCGGCCGAAGTATGGGGCGCCCGCATCAAGCCACGCTGTCAGATCGCTAATCTTTCTTTCACTTAGCTTGCCACTTGGCGGCATCAAAGGAGCCTGGCGCCCGGAAATCAGATTGTGGATGCGGGATTTGCCCCCGATGCTGATTGCGAGGATGCGCCCTTTAGAGCCACTAGACTTCAGCGCGGCTTCGGAGCGAAGGTCGGTATGTGACATCACCGATGAGCCACCATGGCAGTCTAAACAGGCATCCTTCAGGATGGGAGCAATCCGCGTATCAAAAAATGTCTGATTGATGACGGTTTGAACCTTTGCCATCCGCACAGGTGGGGCCGCCGCAAGCGCGAGCACAGGCAGGGCGATTCCTGTAAGCCCGGCGACAACAGCCCGTATCGTGTTCATCCCGTCAATCGACCTTTTGCTCGATTAAGGTGCCAAAGCGCTTACCAATCGCGAGCGCTGGGTCCAGAGGAACATCCACAGCAACACAGTCTGCCGGGATGCTGATGACAGGCGTCTGCTTCAGTGTTTTGCCTTCAAATTGCGGCAAGTACGGTCGCAGTTCTGTGAGCATTTCCTGCGTCATTTCGCGGATTTCTCGTAGTGTGCAAACTGCAGCCGTCAGTGGGTCGAGAGCGAGTGCATGAACCAAGTGCTCCGGATCACCTGACAATGCCGCATCGGCACAGAGGCTTTGGACATTGATATTGGTCTGGCAGAGGGCGGCACACTGCGGTGGTAGGTTACCGATGGCTTGTGGATGAAGACCATTGGCATCGGCAATTGTCGGAACTTCGACGCAGCACCCTTGCGGAAGGTTGGATATGTAGCCATCGTTACGGACATTTCCCATAAACTTGAATGGATTTCCGGTCACGATTCCTTCAAGGATGTATGAGCAGTACTCTACAGAGCGGCCATCGATAGCGGTGGTCTCAAACTGCAGCGGATCGACTTTCTCGTACTTCTCCGCCATCGCCTTGCCCCACTTATAGTAGGCTCCAGACTCTCCACCGAACGCAGGCTCATCACAGTAGAGCTCAAGTGCATCCTTTCGATGTCGGAACCAAGGCACATATTCAGAAAGATGCCCGGTTGACTCCGTCATGAAGTAGCCAAACTGCCGGAAGACCTCGCCGCGAACTTTTTCGTTTTTGTAGTATTCAGGCTGCTCGAACATCTCCCTGAGCTCTGGATAAAGATCGCGTCCATTGTGCGAAAGCGAGAGGAACCAGTCCATGTGGTTAATGCCACCACAAGTGAAGTCAATTTCAGCCTTTGGAACGTTGCAATAGCCAGCGACCAAGTCCAGCGTTGTCTGGACACCGTGACATAGGCCGACAAAAGGAACATTGGACACACGGCCAAGCGCAAGACAGTTTGCCGCCATCGGATTTGCGTACTGCAGCATCACCGCACCGGGCTTTGCGAGGCGTTCCATGTCCTTAGCGATATCAACGAGGACGGGAATATGCCGCTGACCGCGGAAAACACCACCGGGTCCCAGGGTGTCACCGATGCACTGATCGACGCCGTATTTAAGTGGAATCTCGTAATCGACTCCGTAGGCGTGAAAGCCGCCGACCTGAATCATCACGACGACAAAGTCGGCATCCCTGATGGCATCTTCTCTATTGGTCGTCGCCCAAGCTTTCGCGGGGAGGTTGTTATCCGCAATCATCCGGTTTGCGAATGCTTCCATACGCCGTAGCTTTGATTCTGTCGGCGACATTAAGGCAAACTCAGAGTCGGCAAGCGCAGGCGTTGCCAGAATGTCAGACATCAGAGTCTTACAGAAAACGACGCTACCAGCGCCAATCATCGCGATTTTACGGGACATCAATTCTCTCCATCGAGAAGGGGGTAATGCATTCTACTCCGCTGTTACTGAGTCAGAATCCTTTTGTCGCTGCTTTAACAAGCGATACCGACCCGGTGTTGAAGCATTCAGGCAATGCACCATCGAAATCCAGCAAAATTAAGGGTGCAACCATGGTGAACTTTAGGTAAAACAGAGCGTCTACCAAACTGGACCGCAGTGGTGGTGCTTGCGTCCCGGCCGCACCACCACCGCATCTGGCCACACCACGACCTCCGAGCGTCAGGATCGCCGGAGATGATGCGTACCATTTTTACCCTATTTCGGTATCCATTGCACCGATTGCGTCGTGTCACGATTGACTCGCCACCACGGTCATTCATCACATATAATCCTGCATGGTAATCATCGCTCCATTCACATCCGTTCCATTAGTTGCTGCCATTTCGGCTCCCCGTTCCACTGGGTTCCTCCAGCAGCTGACATCCGGACCGCAACCGGGCGAGAAGGCTCCTGCATTCAATGTCCTTTTAACGGATGGCTCTCCGGTGCTTCGCGAAGTTGAACAGAAGACATCCGGGGCTGTCACTGTGGTATTTCTCACAGCGGTTGAGCGAAGTGCGATGCCCCTTGTTCGAATCCTTAACTGGTACGGAGCTGAACGTAAGGCGGCCATGGACACCGTCATCGTAGTCCTGCCCAAAGACCCAGTCGCGATGCGTGATCGCTTACCAGCCATCGTCAAGTCACTCAACCTGAAAGTCAAGTTTTCCATCAGCTCAGATGGCCCCGATGGCCCGGGTGCATATGCGATCAACAGCAAGGCGATGATGACGCTTCTGACCATCAAAGATGGCAAAGTCGAGGGTAATCTTGCCCTCGCCCAGCCGGGTATTGCGGATGCAAAATCCGTTATCACACTCATGGCTAAGCTGAGCGGTGATACAAAACCGCCAACTCCGGAAGAACTGAACGAACGAAATGCAGGCGCATCAGCGGCCAGACCCGCGGCACAGCGGCCCGCGGCACAGAAAGCGGCTGCAGAGCCGGATCTATCCACACCGGATGCTATGAAAAAGGTCATTTCCGATCTCGTCAAAGAAGTGGCAGCCCTCAAAGCCGAGTTAGCCGCACTAAAGGCACAAGGAAATAACCAGCCAGCAGGACAACCAAAGCCTCCCGCCGGGCCACTCCCCGGCGCAGCTCCTACAGACCCCGGTGTTCTGGGTCTCTTGCGTGCGTTCATCCAGCCAAGCAACACAAATGCCGATGTTGACCGGGTTGCGGGTGACATCGATCTCTACACCCGCGGCAAAGCAGATCTTATCAAGCAGGCACATGATGGCTGGGTACGTATCCTCCACCTAAAGTACGGAACAGAGTACTCTCAGAAGATCGGCGCTGAGATGGTCAAGGTGTGGAAAACAAAGCTCCCTTAGGCGCGTGGTTGGCAGTGTTCACCGCTGCCATCACTGCCGCGCTCGCATCAGCAGCCCCCGGAGTGCAACAGGCAAAGCCTCCGGCAGTCCAACCATCGACAACCTCCTTTCGCGTAAATGTCCAGCCCATTCTCACGCGCTACGGCTGCACACAGGGTGCATGTCATGGCTCCGCAGCGGGTCGGGGCGGTCTCCGACTCAGCTTGCTTGGAGGCAACCCGGAGGGCGATTACAACACACTGGTTTACAGTGCAAATGGCCGACTGGTTGCTGGCATCACACCGGATGACTCCCTTCTCTTGCAAAAGGCATCCGGACAGCTAAATCACGGCGGAGGCGAACGGATCGCCCGCGGCTCGGGGGCATACGCCACGCTGAAATCGTGGATAACGACTGAAATGCCCGAGCCAAACGATTCTGATGTCATCCGGGATATCACAATCACTACCAATGCACCTGTCCTGCAACCTGGAAGCACATCGACCGTCAATGTCTATGCAACGACAAATGGTGGCGCTCGCATGGATGTCTCCCACAACGCCGTTTTCGATTCGTTGGATGATGGAACAGCAACGGTCAGCGCATCAGGCACCGTAACAGCCATCCGCCCAGGCATCGCTCGTATCATGGTCCGCTTCGCCGGGCACACAAAAGCCATCGCCTTGACCGTGCCAATGAACGCTTCCACGCGGCCGTTGCCACCCCTGCCAAAGCTGGGAATCATCGATCAGGAAGTGGGTCGAACGCACCAGGCACTCCGCGCCGTGCCCGGAAAGCGAGCAGCCGAGGCCACGCTTCTCCGACGGCTTCACTTTGATACGACGGGTACCGCGCCGACCGCCGAACAAGAATCAAGATTTGCAATCGCATACGACTCGAAATCAGCGATGCAAAGCTACATCAACACCCTTCTCGCATCCCCGGATGCCAATATCCGTTGGACTCGGATGCTCGCCGATGCCCTTCGTGTTGACTCAGCGCGTATCGGCTCCGATGCCGCCCGGCGTTACAACGCGTTTCTCTTGGATGCGCTCACAGCAGCTCGGCCTTGGGATAATACGATTGCCACATTGTTGCTGGCAAACCCGAATGACGCAGCAGGTCCAAAGGCCGCATTCTGGATGACCTACCGCGACCCACGTGACCTCGCTGAATTCTCGGCTCAAACGCTCTTTGGGAAAAAGGTTGCCTGCGCCAGATGTCACCAGCACCCCTATGATCGCTGGACAGTGGATGACAACGTCTCATACGCATCCCTGTTTGCCAGAGCCCGCACCTCCGGAAACAGCATTGTTGTGGACCCACTTGGCACTATCCCGCACCCTGAAACCGGCGCGACCCTCCCCGCAAGGCTCCTCGGTAGCGCTCAGCCAAGCCCCTCCAAAACCCCTCCACAGGAAATCCTCGCGCAAAGCGCCATCGGGAATCGCGACCTCGCAACCCTCATCGTCAACCGTGTTTGGAAAGAGCTCTTTGGAAACGGCCTCGTCGAACCTGTAGATGACATCCGACCAGGTAACCCAAGCCGCTTCCCCGCATTGCTGACGCGCCTCACAGAAGCATTCATCAAAAATGGAATGCAGATCAAATGGTTGATTTCTACGATTTTGATGAGCGAAACGTACCAGCAGCAGGCATCCAGAAAACCCGATGCCTTTCATGAAGGGCATCTCCTCTCGCACGCCAAGCGACGCCTGACCGCTGAAATGCTGGATGACTTACTCACCCACACCAGCGGGAGCACCAATCCTGCCGCCCCTGTAGGGGCGATGAGCGAGCTTGATAACCGTATTCCAAACACAACCCTCGATGCCTTTGAGCGCTGCCAGCGGGATGGACGCGCGCCTGATTTATCTCCTGATGCCGAAGGACTCACCGCTGCGTTGCACCGGCTTGCGGCACCCGAGATTCAAAGACGGCTTGCGGTGGGTGCCGCTACACTTGCATCCACCAACACCTCCCTCGAAAACATCACACGGCAGCTCTTCCAGCGCGGTCTGACCCGGCCGGTCACACAGACTGAATGGAACATCCTCACAAAAATGCAGCGGAACCAATCACGCCAACAAGCCATCGAAGACACGCTATGGGTCATCATCAACCACCCGGAATTTGGAGTGCGCCCGTGATTCCACTACGCTGTGATGGTCTTTCCCGCAGAAGTCTCCTCAGCCTCGGGTTTGCTGGCGCCCTCGGGTGGTCGCTTACTGACATCGCCGCGGCCGCCGCACACCCCATGTCCCCTCCTGGCATCAAGCCCGCGGAGTCGCTCATCTTGATCTGGCTGGATGGTGGCCTCTCGCACATCGACAGCTTCGACCCAAAACCGGATGCACCATCCGAGATTCGTGGGCCATTTGCGGGCATCCGCAGCGCCATTCCGGGGATTGCGCTGAGTGAACATCTCCCGATGCTCGCATCCCGGCTGAACCAGGTCACCCTCATCCGGTCGCTCACCCACGAGCTGGGAAACCACGACACCGGCGGGCATTTTGTGCTGACCGGGCACCGTGCAAACCCGGCACTTAACCCGCCGAGTATTGGAAGTTTAGTTGCATCCAAAAATACTGGCCGGGCGGGGATGCCGGCGTATAGCACGATCGGCCGGATGCAGGATTTCCTCGGGGCGGGTTACCTCCCGCAGAGCACGCGTCCCTTTGCCGTGACTCCGGGGAGCAGTCAGGGCGGGACGCTGCTTGGCCCGGATGGCCACATCGAGGATGTCTGGGCGCGGCGGCTTTCAACGCTTTCTGCGCTTACAAAGCTGTCGGCGGCGCTAGATGGCGGTGTAGTGACACCGGGAGACGGTGCGACGGCGCGGGCGCTTGGGATGCTGACAAGCTCCAGTGTCCTCAGTGCTTTTCAGGTCGACAAGGAGCCACCAGGCGTACGCCAGCGCTACGGAAATGGAGCCATCGGGCGCAACCTCCTCCTCGCAAGGCGTCTGACCGGCGCGGGCTGCCGCGTCGTGCAAGTCGTTGACACGGGCTACGATACGCATGTTGACATCCACCGCGAGCTACCAGATGCACGCTTCCCCGGATCTGGAAAGCTACCGGGCTTGGATAGAGGCATCAGTGCACTGCTGGATGATCTAATCGAGCGCGGGCGTATTGATACTACGGTTGTCGCGGTTGTCAGCGAATTTGGACGAACGCCAAAATTGAATGCGAGTGCCGGACGAGATCACTGGCCGCGCGCGGGGTCGGTCCTCCTAGCAGGTGGCCCGTTTGCCCGCGGGTTGGTCTTTGGCGCGACTGATGCCCGTGGCGAATCGCCAATGGACGCTGCGGTCTCCCCCGCTGACATCGCAGCGACACTGTTGTCGGCATTTGCTATCGACCCCGGAGAAACAGTGCGAACCCCTGATGGCCGCCCGGTTCAGCGCATCGCTGGTGGAGTTGTCATCAAGGATCTCTTCGCATAGTGGCTGAGCCAAACCGTCTCCAGGCTGTGCTCTTCGATGAACAAGGAATCATCGGAATTGCTGCAGGCTATCCACTCCGCTTGCAGCAAACCGTTACAAACTTACATGGGCTTCCGAGAGGTCCCCATGTCTCGATGCCACTGGTAAACCAGATAGGCGAAGCCCATGGCAAAGTTCGTATCGTGGGCGGGACACCTCGGCGTAACGGGATGATGGCGCTGCTCGACCCGGTAACCCTCGTGACAAGCGATGTGGAAGTGGTCGGTACGGATTGCCTAACCGGTTTTGCAGAGCTAAGCGATGTCTATGTCGCCGTGAATGCCAAAGGCATGCTCTTTCACCGCACGCGAGGCGGCACGTGGACGGAGCAGCCCGCGCATCAGGGAGCGTGTACAGGCATCATCAAAGTGAACAATCGCACCTTCGTCACCTTTGGCGTGGATGGCCTGATTCACATTTGGGACCATACATGCAAAAAGGTGGGCACGCTTGAGGGACATTCCGCTGGCATCACGGGCGCCTCTCTCTCTCCGGATGGCAACATCACAACCGTAAGCTCGGACCGCTCAGTACGGGTTTGGGATGTATTACGGCAACGGCAGCGGATGTTCTTCAAAGGGTTTGAGAATCCATTGCTTTATGTTCACAGCATGCGAGACTTGATTGTTGTCATCGACACCGCTGGGCAGGTGTTTTCGATCGGGGATACGGGAAAACCTGTCAATCTTGGAGGACGTACAGGGTATCCGTGCTGCAGCTGGGTGAATCCCGATAAGCCGCTAGCCGTTTTCATCGCGACACGAGCTGGTAAGATTCACCGATTTCCAATCGACGATTGACATACACACAGTAAATCCTGATAGAGATTCCAGTTATTTCGCTGTATATAGGCGTATGCACATTGTCACTGTCGACAAGGGTTTACGCCTGTGAACATACGAACCATTGCCATGACCGCGGCAGCGCTGGGAGCGCTGGGCTACCTTGTGTACCGTTCTGAGGATGCAACAACACGCAAGCCCGTGGCTAACAAGGTCACTGTGCTCTACTGGGAAAAGTGGACGGGTGACGAAGCCGAGAAAATGCGGCGTATTGTCAACAACTTTAATGCATCCCAAGACCGCATTTTTGTCAAAATGCTCTCCATTTCCGGTGTAGCCGACAAAACATTGCTCGCAGCCAGCGGTGGGAACCCGCCGGATGTCGCTGGTCTCTGGGACACCCAGATGACGCAGTTTAAAGATGCAGGTGCACTGACGGACCTTGCGCCACTTGCAAAAGAGTTTGGCATCAAGGAAGAAGATTACATTCCCGGCTATTGGAAACAAATGACTCCCGGAGGGATGTTGGTTGCGTTCCCGACAACACCCGCGAGCACTGCGCTGCATATCAATAAGAAGTTTCTCAAGCCCGGTGAAGAGCCGCCAAAGACACTGGAAGAGCTGGATGCCTTTACAGAGCGCATCTCTAAAGTCAAAGATGGCAAGGTGGAGCTGGCAGGATTTCTCCCAGCTGAACCTGGCTGGTGGAACTGGGGCTGGGGCTATTGGTTTGGCGGCAAGCTCATCGATGGCGACAAGCTGACCATCAACACCCCTGAAAACATCCGCGCATTCGAATGGGTCCAGTCGTACAGTAAGCGCTTCGGTGTCCGAGAGACACAGAACTTCCAGAGTGGTTTTGGCAACTTCTCATCCCCGCAAAACCCGTTTATGTCTGAAAAAGTGGCCTCCGTGATGCAGGGCGTCTGGATGGCAAACTTTATCGACCTCTACAACAAAAAGCTGCCGTGGATTGCTGTTCCTTTCCCGCTCCCCAAGGACCGACAGGACCTGAAGGGGATGAACTTTATCGCGATGGACACGCTGGTCATCCCGACAGGTGCAAAACATAAGCGAGAAGCCTTTGAGTTCATCGCTTTTGTACAGCGTCAGGATCAAATGGAGCTGCTTTGCTCATCCCATGGAAAAAACTCTCCGCTGGTAAAAGTTTCGGATAAGTTCTTCACCACGCATCTTAATCCGTACATTCGCCTCTTCGATGAGCTAGCACGCTCACCGAATGCCGCGTACATCCCGCAAATCGGTATCTGGCCGCAGATTGACAGTGAACTTAGAAATGCATTCACTGAAATCAACTTGGGGACGAAGACGCCGAAACAAGCTCTGGATGCTGCACAGGCGCGCCTCGAACCACAATGGTATCGATATCAGCAGCAAGTCATTGGTAAAACCATCTCAACGGCGGAGGCAAAGCCATGAAATCCGAAGCGCGTATCGCTTATCTCTTCGCCATGCCGTGGATTCTGGGCTTTCTGACCTTCCTGCTTTATCCCGTCCTGGCATCGTTTTTCTACAGCTTTACCGACTTCTCGGTGCTGCGACCGCCACGCTTTATCGGGCTTGAGAACTACAAGGAGATGGTTAAGGACGAAGTGTTCTGGATGACAATCCGCAATACGTTCACTTATGTCGTTGCCGCGGTTCCGTTGTCTGCCACCGTGGCGATTCTGCTCGCGATGCTCCTGAACACCAAGGTCAAGGGGCTAGCGTTCTACAGGACGCTGTTTTATGTACCAAGCTTGGTCCCGATGGTCGCTCTAGGCATCCTTTGGCTCTGGATCTTCAACGGCGAGCACGGTTTGCTTAATATGTCGCTCGAAAAGCTCGGGATGTCAAATCCGCCAAACTGGCTTGGAGACCCGGCTTGGTCAAAGGTCACATTGGTGATGATTGCGATGTGGGGTTCTGGAAACGCGATGGTTATTTACCTCGCAGGCCTTCAGGACATCCCGCAGTCCCTCTACGAAGCAGCCGACCTCGATGGCGCACGCCTTGTTGCAAAGACCCGCCACGTGACGCTACCGATGCTCAGCCCTGTGATCCTGTTCAACGTGATTATGGGGATGATTGGGGCACTGCAGGTCTTTGCCGTTCCCTACGTGATGTTTCCAAATGGCGCACCAGCGCGCTCGACCTACTTCTTTACAACCTATCTGTTTGACAATGCCTTCCGTTTCCAGCGGATGGGCTATGCGAGCGCGATGGGCTGGGTGCTCTTCCTGATCACCCTGACATTGACATTTGTTGCCCTCCGGATGAGCGAGCGGCAGGTTCACTACGATCGGAGCTAGACCATGAAAGAAAAGAAATTCGG
>JBJTQN010000132.1:0-9653 GCA_046075665.1 Armatimonadota bacterium | reverse complement strand
TTCTTAACTTCGACGCAGGTGAGGGGCTCTCCATGTGCAAATTGAGCCTCAACCTCTGACTTGAGCGAGTCGGCAACGGACATCGTCTCGCACATCAAGACAACTTCCTGCTCGAAACTTCCTATAGTGACCGGACTTTCCCAAGGGAATTGGAAGACCACTACGGTTTCCGGTAGGTCCCACGGTGACATTGGTTGGTCGTTTAATTCATCCTGCATACTAAGCAATCAAGTCCGAGATAACATTGCCATGGACATCAGTCAAACGGAAGTCCCGGCCTGCATAGCGATATGTCAGCTGCGTGTGGTCAAAGCCAAGCAACCGCATCACTGTCGCATGGAAGTCGTGAACATGCACGGGCTTTTCAACCGCCTTGAAGCCAAATTCATCTGTGGCTCCGTAAACAGAGCCCTTTTTCACACCACCACCTGCCATCCAGTATGTAAATCCCCAGTGGTTATGGTCGCGACCATTCATTTTCCCGTCGTTTGCACCGGGCGTTGGAAGTTCAACGGCGGGAGTTCGGCCAAACTCTCCTCCCCATATCACAAGGGTTTCTTCAAGCATTCCACGGTCCTTCAGGTCCTGCAGAAGTGCACTGATTCCGCGGTCAGCCTCGCCGCAGAGGCGGCGCATGCCGTCTTCAAGGTCATCATGCAAATCCCAAGGCTGTCCGGCCCCAGTGTAAATCTGAACAAAGCGTACTCCTCGCTCTGCGAGCCGACGGCCGATTAGGCATGCACGGGCGAAGTTTCCCTTGCCATAGCGTTCTCGCGTTGCGTCAGACTCTGAGTCCGTATCAAATGCTTCTGATGCCTCGGTCTGCATCCGGAATCCAAGCTCAAAGCTCTGAATACGTGATTCCAGCTGCTGGTCAAATCCTCTGGTTGCAGAATGAGACTTGTTCAGTGATCTCAGTAAATCAAGCTGCTCACGCTGTTGATTAGGTGTAGTGTTCCGATTCCTGATGTGTTCAACGATTTTTTCGATTTCACGATGATTTGGATCTATGTAGGTACCGGCAAAGATCCCAGGCAGAAATCCGGCCTGCCAGTTTTGTGTTTCCTGTATAGGATAACCACCAGGGCACATCGCAATAAACCCTGGTAAGTTTTGATTTTCCGTGCCGAGTCCGTACAATGTCCAGCTTCCAAAGCTTGGTCGAACCTGGCGGGCCTCCCCGCAGTTCATCAATAGCAGGGATGGCTCGTGATTTGGAACGTCAGCATGCATCGATCGGATCACACACATCTCGTCAGCAAACTGTGCAGTCTTTTCGAATAGCTCACTGACCTCTAGTCCAGACTGACCAAATCGTTTGAACTTGAAGGGGGATGCAAGCCCGACACCAGTTTTGCGTTCTGTCGCCAGATTTGCTATCGGAAGGGTTTTGCCCGCGTAATTTGTTAGTTGTGGTTTTGGATCCCAAGTGTCAACGTGGCTTGGACCGCCATTCATGAACAAAAATATGACACGCTTCGCCTTGGCGGGGAGGGGAGCGGGCTTCGCAGTTAAGGGATTGCCAGACCGCTGTGCTGAAACTGGTGCGGTTGGTATTGCTCCAGATTTCTTTTTATCCTGAGCTTTTACCTCGTGAGCTAACAGGGATGCCAGCGACATCCCCGCAAAGCCATTTCCCATTCGGCCAAGCAGGTCACGCCTGGACAGGAAGATATCAGCGAAGTCCTGTTGATGGCTGTATCTGGATTTGTTGTTCATTGTATTCTCAGGATTTAATCAGTCGATCGTTACAAACTCATTTGACATCAGTAATGCATGTACAAGTTGCTCTAGTCGCGATAGCACTTTGGGGGCAGCCGTTTCCGTAAATCCTTCCGCTGCGAGCCAGATACGCTTTTGTCCCTTTGGCATATCGGTATTCACGAGTTTCAGTGATGGTGCCCAGGCGAAGCCATCAAAATCAGGCGTCTCACCACACTCCACGACAAAGTCCAGCTGGTCACCTTTTATCAGTGTGATGTCATTAACCTTTGGAGAAACATTGGAATTGAAAACAGTCCATTGACCAATGGTGCCGGTTTTCGATGATACGACCCGGGCAATAATGCCATCCCCTTGATTACTACGATGGGAAATGTTGCCATCGATGCGATACGTTCCGTTCAGCGGTGCGATAAACCTGCGAATGCACATCACACCTTTGGACCCGGGGTGGCCACCGTCTTTGTTGAGTAGGACCCAACCGAGGTCTTTGTCTGGCAGGATGGCTCCTGCCTGATAACTGCCATTTATAAATGTCGGAAGTTTCTTGAATCCGGCGACACGGTCGAGGGTATGGTTGATCTCTCCATAGCCCATTACCCACGGTCCGTTGGGCAACGTATCGGATGATTCATCCGGTTTGGCCAGATAAACGGTACCAAGTTTAATTTCTTCGGTCGACGCATCTCGTCCGAGCACACCTCTAAAGGCCGCGTTGACTGCTTTCGGCCCTGATGTCGAATTGGATAGCTCGATGGCTCTCGCGATTTCGCGTGTTTGGTCAGTCACGAGGGGACTGTTCATCATAAATAATGCTTGCTGGGGCACTGTTGTTACAAAGCGCATCGGACTGGATGCATCTGGGCTAGCAAAGTCCAGTGTTTTGAATGTCAATGGTAAGTTCTGGCGCTCAATAAAGCCGTAGACTGCACGACGCGCTGTGTAACCTTTTTCCCAGAGTTCTTCGCTTCTGCCACCGATTCGCGATGTAGCCAGCTTGCCGGATGTGAAAAGTAGCGCATCCCGTAGCTGTTCCATATCGTAGCGGCGTCTATTTTGATGGCTGTACGTTCGGTTTTCCGGATCCTTCAACGCAACTTCCCGGGAGACATCACTTGAGCCCATGAAGGCCCTGCTCATCAAAATCCGCTTCATCAACTTCTTGGTTGACCATCCATCCGAGTGCATGAATGTATAGGCCAAGTAATCGAGCAGGGGACCATTCGTTGGTTTTTCACCCTGCTTCCCAAAGTCACTGGGTGTCCTGACGATGCCTTTTCCAAACAGGTTCATCCAGACTCTGTTTACATAGACACGTGCGGTCAGTGGGTTGTTGATGTCTACGATGGACTTTGCGAGGTCAAGGCGACCGGACGAGTCCTTCCACTCTGGGCGTTGTTCGCCCGCGATGCACTGAAGGAATTGACGTGGCGCTGGTTCTCCTGCGACTCCTGGATTTCCACGCTTGTGGACATTGACGGTTACCGGTAGTTGCTTGTCGATCATCGCCATCGCGAATTCAGGAGTCTCTGGCGCGCCCTTCTCCAAAATTTCAAGTTTTGCATCAGCAGACGAAAGACTTAGTTCTTCGTCTTTGGTGAACGCATTACGAATCACCTTGAGGCGTTCGGAAGTTGGAAGATCTTCCAATGCAGTCTTTTGAACAGCATCACGAATAGCACTCGATGTCTCTGAACTTCGTATTCTGGCAACAGCAGATCGTATAATTGACGCTCTGTTTCGCTTTAATTTCTTCACCTCTGTGTCCCATGCATCCCACGGCTCACTAACGGACTTGTCGGAAATTGTCAATTCTTCTTCATCCGATGACGCAAAGATGGAATAAAGCGAATAGTAATCTCTTGTTGGAATCGGATCGAACTTATGGTCGTGGCACCGGGCACATTGGACGGTGAGTCCGAGAAACCCACGTGTTACGACATCGATTCGGTCACCGATGATGTCATTCTCGGCATTGAGGAACCGGCGTCCAATCGTAAGAAATCCCATGGCAGCAAGTGGACGACGATCTTCTGAAACAACTTTGTCCGCGGCCAGTTGTTGGATGACAAACTGATCGTACGGGAGGTCGTTGTTAAACGCATTAATTAGCCAATCCCTATACGTGTATGCATTGGGGTAGTTTCTGTCTTGAACAAAAACATACCCCTTTGTATCGGCATAGCGTGCGATATCCATCCATTGACGGGCCATCCGTTCGCCAAACGCAGGGGATGCCAACAATGAATCAATCAGATCGCTATAAGCTTTTGGGGACTTGTTCTGTAAAAACTCAGTGACCTGTTTATAGGTTGGTGGAAGACCGGTCACCGTGAGACTGGCTCGTCTAATGAGCGTTCCCCGGTCAGCCACTGGTGCTGGCTTTATCCCTTTTTGCGTAAAATCGGCTGCGATCAGGGCATCAATTGGGGATGACCAGCCTATCGGAGAGTTTTTGGGTATCGTTGGATTCTTGATTGGCTTGAGGGACCACAGATTGCCATCGATGGCAGCTTTACCCTCAGGCCATATTGCTCCATTCTTGCTCCAGGCAAGCAACGTCTTGAGCTTGTCGTCTGTTAATGGTGGTGCGCCTTGCGGCATTCGGTTTCCACCTATTCCTTGGATACGGTTAATAATGGACGTTGCCTGAGATTGAGTGACCGGCTTATCGAGGCGTAGGCCGCCTCCGGCATTTCCTTCTGTATGGCAGGCCACACAAGATTCGGCAAACACGGGCCGAACGTTATTTTCAAAGTAGGTAACTTGCTCAGGCGTGGCGGAACCCCGCGGTGGGGTTTGTGAATTGCCGCCGGCTGATGTTGCTAATCCAATGATGAATGCAAGACCAGATACAAGAACCATTCGGCTCGGAATGCGTGTCATACAGCGTTATAGCCTAACCATTTGAGAGATGCACCTGACGAAAAAAGACCGTACCCACGGGTACGGTCCTGATGATGGAAATGCCTTATTTTCCGAGCCACTTTTTGATTCGGTACACCGTCGTATCGCGATTGATTTCCGCAATCGCACGGGTAAGTGGAATCTCCTTTGGGCAAACCTGAACACAGTTCTGTGCGTTACCACAGCTAGCGATGCCATCCGAATCAGAAATTGCCTCAAGACGCTCATCTTTGTTCATCGAACCTGTTGGGTGCGAGTTGAACAAGCGCACCTGTCCAATTGCTGCTGGGCCGATAAAGTTTGATTTCACAGACACTTGAGGGCATGCTTCTAGACACGACCCGCAGGACATACATCGCGCAAAGTCGTAGGCAAGCTCTTGTTCCTTTTGGCTCAAGCGCGGACCGGGGCCCAAATCGTATGTGCCATCAATAGGAATCCATGCCTGAATCTTTTTGAGGTTCTCGAACATCCGGGAGCGGTCAACAACGAGGTCGCGTACCACTGGGAATTTGCTCATTGGGGCAATGTACAGCTTTCGTCGTGAACCATTTGTACCGCCAGTGCAAACTTTATCGACGAGCGATGAGCATGCTTGGCGAACACGACCGTTTACGCGGACGGTGCAGCTGCCACAAACTTCCTCGAGACACGCTTGGTCCCATGCCACAGGTGCCACTTTTTGCCCCTTGCTATTGACCGGGTTCAACCGAATTTCCATAAGTACGCTGATGACATTCATGCGTAGCTTATAAGGTACGAGAAAGACTTCCTCATAGGGAGCCGATGTGGCATCTGCCTGCCGTAAAACTGTTACTTCGATAACGTCATCCGTGGTGGACATCTCTGACTCCTTACGATCCTACCGGCTTGGTACTGCCGGATGTATAGACGCGTGCGCGTGGCGTAACCTGAGAAAGGTCGACAGCTTCATAGCCGATTTTCGGGTCACGGGGATTGCTTGCATCGAAGGTGGCAACCGTCGTTTTTTGGAAACGCTCATCATCGCGATTCGGGAACTCAGGCTTGTAGTGCGCACCGCGACTTTCATCACGGTGAAGAGCACCTTTTGTGATGATTCTTGCCAAAGTGAGCATGTTACCAAGCTGGCGCGTGAACGGCAGAGTCTGGTTAGACCATCCTGATGAGTCACTGACGGATACTTTCGCGTAGCGGTTCTGAAGGCCATCGATGATTCCGATGGTCTGCTCTAGCTTTGCATTGTCGCGAACGACCGTAACGTTTTCGGTCATCACATTGCCAAGTTCACGCCAGATTTGGAATGGGTTCTCACCGCCATCCATTCCACGGAGTGTCTCATACTCTGCCTTGCGCATTGCAGTCGCAGTGGCAAAAGCAGGGTTTGACTTCTCGCTACGAACTTCCTGTCCTTCTGCATACTTGCAAACAGCAGGTCCGGCGATCGCACCACTGGTCAGACACGACAAAAGTGAGTTTGCTCCGAGACGGTTTGCGCCATGGTACTGGTAGTCGCACTCGCCGACAGCAAAGAGTCCCGGAATATTGGTCATGTGATAGGGGACGTTTTCCGGGTCAAGTCCATTATTAACCCAGATACCACCCATAGAGTAGTGGACTGCAGGGAAGATACGCATTGGGACATCACGGGGATCATCGCCAACAAACTTCTCGTAGATCTCAAGGACGCCTCGGAGCTTGAGGTCTAACTGTCTGCGATCGATATGGGTTACATCGAGGTAGACCTGATTCTCACCGAAGACGCCCATGCGCTCATTTACACAAATGTCAAAGATTTCCCGTGTGGCGATATCACGTGGTACGAGGTTTCCGTACTTCGGGTATTTCTCTTCGAGGAAGTAGAAGCGTTCGTTTTGCGGGATATCTTGTCCCTGTCGTTTGTCATTGGCGTTCTTCGGAACCCAAACACGACCACCTTCGCCACGAACCGATTCGGAAATCAGGCGGAGCTTATCGTCTCCTGGGACAGCCGTCGGGTGGACTTGAACAAATTCGCCATTTGCATAGTGGGCGCCTTGCTTAAAGACAGCACCTGCTGCGGTTCCAGTGTTAATGGTCGAGTTCGTCGATTTTCCAAAGATGATGCCAGGGCCACCGGTAGCAAGCACAACGGCATCAGCTGCAAACGATTCGATTTGCATTGAGTGCAAATCCTGCGCAACGATGCCCAGACAGCGTCCGTCTTCGGCATCGCCCTCACGAACCACGCCCAAAAATTCCCAGAACTCGAATTTCCGCACTTTTCCTGCAACTTCGTAACGGCGAACCTGTTCGTCAAGTGCGTACAAAAGCTGTTGACCGGTGGTTGCGCCGGCATAAGCCGTGCGATGGTGTAGGGTGCCACCGAAGCGTCGGAAGTCCAGCAGACCTTCAGGCGTACGGTTAAACATAACGCCCATGCGGTCAAGGAGGTTAATAATTCCCGGAGCGGCATCACACATCGTTTTGATAAGCGTTTGGTTTGCGAGGAAGTCGCCACCGTAGCATGTGTCATCGAGGTGTATCGCTGGTGAGTCACCCTCGCCCTTGGTGTTGACCGCACCATTGATCCCGCCCTGTGCACAGACTGAGTGTGAGCGCTTTACTGGTACAAGTGAGAACAAGTCAACGGTTCCACCCGCCTCAGCAATCTTTACAGCGGTCATCAGGCCAGCAAGGCCTCCGCCCACAATAATCGCGTGTGTTTTTGTAGGAGCTGCCATGACTAGTCTCGATTTCCTTGTGGCCCACCGGGCTGTGGCGCGGCCTGTTGTGCTGGCTCTTCCATGCGTCCGTTTAAGTTCACAAGCGTACGCACAAACTGCTCGCGATCTTTATACTTCTCGGCATCGAGTTTGCCCTTCGCCGCGAAGTTGACTGCGATGACGATGCCGAGTAGTGCCATACCTGCACCCAGCGTCCAGCCAATCGCTGCAGATGCTTTTTGTGCGCCTGCACCGATTGCGATACCCCATCGGATGCTGAAGTTGAAAAGTCCGTTACCGAGGTGAAGGCATGCTGAAGTGATACCTACGATGTAGAACAGTAAGTAAGGTACATTCGCAAATCGCCATGCCATCGCACGATAACTGATGCTTTGGAAACCTAGGTCTTGGCTGCTGACGCCACCGGTCAGTTCGTAGTAGTACTTGAGCGCGGTGGTGTCATAGACGTGAAACGCAAGGTAGACGATTGCAATGACACCCGTCCAGCGTTGCATAACGTAGAGCCAGTTTCGCTCGTAACCGTAATGCGCGACGTTCCCACCTGGTCCGGGCATCTCAGCCACAATCATTAACCCGTAGATGGCGTGGAACAAAATGGGTAGGAAGATAACTCCCGCTTCGAGCAACAGAATAAACGGCGCATACCCGATTGCGCGAACGGCTGTATCAAACTCAACTGCACCACGCAAACTGTATGCGTTCGCTGTGAAGTGGAATATCAGAAACAAACCTATCGGGAGCACTCCGGTCAAGCTGTGCAGCTTGTGCAATAGATAAGTATCTTTGAACAGGCGCTTGCTCCCGGGTTGTCCTTTTGAGATTTCGCTCGTAGCCATAGACTCTCCTTACTGCCGGGTCGCGCAACTTAGAGCGGCCAGACACAACATAACTATGATACGAAAATACCATTCCGTAAGTAAATAGCATTTTCTGAATATTGGTTATAATTTGCACTTATGGATTTCGAAATATTGGATATCAAAGATTGCGCCATTCTGTGCGGATTGCGGCGATATGGCAGTATTTCTCAGGTCGCCAACCACATTGGTGTATCTCAGCCTGCTGTTAGTCAACGTATTACGGCACTAGAGTCACGTCTTGGTTTTCGAGTCCTTGACCGTGGCCCTGGGCGGTCTGGCCAGCAGCTAAACGCACATGGGATGGTGCTTGAGGATGCAGCGCGCAGAATCCTCGGCATATTGGATGACCTTCCGAACGCCTTATTTGGAGCATCATCTGACCTCGTTGGGCGTTTGCAGGTTGCTACGGTCTATTCGTTAGGGTTACATAGCTTGGCGGAACCAATACGGAGATTTCTTAATGAAGCTCCGAATGTCGAATTTGATATCGAGTACATGCGAACAGACAGGGTTTATGAGAGTGTACTATCGGGTGAATCGGATGTCGGCATCGTTGCGTGTCCCAAGGAAGTAAAGGGAATCCGGGTGCTCGAATGGGTGAACGAGCCACTTGCCTTAGTGATGTCGCCAGCATTTGCATTACCAAAACAGGTACAGGGTTTATCAGTGGATGATCTTGCTGGCATACCGTTTATTGCATTTGCGGATGGCATTCCAACTCGGTTGCTCATTGAGCGGAGCCTTCAGAAAGTTGGTGTAAAGCTTGATGTTCGGAAGAGCTACGACAATATAGAAACGTTGAAGCGTACGGTTGAGTTGGGGTTTGGCGTCAGTCTTTTACCGCGTAAAACGGTGCTGAACGAGATATCCGATGGGACATTACTGGAAGTACCCATCCAAGGATTCTCGATTAGCCGTGCATGTGGGATTTTGATTCTAGAGAAAAAGACAATATCCCGTGCATCGCAGAAATGGCTGGATTTATTAGATGCCAATCGCCAAGGGTAGCTAATATTGAGGCTGATAGAAAGCAAATAGCACGATAAGGGTACATGTAATTCTAGTCAAGCCGACCGCGATGACTTCTAAGATTACGACTCTTGCACAAGGTGACTTGGATACGATTGCCGCTAGTACTGAGCGCTGTTTGATGACCTGGCGTGAGTGTAACAAAGTATGCGTGTCAGGCGCACCGATGCATTTGTAAGTGGCGCGAATAAATTCGTTGAGTTTTCTTGCATAAGGTCATCGTAGGCTGTATTCTTTTCCTTGCGTCCGGTGCCCAAGTGCTCTGGATGTGGATTGAAGCTTAGTCTTTTCGCAGTTTTTTACATACAAGATAGTGTGCATCCATTGTCAGAATCCACGTTCTTTGAGGATCAATGATGGTGGTTATGCCTAGTAACTTTTAGCATATGTTTTGATTTTATCGAGCAGATGCGTTTGTTTTTTTCCAGGG
>JBJTQN010000131.1:0-3425 GCA_046075665.1 Armatimonadota bacterium | reverse complement strand
CTGCTCGCCCGGACGCTCCGCGCAAACGATGCGTCCCTCAAGACAACGGTTGTCCCTTACGGCTGGCCGGATGACCCTAAGGTTCTTGATACTGCCGATTGCATCGTTGTTTACGCCGATGGCTCTGACCACAATCGCCTCGATCATCCGCTCCTGCATCCGGGGAGAATGGATATCCTGAACCAACAAATGCAGCGTGGCTGCGGCTTAGTTACGCTTCACTACGCGACGTTTGCTCCGCTGGGAGCGGATGGCGACCGATATCTGGACTGGGTTGGCGGTCACTTTGATTACGAGAGCGGACCAGGCGCAAACCACTGGGCAAGTGCAATCGATAACTGGCTGGCGTCCGTTTCCCTGCCGTCACCACAGCACCCGATTATGCGCGGCGTACGTCCATACAAGGTTCAGGAAGAGTTTTACACACAGCTACGTTTCAGGAAGAATGACCCGCGCCGAGTTGACCTCCTTCAGACGGTAAGACCACAAGGTGGGAGTGCGCAGACGGTCGGCTGGGCTGTCACCCGTACCAATGGTGGGCGTGGCTTTGGGTACACAGGTGGGCATGCACTGTCGACTTACAAAGATGCAAACATCCGCAAAATGCTCTGCAATGCGATTCTGTGGACAGCGAAACAGAGCATCCCAATGTCTGGTGTTGCCACGGAAAGTACGCCTACGGATGACCCAATCCGGGTTACGGTTCTGACAGGACATCACCACCCCGCGCATGACTGGAAAGCAACCACTGCGGCCTTGCATCACGTTACCGCCAGCGATAAGCGCCTTGAGCTGGAAGTTGTTTACGATCCTGAGTTACTCGCCGGGGATGTGCTTGAAACGACCGATGTCCTTTTGATCAACTACTGCAACTGGGAATCAGCTACTCTGTCGGCCGATGCACGCGGGAAATTGTCCAAGTATGTTCGAGGCGGTGGGGGACTCTTTCTGCTCCACTTTGCTAACGGTGCTTGGCGCGATTGGCTGGATTATCATGGCGGTTTTTCGCGGCGCGTCTGGGTGGATGGCAAAGCGAATCATGATGCCTATGGGACGTTTAGCGTTGATGTCATGCAGGCCGACCATGTTCTAACACGTGGTTTACATCGATTTACAACGACGGATGAGCTGTACTGCTCACAGGTGGGAACGGAACCTGTATCTCCATTGTTGACGGCAATATCAAAGGTCACGGGGAAAGCCGAACCACTGGCGTATACATATAAAGCAGGTCGTGGCGTGATTGTCCAAACACTGCTTGGACATGATGCGGGTGCTGTGCTGACACCTGAACACGCCGAGTTCATCCGCCGGGGACTTGCTTTCGCCGCTGGTAGGGAAGTCCTTCAGTTTCCACTCGAGCGATTTCAAGGTAAGGCTGTGAGTGTACCGGGTCTGAATGGGATGGCTGCCGACGTCACCCGGGGAGCTCTTAGGTTGTCACCGAATGCTGACATCGCAAAGTTTCCCGTACGCGTATCTGTCCGTGCAATGCTGACACAATCCAAGGCATATAACATCCTCATTGCCCATGGATTGAAGTCAAGTAGGTCACACTGGGAAGTATTTTCAGAAGCTGACAGTGGACGCATAGCCGTGTATGTCCCCGGGAGTTCACCAAGTCTGTTTGTTTCCGATGCTGTTGTTACGGATGGTAAGTGGCATGACATCGATGTCACGATTTCGGAAACCCGGGTCGGAATTACGGTTGATGGCGTGGCTATCCTCGACAAAGCCTGTTCGAGACCCGATTTCGTTCCAGAATCCGGTGAGCTTTGGATTGGTGGGTACCCTCCAGATGGTCTTACATGTACAGGCTCGATAGATGAACTACAAGTATGGAGTGCATCGAAAGCGACGTTACCGGTTGTTTCATGCACATTCGATTCCGTTCAGGAAAACGGATTTGATGCATCCAATGGATTGCGACTGCTTACGTTATCCCGTGACTTATCCTTGAAAGGAAACATCAAAGTGAAAACGACTGTTAAAAATCATGGCATCCCTGTGATCGATAAATCGACCACGGTGGATTGGCGGGGCATTGGCAACGATTCCGGAGGGATGCGATACAGCCAGCTTGGCCAAATCAACAAGGCAAATGTCAACCGACTCAAGACGGTCTGGGAGTTCACGGTTGACGATGCATCCGACAAGAGTACGCTGGAATGCACACCCATTGTTGTCGATGGTGTGATGTACCTTACATCAGTCAATCAGAAAGTAATTGCGCTGCAAGCCGCAACTGGCAAAACGATTTGGCAGTTTGATCCAGCGACTGGTGGCGTAAACCGCGGTGTTGCTTACTGGAGTGATTCAAAGTCAAAGGGCAAACGACGTATTCTGTTTGGCACGGGGAACGGGCGGCTCTGGAGCATTGATGCGTTGACGGGGAAGCCGGACCCGATGTTTGGTAAGGGTGGGTTTATCAACCTCAAGGATGGTTACGAGCGTGATTTGTCCGGCGTCAATCTGTCTGTTACATCTGCAGTTGCCATCTATCAAAACATCGTAATTGTCCCAGTGGTGAACTCTGAGGGGCAACCAGGTGCGCCAGGAGACATTCGGGCGTTTGATGTTCGAACCGGTAGGGAAGCGTGGCGTTTCCACACCGTTCCAAAGCCATATGAGGCTGGAAGTGAGACTTGGTTGAATGATGGCTGGAAGAATCGCTCTGGGGCAAATCCGTGGAGTGGTTTTACGGTCGATGCAGCACGAGGGATAGTGTTTTGCGGTGTAGGGTCTGCAGCCTCTGACTTTTACGGCGGTGATCGTCCCGGTAACAACCTGTTTGCGAATTCTACGCTCGCATTGGATGCGCGTAACGGGAAGCGGTTGTGGCATTTTCAAACAGTCCACCACGATGTCTGGGATCATGATAATCCCTGTCCACCGTTGGTCGTGAATGTTGAGAGCCAAGGCAAGCGTATCGATGCCGTGGCGCAGCCAACAAAAACCGGGTTTATCTATGTATTCGACCGGGTTACAGGTCGAAGTTTGTTTCCAATCGTTGAGAAACCCGCTCCAAAGTCAACGGTGCCAGGTGAGTGGACTGCAGCAACACAGCCAGTACCGCTTGCACCGCCGGCTTTGTCCCGCTCAGGTTTCACCGATGTAGATGTTACGAACCGTACTCCTGACGCCACAGCAAGTGTCAGGAAGCAGCTGACGTCACTTCTCTATGGAAAAGAGCACTTACCGCCGAGCGTACAGGGAACTGTCGTGGCTCCCGGTTTTCACGGGGGTGCGACATGGTCCGGTGCAAGCTTTGATCCGGAAACGGGTTATTTGTACATCAATACGAATGACATTCCATCTGTGATGGGGCTTACGGCGAACTCGAGAGGTGGCTATGACTTCAATGGTTACCAGTGGTTCAATGACCATGAGGGTTATCCGGGGATAAAGCCACCTTGGGGATGGCT
>JBJTQN010000130.1:0-5069 GCA_046075665.1 Armatimonadota bacterium | reverse complement strand
GCTCCGATGCCCTTCCACACCTTTCAAAGCACATGGACAAGCTGGCGATGGTGCATTCGCTGTACTCCGATTCGTTCGCACATGGCAGTGCACTGCTTCAAATGAACAGCGGGCGGATTCTCCAAGGACATCCAAGTCTCGGAGCTTGGTTATCGTATGGTCTCGGGACACAGAACAAGAATCTGCCAGATTACGTTGTGATGCTTGATCCACGTGGTGGTCCCACAACCGGCGCCCCAAATTGGTCGAGCGGTTACATGCCTGCAAAGTATCAAGGGACGGTACTGCGTGGAGAGGGAAATCCTATTCTCAATCTGATGCGACCTCCCGGGATGACAAAACAGGCACAGCGGGCAGAAATTGACACGCTGAATGCTCTTAACCATCTGCACGAAAATACCCATAAGGGGTATTCTGAACTTGCAGCTAGAATTTCAGGCTATGAGCTTGCCTTCCAACTTCAATCGACAGCGCCCGAAGCACTTGACCTTCGTACAGAAGACCCAAAAACGTTGGAAATGTACGGGATTGGTCACCCCAAGCCAGACTGGCATTCGCTTGCACTTGGTCCAAGTCCATACGGAAAGCAGCTGCTAACAGCCAGGCGGCTTGTTGAACGTGGCGTACGTTTCGTCCAGTGTTACTCTGGCGGCGGTGGGGCAGGCGGTCAGAATACATGGGATGGGCACCACGGCATCGAAGAAAACCTGCGCCTTCACTGTCCAGAAGTCGATCAACCAATTGCCGCGTTACTAACAGACCTTGAGCAACGTGGGTTATTGGATGAGACATTGGTGGTATGGGGCGGTGAGTTTGGCAGGATGCCAGTGAGCGAGACGTTTAACACGGGAGGCAAACCCGGAGGTCGTGATCATAACCCCAAGGGCTTTACCTATTGGCTGGCTGGGGCCGGAGTGAAGGCCGGGACATCCTATGGAGCAACAGATGAACTTGGCGAGGCTGCTGTAGAAAACCGCCACCACCTTCGAGATCTCCATGCAACAATTCTTCACCTGATGGGTTTGGATCACAGGGCACTGACGTACTTTCATGGTGGTCTGAATGAGCGGCTTACCGGAGTGGTGGATGCCAATGTGATTCACGGTGTTATTGCTTGATTGCGAAGTGGAAGGCGCTACATGGTGCCGGAACAGCACGCCCGACCTTTTAGAATGTCCGAGTGGATGAGCATGTTGCAGATAGTGTGGTTGATTACAAGGTGTCCGGCGGCTTCGATAGCCAGACTGCAGCACATCATCAACTTGAACTGATGTCGATTATTGACAAAGGTGATACCGGACTTGCAATTGATCTATCTGCTGTCACGCATCTAAGCACAGCTGGGATACGTGTTATGTTGATGGTCGGGCGAGCTGCTCAGGCAAAGGGTGTCTCATTCGTATTTCATTCGCTTCCGCCGGCGGATTCCGAGATCGTACGCATTACGGGACTCGCGGAAGTCCTGATAATCCGCGGGGCACAGTTTGTGAACCAGGAACGCTTTTAACTTGGCCAAAAAGCCCGATCGCCTTCGCTTCGGTGCAGATGATATCCCTGCTATGCGTGATCTCCTGCTTCTCGGGATTCAGCATTTTTGTCTGGCGTTGGTGTTTGCCATATACCCGGCTGCGATAGCGCAGAAATCCGGGATGTCTGCTCCGGAAAAGGCTGGTCTCTTTTCAGCCACCATCATCGCAACCGCAATCACAACGTTTTTACACCACTTCAAGCCACCTATCGGTAACGGCAATCTCACCGTCCAGACGCCGACACCTATAGCCGTGCCAGCGATGATGCAGGCGATGGGCCTAGGGGGGCTACCGCTGCTGTCCGGAATGACAGTGGTATTCGGAGCCACAAAGCTTGCCGTTTCACGCATCATCAAACACCTGCGCGCATACTTTCTTCCAGAAGTATCTGGCGTTGTCGTGATGATGCTCGGAGTATCACTCGCCGAGTCTGCGGTTCGGAATTTCACAGGCGCAACGATGGCGGCCGGTGTCGTTACGGGTGTCAACACCGACTACATCACTGTTTCGACACTCACTCTCATCACCATCATTGTCTGCGCCGTGTTTGGCAAGGGTTTTGTCAAGCTGTTCTCCCTTGGGTTCGGGCTAGCCGTTGGCTTGGTAGCATCCAAATGGGTTGGTGCATTCTCAGCATCGGATATCAGCAACATGATGGTGAGTCCATGGCTAGGTGTTCCATAGCTAAACCTTGGCATACCCAAGTTTGATTTGACATTGATTCCACTGGTGATGATTATGGCTGTTATCCAGTGTGTTGATACCCTTGGGTCGTTTATCAGCATCCAGCGAATCAATGACGAGGACTGGAAAAAGCTCGACACAGATCAGGCCAGCGCGGGAATCCAAGTCAATGGCATCGGCAATGTCGTCGGAGGATTACTCGGCGGGGTCCCTGGCGGAATCTCATCTGCTCATATCGGCTTGGTGATGGCAAGTGGGGCCGCCGCGCGGCGGGTTGGTGCGGTTACCGGCATTCTGTTGATTTTTTCGATGTTTACGCCAAAGCTAGTCGCCGGGTTGTCGAGCATTCCCCAGCCGTTAATTGGTGCACTGCTCGCTTATACGGCCGCGTTCATGATGGTCGCAGGGATGGAACTGATCCTGTCCCGTCTCCTCAGCGAACGGCGAATCTTTACGGTTGGCCTGTCAGTGCTGATTGGCCTTAGCACGGTGATACTCCCGGGGGTATATTCACATCTCCCCTTACTTCTGGCTAACGTATGTGAGGCCACCCTCGCAATCACCGCCATCAGTGCAATATTACTGAACATGGTCTTTAGAATTGGCATCAGCCAGAGGGCAGAGCTTCCGGTTCATCCGGATGGACATCACTTCGAGACAATCGCCCCTTTCATGGATCGTATCGGTAAGGATTGGGGCGCCCGCCGGGATGTCATCGAGCGGGCATCCACTGCTTGCGCGGAGACATTTGAGGCCCTTGCAGCACACGGTGTTCAAAATGCTGATGTAAAGCTAGTGGTTGACTTCGATGAAGTCGATTTGGTGATGACGTTTGCATACCCGGGGAGTTCATTGGTGATTCCAACGGAGCGCCCGAACTTGCAGGATTTGGTGGGCGAGACCGTTGTCCACGCGCAGCTCGGCGGGTACATCGTGCGCAAATATGTTGACCGCTTGGCTCAGACACAGGCGGGAGACATGAACAAGCTAATCCTAAAACTTGAACACTGATGTCACTTTTGGGATGCCTCATGTGCATGCCAGGCGATTGCCTGTTTTGTGAAGTCAGCGATATGCGCTTGGTCAGTTGTTGTGAGGGATGCGGTGAAGTCCAAATTCCCGATGGTTGTGGTCCCTAGCCGAAGCAGCTTGTCTGGATCTGTAAAGTGAAGAGCTTTAAAGAAGCGAAGGGTCACGCACTTTGTGCCACGGACATCGATAGCAATCAGCCAGTCGCTACGCTTTTTGCCAACCCGATACATCAGCATTTTATAGCTGATATAGCCTTCGAGGTCAGGACTAACCGCACGAATCGTGGCATCGATATCCGTTACCAGCGCTATAAATGTGTCATCAACCGTGGTCAGAAACGTGTCGCGTGTGGCGACATTCACTTCAGGGCTGATTGGCATGCTGGAAGTTTTACCATGGCTGGATGGCCATCTACATTCATGATGGAATCACCCTATGGTTACGATTCTTAGTCTTTTATGGATGATGCAGCAGCCCATAAAGTCCCCGAGTGCCAATGTGCACAGTGCTACATGTTACGGAAGAGCTGACTGCCGAGCTTGTAAGACGTGTGAGCATTGCCTGCATTGCTCCGTAGGCCGTGGGACATGTGGCATTTGCAAACCACGCACAAAGCCGGTGGGTCCGGGCAAGCCCGGGCGGTAAGTTGAAATGTTGGAATGCAGAAAGCGGCTAGGGTTTCCTGCATTCCATTAGGGTTATAAACTAATCGTCATCGCCACCGCAGCCGCGGCGCTTGCGTTGTCGGTCATTTAGCTTGAATGCAACGTCTTCAAATCCCTAGCCACGTTTTTTCGGTGCGCCTTGCTTGGCCTGAAGTGCTTTGATTTTCTCGAGACCAGCTTTTGCAGCGGTGTTTTTTCCATCGATATGCCCGGCTTTTGTGTAGCTTTGGCTTGCGTTGTCGATGCGTGTTGCAAGCGGCACAGATGTATCAGCCAGCTGGGCATCCCCAAGTCTGGTTAGTGCAGCAGCAAATGCGGTTCGCAGCTTGGCATCCCGTGGGGCGTTCCGTGCAGCGCCTTCCGCATCCTGAGCCTTCTTTGTCAGGATGGCAATGCGTGGAGATGGCTTCGCTGTTGTCAGGGATGTTGGCTTAGACGCAGCACCAGGAGCGACAGCAACGCCGGCTTTCTTGGCTTCAGTGGCATCCACGAAGCCTGTAAACGAGAGCTGATGCGACTTATAGTAGTCGCCTCGGTAGTTGCGCCGGGGGGCTTGTGTGTGGCAATAAGTGCAGGCCACACCTTCCTTCTCGGCAAACGGTGGCTTAGCGGATGCCGGCAAGGTTAGCCCTGCAAGTACTGCTGCGATGCCGCTGTAGAGGCTGAGTTTGTGTTTCATTATCCAGAACTGCTCCAATCGTAATGCCATATAGAGTTACGTTTTAATGTTTCTTGTGTTTTACGGGTTTTGTTAAAAGAGCCTGCGTCTCAAATGCAAACCGGCCGGCTTCCAAAGAAGGAAACCGGCCGGTTTTACGTTGTTAAGTACGACTTGGGATTAACCCTTGCCGCCCTTTTTAGCAGGCTTTGCTGGCTTAGCAGGAGCCTTTTTGCCAGGCTTGGCTGGGGTTGGCTTTGCAGGAGCTGTAGGCTTTGCTGGTTCTGTTGGAGCTTCTGGAGCGGTCCAGGACTTTGGCTTGCTGGATGCTTCAGGTCCGACCTCAACGCCAGCCTTCTTTGCTTCAGCGGCATCATCGAAGCCCGCGAAGCTCAGGTTGTTGTCATGATAAAAGTTGCCACGGTAGTTGCGCATAGGGGGTTGCGTATGGCAGTACTTGCAGCTGACGCCTTCCTTCTCTGCGAATGGTGGCTTTGCCAC
>JBJTQN010000129.1:0-19658 GCA_046075665.1 Armatimonadota bacterium | reverse complement strand
GAGGAAATGTGAATCTGCTTCCTTCGGCGACTTGGCATCATAGAAGATATAGGACCCATAGATGTCATTTTTCGGAACCTGTCGCATGAGGTCGCGAATAAAGGCTGGCATTTCCGGGTCGGGAGTTACGCCGTGAACGCGCTGGCGGGCTGCGATGGCTTTCGGGATGACTTCCAGTTTTTCGATATTGGATTCGAGAGTTCGAACGGATGTATCCAGCTGAATGGATGCAATTTCGCCGGCATTTTGTACGAGCTCGACAAGCCGAAGCACGTATGTGACAAACAGGACGATGAGAATCACCTGGCTGATGAGAATGGTCATCGTCCAGCCTAGCCGCCAAGCCAGGCTCTTAGGTTTTGTTGGTCGCTTAGGTGCCACGCGTGTCATAGAAATACATTCTCCCGTAAATGTCGTTCAACGTCATTCTATATGTGGAAGATGCTAATGATGGCGATGTCCTGGTAGTACCTCGTAGGTCAACCAAAAAATAGCCCCCGAAACCAGGGGCATCGGGGGAGATTACGCAGGGTGGATTGTTGCAGCCGTTAGATTAGTGAGCAAAAGTCAACTTTCTGGCTGTCGTGTCGAATCCAAACACCTTGTATAGAGGGCAGCGACCTGCCATTCCTGTGATCACTAGTACGGCTCCAGCGAGACCAAGCACCGCTTTGACGGCGCTCGGCAAAGGTCCCATGATGGCCGTGATAAGCAATGCATCCCCGATGTAGACCCTAGCGATTCTGTCTGCGATGCCTTCGTTAATGTTCATTTGTGTGTTCCTTTTCTCACCGCTAATGGACATAGCATCGCATTTGTCATTCCTTGTTTCATCTGCCGAAGGGATGATTTGTTCGTTGTTGTGTGTAGATGTCGTAAACGGAGTATGAGCGTTGTGCGTGCAACAAGGAGTGACGAATTACATACACACCAAAGTAGTAATGCCAGGCCAAGTTAGGCTTCGGCCTTCCGCAGCTGTTGTTCATGTGATTTCTGACCGATGGTTCTCTGTTACACGTGTTCATCGCAAGCTGATGCTGCAAATCGTGACAATCCGCGATTTCATCGTGCTTAGCGGTCGCTTGGATGAGCGCTCAGATATTCAATAAATTGCCGATTCTGCTGTGTCAGTCTCCATTAATTAGCATCCGATAGGGGAGCGCATGGGGCTATACTCCCGACATGGCAGTCACCATTGTGGAAATCGCAAAGCGGGCCGGAGTGTCTCACTCCACCGTTTCACGTGTGCTCAACAACACATCGGATGTCATCGCGAAAGACACCCGTGAGCGAGTTTTGACAATCGCGAAGGCAATGGGATATGTGCCAAACCTCGCGGCGAGAAGCCTGCGTGATGCCCGTACACGTATGATTACGGTGTTCTCAGCGGGCCCGGGTGACCTATGGCGCGGAGCCAACCCGACAATTATCTCGGCGGCTGCAAGTGCATTTCTTGATGCTGGATATGAGCTCTTTTATTCGTTTGGCAGCAGTGCCGAAACCGCACGCCTTCCAGCGTGGCGCTTTGATGGCGCGGTGTTGCTGGACCGTGTCCCTGACAATCTGCGCGAACAGCTGATCGCGCAAAACACGCCCTATGTTGTGATCAATGACATCGTTGATGAAGATGCCCTTATTGTTCCGGATGATGCTCAGGGTACTGAAATCATGCTTGATGAGCTTTTCAGACTCGGTCATCGGAAGATTGCGTTTGTCAGCCCCGGAGCTTGGTACGTCGGACATCACTCAATCGTCGCACGCCAGGCGGCATTTGTGGCATTTATGCAACACTATCGCCTCCCGCACTCATTGGTCCTTGGGGAGAGAGTCCTTGATGAGGATATGGATGGTTGGCTTCGAAAGCAGCTTGACGATGGAGTGACGGGCTTGGTTGCAAATGATCATCACACAGCAATTACGGTGATGTCGGCTGCGAGTCGCCTTGGCTTACGCATTCCTGATGATTTCAGCCTGATGTGCTTTAACGATGAATTTCCACTCTCGATTCTTGAGCCGCCTGTTACGTGTGTTCGTCCGGATTCTGAGCTGCTCGGTCGAACGGCCGCGATGTACTTGCTTAGTTTGCTGAATGAAAAAGAAAAGGAACTGGCGCACGTTACGCGGATTCCATATCAGTTGGTGACGCGGAACTCAGCGTCTGCACGCTAAGTACGCCACGTGTAACAAACCATTTCAGACGCACGAAAAACATCTGGCATGCCTGATGTTTTTTGCATTTGCAACGGTGTCAGCGAATCGTGAGAATATTGGTGTTTCATCTATATTGATGAGCTAAATACCAGTATTTTCGACAGTGAAGAGGGTTTGAATCCCCTGTAATGTTGCTTGGTAACGTCTCTAATATAGGGGCATACGGATGTCGTCGATTCGGCATTCAGATGGAGACAAAATGAAAAAAACACTATTAGGGCTGGTGGCCGTTGCTGCTGCATCCAGTGCTATCTATGCAGGACCGACAGGTACTTGGTATACGGACTCGGCTTCATGGGCGGCTGCTGTAACTAGCATCCAGACCGAAAACTACACGAATATTGTGACGAACGCCAACAACATCGGTTCGTCATTTGGTGGACTTGTAACATCCACCACTTACTTCAATGGCTTCATGCAAGCTACTCCCGGAATCACCACGGTAGATGCATCCGCACCTGTTAATTTCAGTTTCACTAGCGGAAACGCATTTGCTTTCGTTGGTGGAGTAACCGATCAGGACGGAGTGGCTGCTCCTGGAAACCTTTCGGTTTCGGTAAGCGATGGCGGAACCTATACGTTTGGGAGCACCAATCCATTCTCATTCCTTGGCTATGTCAGCAACTCGGCATCTTTGTCAAGTGTTGGCGTGATCGGCCCACTGAGTAACTTCCTTCAGTTCAGCAGCTTTTCCCTTGGAAATGCATCGCAGAACCCAGGCGGCGGTGGTGGTGGTGGAGAAGTACCCGAGCCAGGCACCGTTCTCTCGATGGGCCTCCTCGGAGCTGGTGTGCTTGGACTCGTTGTCCGCTCACGCCGCCGTATCTCCAACTAACTTTCACCTTCGATCTAGTACCACCTCATACACTCTGAAAAGAGCTGTCTGGGGTGGTTTTTCGATTTTTGACAATCACCATTCGGGATTGGCATCTAGCACGCCGATGTACTAGTACATGCCAAAAAGTGGAGAGGATTGCGAAACGAACTACGTTAACTTGATGGAACTGACTCAATTTCCGGTACTTATATCAGTGAAGATTAAATACGATTCAGGATAATGTCAACACGTTCAGGCACTGTAAGTATACGAAGGTGACTGAAAGTAATACATGGAGAGTCTAAAATGTCTAAAAAACTTATAATGCCGGTTCTCGCGGTATTTGCGTTGTCGGCCACTGCGAATGCACAAGGAACCTGGTACACAGACCAAGCCACATGGTTGGCCAACTTAACATCTTCAGTTACGACGGCTGACTTCAATTCAATACCCGGCAGCAACTCATACACGGAAAATGGTGTAACTGCAACGGCTGATGGCGGATTTTTCGACTTGGGAATTGGCGCCTTGTCAACGAACAACTCCGCTGATTATATAACATTTACGTTCAGTGGCAATGCTTTCGCTGGCTTCTTTGGTATGACAGACCTTCCTGGAGCGCCAGTATCTGACGGTATGTACTTTTTTGTTGATGGCTCGTTGACAAATGTATATAGCTTTACATCCACAACAACAGGGTCGGGCTATACCTTTCTTTGCTACATCAGCAATTCAGCATCGAATATTAGTGTTACGGTCAGCGGTGACGACACCCCTGAATTCGTTACAGTCAATTCCTTCTCCCGCGCGATTGGCAGTAACCCTGCGGCACCGGGTGGTGGTGGAGTTGTTCCTGAGCCAGGCACTGTTGTCTCGATGGGCCTCCTCGGAGCTGGTGTGCTTGGACTCGTTGTCCGCTCACGCCGCCGTATCTCCAACTAATTTTCACTTTCGATCTAGTACCACCTCATACACGCTGCAATGCGTTGTGTGGGGTGGTTTTGTTTTGTCTAGATGATTCCATGGTGATAACCAACGCTCGGTCTCTTGCGAACACCTCTAGACGATTTTCTATCCTAAATCCAAGTACTAGATTCACCAAAATAAAATTCAAAAAGAGTGGGAACCCAGTATTTTTGCGGGTGATGAAATTACCAGTTTGCGATATCCTCGTATCACTACCAGTCGCAGTATTGCTGGCTGGAAAGTCTAACAGGTGTTCCAGCACTTGTATGAAACATCCAGCAACGGCATACGGCTGACAGTGTTTGGTTGAATCATCTGTTTCCAACTACCCCCCCGGTTAAAACTGGGGGCTTTTTTTATTTGTCGTCCAGCTACATCACGGCAACGTACAATCGCTTACTCCCTGGATTCCTGACAGCATAAGTCCATGAATCCGCATGTTTCCGGCACTAGTACAAGGCACATACAAGCAATTCCACGGATGTAGATGTATTCGCTTCGCAAGTAATCTGTACCCATCGGCGTCGTGCTGAGTCCCGACGACACACGCCAGACTCATAACAGGAGACTAGAATATAAAACTACTAACCACCGCTGTTGCAGGTCTGATCTTCGTCGGAACCGCGAATGCACAAGGCACCTGGTACATGGATTACAGTTCGTGGCTAGCGCAACTGGATTCAATCGGAGGTACGGCGAATTACAACGGGCTTCCTACAAACGTGCTTGGCAGCAACCCCTATTCCGAAACTGGGTCCGGCGTTACGGTTGAAGCTAAGGGTGCTCTGTGGGGGCAAAGCGATCTCAACAGCATTTCGCTACTGAACAACACTGACAAAATGACCTTTACGTTTGCTGGAAATGCGTTCGGCGGTTACTTTGCCTCGACAGATACCAATGAGAACAAAGTCGCAGACAGCCTAGATTTCCTTGTCGATGGTCTGTACGGACAAAATCTAGTAACAAGCAGCACGGGTTTTTCACTTCTCGGCTACATCAGCAACACTGATGCGCCGAATTCCGTGGACGTATCCGGAGACAGCACGCCTGAGTATGTCACCGTTGATTCGTTCACATTTGGAAACAAGATTAACGCTTCCAACCCTGGCTCCGCAGTTCCTGAACCAGGCGAATACGTGAGCATGGCAATCCTCGGCGTGGGGCTCTGTGGAATGCTGATTCGCAGTCGCCGCACCAAGAAATCCTGGACTACCATAACGGTTATGTTCAGGAAGTTGATAACCTCCCTATGTCTCGTCTCTCAGGCACAGGGAGGTTTGCTCTTTACATACATCCACGGTCGTACATCCCGAAAGCTACATTAAGAAAATCCAACAACAGCTTGTAAGCGCGGCTGTATGCTGGAAGCATGGATCGTCGTCAACTTCTTACAGATGCAATCAAGCTCGGAGGCTCTGCAGCCTTCGCTGGTATCGTCTCCCGCGGACTTCTCGCCGATACAACCCGTGACAACGCCTTCGGCTACGGAGACCTGTACCCAACCACATCGCTGAACACCGGCGAAACCATCCTGATGCTCCCAAAAGGCTTTCAATACACGGTCTTTGGTCGCAAAGGCACTGTGATGTCCGATGGCAACATCACCCCAACCCAGCACGATGGCATGGCTGCGTTTGCATCCACAGCTGGCGACATTCGCCTCGTTCGCAACCATGAAGTCACCGGTGACCACGTTTCAGAGTGCAAGTGCATCGTAGATTTTAAGAATCCTTATGCCTATGATCACACCGCGCCTGCCGGCTGCGTAACTCTGGTGGTCGATCATGAAACACGCCTGCTAAAGCGCGACTTCGTTAGTCTTGCAGGAACACATACCAACTGCGCGGGTGGCGCGACACCTTGGTGTAGCTGGCTTTCGTGTGAAGAGACGGTTTTCGGAGCCCAGATCGGTAAATCTGCGGATGGCCCATTTGGCGGCTTTGCCAAAGAACACGGCTATGTTTTTGAAGTCCCAAGCCAATTCGACATCGCCGTCAAACCCGTGCCACTCAAGGCCCTTGGACGCTTTGTCCATGAAGCCATCGCCATCGATCCACGCACCTGGATTCTCTACCTCACGGAAGACCGCAAGACCGCCGGCTTCTATCGCTTCATCCCAAACAACCGTCGCCGCCTTCAGGAAGGTGGTCAGCTTGAAATGTTGATGATCGATGCCAAACCTGACTTCGATACTCGCAAGGGCCAGCGGGTGGGGGATGCCCTGCCGTGTAAATGGGTTGCCATCGATGACCCTGATCCGTCCGCTGCCGCATCCAATGACCTCGCTGTTTACGAAAGTGGTAAAGCAAAAGGTGCAGCGACATTTGCTCGCCTCGAGGGGGCTTGGTTTGGGAATGGGTCCGTCTACATGTCCGCAACGACCGGCGGAGATGCCGGATTCGGACAGGTCTGGCGCTATATTCCATCTGAGACAGGGGGCACGCTTGTTCTCCTGTTTGAATCCCGTGACAAAAAAGTGCTGTGGTCGCCTGACAACCTGACTGTAAGTCGTCGCGGAGGTATTGCCGTTTGTGAGGATACCTACGGTGGCGAATGCCATATCCGTGGCTTGACACCGGATGGGCGTATCTTCGACTTTGCTAAGAACATTTATCCAGGTCAGGAAGAGTCTGAATTTGCAGGGGTCTGCTATTCGCCTGATGGCCAGACGATGTTTGTCAATCTTCAAATGCCTGGCGTGACGTGCGCAATCTGGGGCCCGTGGGAGCGCGGGGTCCTGTAGGTTTTTCTTTAGGTTGTAGAAACACGAATGCCCCCGAATCCGTGATGGATATCGCGGGCATTTACATTGCAGCCAGGGCGGATTGTCGTCAACTAAAAGAATAGCTTCTTACTTGCCGTAAAGATGTAAACAATCCCAATAAAGAGCACCGCAACTCCAAAGACAGTCTTGAGCAACCGGTCTGGCAGACGGCTGGAAACCAGCGCACCAATCTGCCCGCCAATCAACACTCCCGTTGCGCTGAAGATCAAAATGTCAAACCGTATATTCTTCAAGACGAAGAGGTTGAAGAGCGTAATCGAGATGTCAGCAAGCGCTTCGATGAAAACGGCTGTTGCATTAGCCTTCTTTGTTGCAAGCATTCCCTTTTCTTCGAACAATGGCTGATGCATTTCCGCAACACCCGTCCCAGTACAAGCACTGCTTGCACCCGCGACGGCACTCAGCCACATCCACTTGCGGAGCTGAACGTAATCCGAGACTTCCCGGATACCGAAAATTTTCTTTGCCGAGCGCAACAGCTGGTACGAGGCCAGAACTCCAACAACAATCCCAACGAGAAGGCGTAACCAGTCCTTCGGGATATTCACAAAAATGTAAATGCCAACCACAATCCCGATCAGCACCGCAGGCAACATCATCAAAGCAGCCTTGCGGTCAATCTGCTTCATCAGGAAATAGCGACTCGCACCGGAGCTCATTCCAATCGTCTCGGTCGCAATACCCGTCGCAACACTCTGGCCGATCGGCAACCCAAGGACAAAGTTAAAGAATGGCTGAAAGAGTACGGCTCCGCTGAAACCGGAAGCGTTCGCGGTAATCGCAACAAATACCGCGTATGGGAAAACATACCAATATGTCCAGTCCACAGGAAACCTCCACTTAAATCCTTGGTTGTGTGATGTTACAAATATCCGGTTTCAGGTTTCGCGCCAAATCACGATGCCCGAACACGGGGATATGTGACATTCACGAGATGACATATAATCAAAGCCATGGACAATGTCGTCTCACTCCCTTACGGAAACAAACCAAAACCCGTCCCGTTCCCACATTTCCCATCCACACTACACGCCGTCATCTGGAGAAACTGGGATGTAGTCGACCACAAACGCATCGCCGCAACACTGCAAATGTCGGTACGGGATGTCGTGTCCATTGGACAAGCTATGGGCCTCCCCGCGCCGCAACGCCTCACAAACCTACAACGCAAACGCATCGCCCTCACCATCATCCGGCGTAGCTGGCACCTCCTTCCGTACAACCAACTCCTCCAGCTCCTTGATTGGACAGCGGCAGAACTCGAGTTCACGCTTCGTGAGGATGACTTTCTCTACGTCAAACTCGGTAATCACAAGCCTGATTGCTCTCCCGTCGTCTACAGACAGCAAACACAGCGTGACTGGGATCACTGCGCGCGGATCAAGGCTGCCGTAACAGCCGCATTCCCCGATGGCCTCCCCGAAAATCCGCAACCTCTCTTCCAGTTCGTTGATGAGCTCTCGCACCTTCGGGCTAAAACTGCTCCAAAAAAGCCATCCACACTCTCGCCACGTTACTGTTATTCCTACTTTGCGCTCTACGGTGACCCACTCCTAACCCCGGAACTCGACCCGTATCCAGCCGGCTATACCGCAGAGCTCGCCCGCACCGGTGTGGATGGTGTCTGGCTCCAAGCAGTCCTGCAAAAACTCGCTCCGTATCCCTTTGACCCTGCACGGGCCGACAAACACGAAGCACGCCTGAAAAGCCTGAACGCGCTCACAAAACGCCTCGCCAAACAAGGCATTAAGCTCTGGCTTTACCTCAACGAACCACGAGCGATGCCAAATGCTTTCTTTACGCAGCATCCAGACCTCAAAGGTGTCACGGAAGGCGACTGGACCACACTTTGCACATCCACTCCTGCGGTCCGCGAATGGCTGACTTCTGCCATCAAGACCATTTGCACGGCTGCACCTGACCTCGGTGGCTTCTTTACAATCTCCGGTTCGGAAAACCTGACGCATTGCTGGTCACACGGACAAGGGGCATCCTGCCAACGCTGCGCAAAACTCGGGATGCCAAGTGTCGTCGCAGAACTCCACAAAGCCATACAGCAAGGTATTGATGCCGCAGGTCACGGACAACGCCTGATTGCTTGGGACTGGGGCTGGCCCGATGCGGGAGTCAAACAAACCATCGAAGCCCTGCCTAAAGAAATCGCTGTGATGTCGGTTTCTGAATGGGACACACCCATCCGGCGCGGAGGGATTGACAGCACGATAGGCGAGTACAGTGTTACCATTACCAAACCCGGTCCAAGAGCGACCCGCCACTGGTCCATCGCAAACGCAACCGGCCACAAAAGTATCGCAAAAATGCAGGCTGCCACGAGCTGGGAAATGTCCGCAGTTCCCTATATCCCCTGTGTCAGACTTGCCGCAGAACATGCAGCCGCCGTCAAAAACTCTGGCGTTTCCGGGATGATGCTAGGGTGGACGCTCGGCGGATATCCAAGCCCAAACCTGGCCGTAATCGGCGAAATCGGCAACGGGGTATCCCCAAAGGCTGCGATGGCAACCGTGGCAGAGAAGCGTAATGGTCGCGAATTCCGAGATGTCTCCCTGGAACTATGGGATTCCGTGTCCGATGCGATGCAGGAATTCCCATTCCATATTTCCACAGTTTATCAGGCTCCCCTCCAGCATAGCATCGCCAATCCGCTCTGGCTAAACCCTACGGGCTACCGCTCAACCATGGTTGGTTTCGGCTACGATGACATCGATGGCTGGAGAGCCGTGTATCCGCCGGATGTCTTTGCTGATCAGCTGATGCGCGTTGCACAGGGCATCACCAGCGCTGTTGACAAAAGCCGTTCACTGCCCAACATCAGCTCAGGATTGCAGCAAGACCTCCGCTATGCAGCTGCTGTCGCTCTGGCATACGGCTCAGTGGCAGATCAAACGCGTTTTTACATGCTCCGTCGGGCTGGAAAACTTACCTCGCGCGCCGCAGCTCAGATTCTCGAAAATGAACATGCGCGCGCGATACAGATGCTAAATTTGCAGGCAGAAGATGCCTGTATTGGCTTTGAGGCATCCAATCAATACTATTTCCTCCGGATGGATCTCTTGGAGAAAGTCATCAATATTGCACATCTCCAAGCTGAGCTAGGAAAGTCAGCCACGGGTTAGGTCGCGCCTTAGTGCATTTGCCAGGCCGGCTTTTGCAACAGGGTTGGCAACCAAATCCTGCGCGTTATAAGCGACAACATACCGGCAATGTTGGGGCCGTAGTGTTGCTTCGAGGTCATCCGCCCACCGCTCTGCTGATGTCGCAAAGGACATCCATTCTGCACAACACCAGTGTGCATGTTTGGTTCGTTTTACGGTGTCGATGAGGTCGCCCGCATCCTCAGGACGAATGTTATACAGGCTCCAACCAGGGGTTGCGCCCCGTACGCGTGCGACATCGTGACTGATATGCAGCGCATACGGTGCAAACTGACCGCCGGCATGCGTGGCGAGCTGGGCTTCAGAAATACCACAGCGCCTCGCTGTATCAACCATCCATTGGAGATAATCACGGACAATCCACTCGACATGCGTTTTAGTAAGCTGCTCGGGAAGTGGCTTACTTGCCGCGCTTAACGCTGCCCAGCCGAGGGGAGACATACCGCCGAACAGACCCTTTGCAGGTTGTAGCCCTACCTTTGGATCTGTGGATGGACTGGCATCAACATCGAATGTCCCCGCGCCATAGATAAAGGCATTGATTCCTAGCGATGCCTCCCAGCCGAGCTTTATCCCGGGAGTCAGGACATCAGGTCCGTAGGGTTTGCTGTCAAGCCATTTTGCCCAAGGTTTAAGCACGGATGTCAGCGCAATGGATCCCGCTGTCCGAAAGGCTTTGGCGCGCAGGTTCGGGGGCGGAGCAACACGTATCTGGGATCCCCAGTTACGCCATGCGATACGGGTTGCGTGTTCCGGACCGGGGCCTGTCCACTCTACATTCTCACGATTGGATGGCGAGTAACCTGGCCTCTCCGGCGCAAACCAGTTCCAGAGATCGCTGCGGTAATCCCACCAGTTTTGAAGGTCAAATGCCGGAATAACATGGATACCCGTTTTTTCAGCGGCAAGGCGAAGGGAATCGTTGGCATCCACGATTGCCGGAAGGGGTCCGTTAAGCAGTGAAAACGCAAACGAGAGTCCCATGACTTCCTTGTTTCCGCCGAGCTTTGTTATCCATTTTTCGAGGTATGCACCGGTGAACTGGTCCGGAGTGTTCTGGTCAAAATCTGGCCCTGGAGCGATGTTTGCATAAAAGCGGGGCGGCTGAATGCCCAATTTACTTGCCACGGAGCGCTTTCGCGATGCCGGCGGCCAGCTGGGATGCCAACAGCTGATTTCCCTTCGCATTTGGGTGAACGCCATCGTAGGTCAGGATGTCCTGAGGCATGCTTGCAGGGGTGCCATCCGGTCGCAGGGCGGCATTCGTATTCATCCACCATGCCTGTGCCGCCGCACGGACATCAGCCAGCGTACAACCTGATTGCTTTGCAACATCCCGGATGATGGCGCAGTAGGTATCGATTTTGGCATCGTCGGCATTCGCGCCACCCGGCAGCTCTCCGCGGCCAAGCATGGTACAGAGCACAAGGCACACCCCTTGCTGTTTTGCGCTTGCCGCCAGCTGCGTGAGATCTGCCCGGAAGTCTGCTTCGCTAGTCTTTCGCCACCAGACATCGTTAATGCCAATCATCACGACAGCCACATTCACGTGGTCCTCGCCAAGAAGCATTGCAAACGGCTTTTGTGGACTGCTTCCTGGGAATGCTGCATCCTGGCAGCCCGTTACAAGCTGTCTGACGCCTCCTCCATTAATGCCTCTGTTGATGAGCTTGATGCCGCGGCGCTGTGTGGTTTGGTCGGTGGCTATTGCGCGGTCAAGCTCGGCGATATAGCCGCCAAGCCAGGTCAGTGAGTCGCCAAAAAATGCGATGGTCGTGCCCTGTTGGATGGGGGAGTTTTGGCCGGTGATGTCATCTAGGCCTCGGATGTTATACAAACGTTCGCGGGCGGCGTAGGCATTTTCCGTTACCGGGAAGGTGACATTTACGGGTTCGATACGCGTGCCTGGTGTGATGCATCCGGGTGTTGAGGAGGATGCGCGGTAGAGACCTCGGGGGAGGCCGGCGGGGTTGAGGAAGCCAATTCTGCCGAGTGTTTCGCTACCCAGCGGGGTCTTTAGGGCAAAGCGGGAGGTGCCCGGATGGTAGTTGCTAATGGTAAGCGTCGCACTGGCATCGATGGTCAGGGGGGAATTGGATACCAGCTGTAACGTGCTGCTGCCCGAAAAGTCGATGGTGGCATGATTGAGTACGTAAATGCTGGCTACGGTTTCTGTGACGCCATTTAGGACGATTCCAGTGTCTTTTGGCCCTGTAAAGGTAACTGATTGTGCATCTGGCAGCGTTTCATCAGCATGGAGGTTGACAATAGCGCGATCCCGACCGCCGATGACCAATGGACCGCTGAATGCATTTTGATGATCAGGGAACTCCAGGTCCAATACGCCCTTTGACAAGGTAAATGTCCCGGAAAATGGGTTTGTTGTCAATCCCATCAGGATGCTTGGACCGACCTGTGGAATGCCTCCTGAACGCCATTCAAAGGATCCGGTTCCGTAGAGCCTGCCGGACAGAATGGTTTCGTTACCGCCTCCCGTGTCAACCAGCAGCGGGTGCTTGTCCAAATCGATGTCCGCCGTGAGCTTTGCTGTTCTCCAGCCAAATGTTGTCGGACCAGTCAAGAGAAATGCGCCTGCATCACCATGTGTTTCCCGTGGATTTTCAAGCACACCGTGGACTGGAACCGGTTGCTGCAGCGGTGAAGAAAGTACTGACAAGAATGAGACTAGAGCGGGTGCAAAAAGCGCATGCATGAGCCCTTGTACCATTTCAATCCAAGCGCTGCGATGGATTATCTGAGCGTCAGGATGACCATGACAATCATGAATACTGCGCCAGCAGCTACGACGACCAGCCCACCGGTTCGAATTCGCTTGAGGAAGAACAGTAGTCCAAGTCCGGTTATCGAAGTCACGGTCAGCAGGACTGCGGATGCATCGATGAGGATGCCCCAAAGCTTCCCGGAGTGTCGACCCTTGTGGAGGTCGTTCATCACGGCGAGCTTTCCCTCCTCCGCGATGGTCATTTGATACTGACCAGTCTTGACATTAATGAACGCATCCGCGGCATACCCCGGTGCTTTAAACATAACCGTACATTCACGGTCATCAATTCGGATCTCATCCACGTGCCCGCGCAGGCTGTGGTCTTGCCGGAGTTTTTCAGCAATGTTTAGCTTGTCCGGAGCCGCTGGGTTCAGCCATTTGATATCAACATTTCCCGCCACATCCCGCTGTCCGACACCACCAGATGACCATTCAGTGTGGTTGAGCGTCAACCCTGTGACGCTAAAGAACAGCACAATCAGCAGCGTGATAAGTGAGATGTACGTGTGCATCCAGCGAATTGCCGAATGCACACGCAGGTTGAGCGGACGCGGCGCTATATTAGCGCTTTTTACGGAGTTCAAAGGTCGCACTCTTGATCTCGGTATTACCAGGCAAATCAACCTTGATCGGCTTTGTGGTCAACGACAACTCTTTGCGAATCAGCTGATAGGTGCCGTGCTCACGGGCGATTTCAACATTGATACTGTACTCTCCCTGATCGACGACTTTCCCCGCATCGTTTTTCCCATCCCACACAACGGTGTAGACACCCGGCTGACGCGTAGGACCTGACATCGTGGATGCCAAATCTCCGCCCTCGCGGTTCATTCGGTCGACTTCACCACGGTACCAGCTGCGCAAATCGCGCAGCCAGCGTGCACCGCGGCCACGCTGATACCAAAGCTCGACGGTGCGAACCGGTTTGCCCTTTGGGTCTTCGATGAACACGGCGACATAAGGTCGTCGATATCTGCCATCGCCCGGGTTGATCACTTCGAACGTAATCGCCAATTCGAGGGTACTATCCCACTTTGTTGATGTCTGAAACCACACGTGTCCTTCTCCTAGCAGGCGTAGCAAGCCTGGTGTTCCAGCTGCGACCAGCCGGATGATCTGAAATGATGTCCCTGTGCATCCACCAATCTCACTTCCGAATAAGGCGTGGATGCGATAAGCGCGAGGCTTTCCTGAATCGTTAAAACGGAGCAAGCCGTTGAAAGGATGTCTGCCAGCTGTGCGGATGGCGCAACAACACTGACAAGCGGTGTATGTGTTACAGCCGTGGAGGTTCTCGGATCAAGGATGTGCAGACCACGGCGTGCGGTACCGCTTGTTGCGATGGCCTGATTGCAGAGCCCGATGACAGTTTGTGGGGACGCGCTGTCATCCGAGCTCTGAACACCGGCTTTCACCGACTTGCGACCTCGGACATAGAGATCTCCACCGATGTTCACGACACTCTGTGAAATTTCCGGATATTGCCGTTCGATGGTCGCTGCGACATCATCCACAATGGCACCTTTTGCGATGGCATTGAGTGTGAAAGCGGGGACATCAAGCCGCCGATACGTGTTTTCTGAAAGCTTCTCCCAACAGGCATTTGGATGCGTAACGCCTGGGGCGAAGGCACCACCGGTTTTTGTGCGCCAGAGCTCAGCGGAATCGAGGATGGCACAGAGCATCTGGGGGAGCTTTTGCGTGCCTTGCCATTGCATTAATGTGCTCGCAGGGTTATAGCTGCTGAAAATGGATTCAAGCTGTGCGATGCGTTCGAGCGCGATGTTACAGGCCTCTTCGGCTACTTTTGCATCGGATGTATCAAAGCGAAACGATGCACTTGTGCCTAAAACGCCTTCGTAGTGAAACTGATAGGGGAGTTCAACCGGGCGTCTAAATGCTTTTAGGATGTTCATCGCTTGCCAGTATCATCTCATTTGAATGTGAATGGAAAGTGAATGGCACGGTCTGTTCATCACGCGAAATGGTCAGTTGGAATTCTGAATACGACGAATCAGTGATTAACGCATAACCCTACAGCCCCGCGTTGTTCACGCGGTGAAAATCAAGAATGAGATTACTGGGATAGTTGATGCGTAAAGTAAGAAAGGCATACGCACTAGAATCTGATAACCAGGCTTAGTTCATTCCTGGCTTCTGCCAAACACGAACATAGTCCACAATCATCGCATCTGGAAGAACAGACCGCACCATATCCTGCGGATTACCCGGATATTCCATGCTGAGAATCATGTATTCCTTGATTCGCGAAATGCCCTGCGTGACCTCGTAAAACTTCATTCCATCCACATAAAAGATGTACTTATCGGGTGTCCACTCCAACCCATAGGTATGAAAGCCGGTACCAAGTCCCTTGAGAGTTGATTGCATCCCGCGGGTGCTTTTCTGGTTTGGTCCATATGCCCAGTGCACATTGTGTGACACGATATCCGGACCAAGCTTGCGGAAGCATTCCATGACATCAATTTCGGCACCGTAAATCGCCGGGTCTTCTCCAGCCGAAATCTGGTTGGACTGTAGCCAGAATGCTCCCCATTGCCCCCAAGACTTCTGAACCTGTGCACGGCATTCGTAGTAGCCATAGCGCGACGTAAATGTCTGCTGCGTTCCGATTGCGCTCCCAAGCATCCGGCCATTGGCATCCTTCTTCGCCCATAGGTAAGCGTAGCCATCTTTGATTTCAAGAGCATCCTCACTCACGAAAGCAAGCGCGCGCGCTCCGAGACCACGGTGGCGCCATTTTGTTGTGTCAAGCTTTGTCCCGTTGAACTCATCCTCCCAGACAAGCTGATAGCCCAGCTTCTCCGGCTGGATAACGTCCCGGCTGATTGGACCCTGTGCAGGTCGCTGTGCGTTAGCCGAAAGGCTCCCCAGAAGAACGCAGGAAAGGGTCAGACCACGGAGGATGTTAGAGCAGTGCATGTGCATTGTTACTCCCAACGTCTGGCAGATTCCTTTGTGGATGTCCGCAAGGGCAGGAATAATCGTGTCTCACAGGGAACGGGTAAACTAAATAATCGCTCTGTTATAGGACCGAACCGCTATGAAGTCATCCTCGAAGAATATGCTATCCGCTGCACTGAGAACGCAAGGTGCCCTGGTCGCCGGCGCTGCGATGCGTGTTACAACGCCAAACCCTCTATTGCCGGTTTCCGGAGGTCTCGGACCAACGGAACCTGTTAAGGCAAAGCGGGGTGAAATCGGTGTGCGCGTTCTGTACATCAAACAGGGTGAAACAGCACTTGCATTCGTCGGAGTTGATGCTCTTGGTTTTCCTGCCGTCCTTGGAGACCGTATCCGGGCAAAAGTAAAACGAATTCCAGGCGACAATATCCTAATCGGTGCGACGCATACCCACTCAGCGCCAGATTACTATGCATTCCCCGATGGCAAAGGCGGCTATTCAGGTGACCTCAAGTGGTTGGACAAGGTCTGTGCGCTCGCCGCGGATGCGATCAATGAAGCCATCGACAAAGCTCAACCTGCAACCCTGAAAATCCATGGGGAGGATGCACAAGGGCGGATCGCGTACAACTACTACGCTCCGGATTTGTACGACCGTCGGATGGCGGTGATCCAGGCAACAGCCAAGAGTGGAAAAGTTATTGGAACGCTGGTCAACTATGCGATTCACCCGGAAGTTCTCGGAAACAGTGTGGGGATATTGAGCGCGGACTGTATCGGTCCGATGTACGATGCGATTGAGGCTGCCGCCGGCGGCGTTGCGGTGTTCATAAACAGTGCGCAAGGCGGGATGGTCACTGCAGACAACCGTCTTCTCGATAAGCCACAGGACCCGGTCCGGGGTTACTGGGACGATGCCAGGACATGGGAAGAGTGTCTTCGTATCGGAAAGCTGATGGCATCCGAGGCCCTGCGAATTGTCGCCAAGGCGAAGCCACAGGCTTCGCCCAAGGTCTTCATAAAGACGGAAATCGTGGTCTTTCCCGTTGACTCCGCACTTCTGTGGGCAGTCGTTCAGGCAAGCCCGTTGAAGTATCCAAGCCTCCCCGGCAAGAAGATTTCCACCCGAGTGAGTGTTGTCAACATCGGTGATGCTCAGCTGGTCACGGCACCCGGAGAGGCATTGCCAAATATCGGGATGTACATCAAGCGCAAAATGAAGGGGAAGACCAATATGGTCTTCGGGCTGACCCAGGATGCGTTTGGTTATATTTTGACGAGCGTAGACTTTGAAAGCTTCCGTCGCTATGACTACGTTTCCGAGACATCCCTGGGCGAGAACACCGGAGACATCCTGATCGCAGCATGGCGTCGCCTGATTGAAAGTGCTCCATCACCAACAAAGTAAACCCATCCAGTTAGCCGATTGAGCCATGAACGTTTCATCCGTGGTACACGAGAGATTTCGGAATCATTTGTTACGGATTGTGACTCGAGTGCGAAACACGGCTATCATCCGAGTGGCTAAGGGATTCTAAAAACGGAGAGTTTTTGTTGGATGTGGAAATTTCACACACTCAATGGCGATGTTGATGGCTGGATTCTGGTATGTGTAGTTTGACAGGAGCATTGCCCGATGAAGTCAAAGCTTACAGTTTTAATTGCAGTGACACTGCCAATCGGGTGGGCGGCCATGAGTGCTGCGCCGCCATCGCCGAAGCGTCCCTCCGTTCCCACACCGCCAATGTCCGCCGCTCCGCTCCTAAAAGCAAGCTGCGTCCCATGTCATAATGCCGCCGATCCAAAAGGTGGGCTGGATCTGACATCCCTCAAACAAGACTTTACGAATCCGGACAACTACGCCACCTGGGTCCGCATCCATGACCGGACACTAAACGGTGAGATGCCGCCAAAGGGCACGTTGAAAGTTGCACCCGCACAGCGGGCCAAGCTGGTCGCCGGGGTTGCGGCATCCCTAACTGCATTCGATAACATCCGCACCCGGACGCAGGGGCGTTCATCGTGGCGCCGGATGAACCGTGATGAATACGAGAACACAGTTCGGGACATTCTGGGAGCGCCGTGGCTCCAGATAAAGGAAATGCTCCCCGAGGACGGTGTGCGGAACCGCTTCAACAAAGTTGGTGAGGCACTGGATGTTTCCCACGTCCAAATGTCCCGCTATCTGGTGGCTGCCGAGTACGCCTTGCGGGAAGCGATGGTTCGGCGTACGGAAGCACCCAAAACGACGACGCGTAAGTACTATGCCCGCGAACAGGGTTCATTTCTAGGACCAATGGATATTGGACAGTTCAACGGTGCATTTGAACGTGCGACTTGGCCGATGCTCGGGATCACGCCTGATCGTGCAGCGCAGGAAGGCAAAGCGCCGATGACGGTGGGGGATAAAGATCCGACCCGCCGTGCTGAGGAAGCCGTTGCTTATGTTTGTAGCGCATACGAACCGATCGAGCCTAAGTTTGACAGATTTCATGCGCCACAGGCAGGTAAATACCGCCTGAAGTTCAGCGGTTACTCCTATTGGACGCTCCCAGAAAGCGAGCGCTTATGGTTTAGGCCGCACCGAGATAAGGCTGCACTTGGGCGTACGATCGAACCAGTAACGGTGTATGCCGAAGCGTATCCAAGACAACTTAGACGCCTTGGGACCTTTGATCTCGTCCCAGAACGCAGCTCTAAAGATAACCATCCGGTCGAAATGGAAGTCTGGCTCCGCACAGGGGAGACGATTCGCCCTGACCCAGCCCGCTTCTTCCGGTCAAGGCCGCCTTGTTTCGAACGTCTTCGAGACAATAAACTCGAAATTATCGGATGGCGAAACCCCCACGCCACCAAGGAAGGGCAGCCGGCGGTTGCATTCCGCTGGATGGAAGTGGAAGGACCAATTGTCGACAATTTTCCAACCGCTGGGCATCAGCTCTTGTTTGGCAAGCTCCCGATGCGGATGGTTGATGGCAAAGTGGATGTGACGCCTTTCGATACGGAAAGAGATAGTCAATTCCTTATCAGGCAGTTCATGCGTAGAGCTTGGCGACGTCCGGTCACCGATACGGATATTGCGCCATATGTCAAGCTGGCTGCAAAGACCCGCGATGCAGGGTTGTCGTTCACGGATGCTCAACTGACTGCCTATTCCGCTGTGCTGTGCGCTCCAGCATTTGTAACGCTTGAGGAAAAACCTGGGCAGCTGGACAGCCCGGCGCTTGCGCACCGACTTTCCTACTTTCTATGGAATACAGAGCCGGATGCGGACCTACGAGCAAAGGCATCAGCTGGAACGCTGTCGAAACCCGCAGTGTTATTAGCCGAAGCCGTGCGGCTCGTGTCGGATCAGCGGGCAAATCAATTTGTCGATGCTTTTCTCGACTACTGGTTGGATCTCCGAAAGGCACCGATTGTGTCACCGGATGAGATTCTGTACGTCGACTACTACCTGGATGACCTCCTTGTAGAGTCATCCATTGACGAAGCACGGGTTACCTTTCTGGATATGATTGCGCGAAATCGTCCATCGAGGGAAATCGTTGAGGCTGATTACGTTCACGTCAATGGAAGGCTTGCGACCTTGTACGGCATTCCAAATGTCTACGGTGCCAAGTTTCAACGCGTTTCTCTCGACAAGGACTCCATGCGCGGCGGCTTCCTAACGATGGCGGGTGTGCTGAAGGTAACTGCAAACGGAACGACGACATCTCCAATCGTACGAGGTGCATGGGTAACCGAGCGGATTATGGGTCTCCCGGTACCGCCTCCACCAAAGGCAGTTCCCGCTGTCGAACCGGATATCCGTGGTGCGACTACGATTCGTCAACAGCTTGCGAAACACACATCTGAGCCGGCGTGCCGTGATTGTCACGTCAAAATCGATCCTCCTGGATTTGCTTTGGAATCCTTTGATGTGTTCGGAGGGTTTAGGGAAAACTATCGTGCTCTGGGGACTGATAAGCGTCCACTCAAGGGCTACGGGCCAAATGG
>JBJTQN010000128.1:0-10831 GCA_046075665.1 Armatimonadota bacterium | reverse complement strand
TCGGGCGGGTGTGATGTGGGTACGGGAACCGTATCTCCAACATCGTATTGGCTTACGATGAACCTGTTTATGGGACCAATTGGATGCATTCTTAGTCATCCCACCAAATGTGCGCTTTGCCTAAACGGCGTGCTAAGGTATCGCTATGGATGAGACAACCAAAGTTGCGGCACGGAAGATGGCATTTATCGATGTCCTCCGTGGGCTGGCGGCGGTGCTTGTCTATGTGTTTCATCAGCAGATTCACACATTTATCGGCTATCCAGAGAAGCCGATACCGCAAGGCTCCCTCACATGGTGGTTCTTCCTCGGCGCCATCGATCTTGGAAAAATTGCCGTCGCAGTGTTCTTCTGCGTCTCGGGCTACCTGATTCCCAGCACGCTAACCAAGCCTGGAGCGACCATCAGGGACTTCACCATCCACCGGATTTTCCGGCTCTATCCTGCCTACTGGGTCAGTATCGCCAGCCGTCTCGTTGTCCTCATCTCTCTCGGGATGACAGCGAACCTGCCTACGGCATTCAACCTGGTCGCAAATATCACGATGTTTCAGAAGTTCATCGGACAGCAGGACATGATTGGTGTCTTCTGGACGCTGCAAATCGAGCTGGTGTTTTACATCGTGGCGGCGTTACTTGCGTGGCGAAAGCTCCTGACCTGCCGCTGGCACATTCAGCTAACCTTGATGCTACTGACGCTTGTCTGCGCCGCAGGGCGTTATGTCACGCATAAGCCTCTTCCGGTGGCGATGTTTATAGCGATGTCCTTAATGTGGATGGCCGATACATTGCGGGCAAGCGAACGCGGAGAAACAACATCCAGGGATGACAAACGGGCTGTCATCAGCACACTAATCATGCTTGTTCCGGCAAGCCTGCTTGGTTACGGGGATGAAGGCATCCGGTACATCACGTCGTATCTGCTCGCGATTGGAATCTTTGTGGTCTGCTGGGCAAAGCGGGCAATGTTTGAGAAATCCAATATCGCTATGCGCGTTTTAGGATGGCTTGGCGACTGGTCGTATGGCATTTATCTGATGCACGGAACGCTGCTGATTCTCATCGCCGAACCGCTCAAAAAACAGACAGGCAATGTCTGGCTTACAACACTGGGAACTCTTCCCGTTTTATTGCTGACATCCTGGTTGTTACACCGCTTCATCGAGGCCCCGATGATTCGTCTTGGCAAGCAGCTAACCAGGCGAATCGCAAGCTGATTTGCCTATTATCGGGTTACACGAACCCTGCATTGCTGGCATAATAGATATCAATACGCAGGTTCACCGTTGCGCCTGCGGCACTTTCATTCCCGTTTGCTTACCGGTCACCCAATATGACATATACAAAACCGCTCGCAACCGCGCTCCTTGGCACCATCGCGCTTGGCATCAGCCTCGCTGCACCCGCCAGGCAGACATCCAAAATCATCTTCAACCGAGACATCCGGCCAATCCTCTCCGATAACTGCTTTGCCTGTCACGGTCCTGATAAAAACAAACGGCAGGCTAACCTCCGCCTCGATCAACCAAACCGCGCCGTCATCCCGGGTGATATCGTCGCCAGCCAGCTCGCCCAGCGAATTGCAAAGCCTACATCCGATGCTCTGGCGATGCCACCTGCTGACTTTCATAAATCCCTGACAGTGGCGCAAAAGGAAACCTTACGGCGCTGGATTGGCGAAGGCGCAGCCTACCAAAAGCACTGGGCCTATGAGCTCCCCGTAAAGCCCGCGGTTCCTAAAGGCAAACATCCCATCGACTTTCTGGTACAACGCCGCCTTGCCGAAATCGGTCTACAGCCAAGCCCACAAGCCGACCGACGAACCCTCATCCGCAGACTTTCCTTTGATCTGACAGGTCTCCCACCGACCTATGCGGAGGTTCAGGCATTCATCACTGACAAATCGCCGATGGCCTACGAAAACCTCGTTGACCGGCTGCTTGCAAGCCCGCACTACGGTGAAAAAATGGCGCAGCACTGGCTGGATGTGGTCCGCTTTGCAGACACCATCGGCTACCACTCCGACACGCCGCGCAACATCTACCCGTACCGTGACTACGTTATCAAGGCCTTCAACGCCAACAAGCCATTTGATCGCTTTACACGCGAACAGCTTGCCGGCGACCTCCTCCCGGGTGCCAATCAGGAAACAAAGGTCGGCTCTGCCTTCAACCGCCTGCTCCTGACAACGGAAGAGGGTGGCGCACAGGCAAAAGACTATGAAGCCCGTTACCTGACGGACCGCGTCCGTGCTGTCGGCACCGTTTGGCTCGGACAGACCACTGCTTGTGCGCAATGCCATGATCATAAGTTCGATCCAATTTCGACACGCGACTTCTATACCCTCGGGGCATTCTTTTCCGATATCGAGGAAGGCATTATCGCCGCACGCGAGCCCGGGATGCCGGTTGTCGATGAAGCAAACGAAAAGGCAATCGCTGCGGTGGATGCTCGCATCGCAGCCGCAGATTCCAAAGTGAAAAATGGGGCAACCCTACTAGCTGGTAGCCGTTCAAGCTGGGAAGCCAGCCTCAAGGACATCCGAAAAGTCGAGCAAAACTGGGAAGTCATCGCCCCGACCAAGGCAACCGCAAAAGACGGTGTAGTCCTCACGGTCCGCCCTGACAAGTCGGTGCTTGCAAGCGGCCCCAACAATGCACAGAATGTTTACTCCCTCGACATTCCGGCACGAGGAGCAATTCGCGGTGTGCGCATCGAGGCGCTTCCGGATGCCAGCCTTCCCCAACGCGGCCCAGGAAGGGCTGGAAATGGAAACTTTGTCGTCACGGAAGTCCGCGCTAACATCATCGATGCCAGTGGAAAAGTAACCGCGAGTCCTTTGTTCATAAATGCGGATGCATCCTTTGAGCAGACCCTTTATGCAGGGGATGATCTGATAAAGAAGCGCTGGGGCGCTCTGAATGCAATCGACAACAATACGCGCGGTGGTATTCCCGGATGGGCAATCCTGCCGGATGCCGGTCAGGCGCACCATTTGGTCGTGAGCTTTGCGGAATCCGTCATCATCCCGGATGGCGGTCACCTCCAGCTCGCGATTGAACAAACGCATAGCAATGACCACAATCTTGGGTGTTTCAAGATTGCTGTCGCACGTGATACTCCGTCATCCGGTTGGACAGTAACACCTCCCACAAAGGCGACTTCAAATGGCGACATCGTTCTGACGGTTCGGCCAGACAACTCGATTCTCGCCAGTGGACCAAACAATGCCAAAGGGGTGTACGACGTTGATATCCCTGTGCGCGACCGTGTAACTGGCATCCGCATCGAAGCCTTGCCCGATCCATCCCTGCCACAAAACGGTCCCGGGAGGGCAGGAAACGGTAACTTTGTCATCACGGAGGTCAAGGGGCAAGTCGTCCTCCCAGATGGCACGCTGGGACGAACGATTAAGTTCAACCACGCCGCCGCAAGCCTAGAGCAGACGTTGTTCGCTGGAGATGACATCCCTGGAAAGCGCTGGGGTGCACTCCACGCCATCGACAATGATGCAACGCTTCCTTACCTCGGCTGGGCTATTTTGCCTGAGACGGGCAAAGCGCACACAATGGTCCTGGGCCTCACTGACCCACTCACGATGCCGGCAGGTGCCACCCTTCGCATCACCATTGAGAACAATCACAGCACAGACCATAATCTCGGCTGCTTCCGTGTCTCTACGACAAGTGCCGCCCCCTGGCTGCGCTCCATCACCAAAAGTGACCTAGCAGTAGCATCGATCGCCGAAACCACAGCTGAAAAGCGAACGTCCGAGCAAAACAAAATGCTGGCAGATGCTTTCGTGGCCAGTGCTCCGGAAATGGCATCCCTGCGGGATGAGCTGGCAGGCGCTCAGGCCGAGCGAGCGCGGCTGGAGCAAATGCTTCCCCGCTGTCTGGTTACCGTACAGAACAAGACACCAAGAACGGTACGCATACTGCCACGGGGTAACTTTCTGGATGAAACAGGTGAGGTTGTTGCACCGGCTACGCCAGCCTTCCTCGGAACGCTTGGCCTGCCGAAGAAAGACAAGCTGACCCGCCTCGACCTCGCAGATTGGATTCTCAGCCCAAAGAACCCGCTGACCGCACGCACGGTGATGAACCGTACTTGGAAGCAGTTCTTCGGCAATGGGATTAGCAAAGTCCTTGATGATCTTGGTGCACAAGGTGCTCCTCCAACCAACCCTGCACTTCTGGATTACCTGGCCGTCGAGTTCCGAGAGAGCGGCTGGGATACCAAGCACATGGTGCGGTTGATGGTGACATCAGCGACGTATAAGCAAGTGTCAATGGCGAGTAAGGCCCTGATGACACGTGACCCGGAGAACCGTGAGCTTGCGCGTCAAAGTCGCCCACGCCTAGAGGCAGAAGAGGTCCGTGACACCGCATTGCAAATCGCCGGGCTCCTCGTCCCGAAAATCGGTGGACCAAGCGTGAAGCCCTACCAACCTGAGCGCTATTGGGAAAACCTCAATTTCCCTGTACGTGATTGGGTGGCTGATAAGGGCGAGAGCCAATGGCGCCGCGGGCTCTACACATGGTGGCAACGCAGCTTCTTACATCCGAGCATGCTGGCATTCGATGCCCCAAGCCGCGAGGAGTGTACCGCAGAGCGTAACCGCTCTAATATTCCGCAGCAGGCCCTCGTTTTGTTGAACGATCCGACGTATGTGGAAGCGGCACGCGCATTTGGCGCCCGTATCCAGAAGGAAGCAAAGGGTGGAACTACGGAGCGCATCACATGGGCATTCCAAACAGCGCTGCAGCGCAATCCCGCACCAGCCGAGCTCGCGACGCTACGCGGTGTCTATGAAAAGCATCTAGCGAGCTACAAGGCAGACCCCGCGGCGGCGGATGCCTACTTGAAAACAGGCTTTGCGCAAGTCCCGGATGGCAGTGACAAACCAGAGCTTGCGACCTGGTCCCACATCGCACGTATCCTCATTAATCTCCACGAAACGATTACACGACAATGAGCCAACCAATCAATATTCAGGATGAGCTGAAGCAGGCAGAAGCCCAGCAGATGACGCGGCGTGCACTTCTTGGACGGACAACACAGGGTCTCGGCCTCGTTGCGCTGGCATCTTTGGGACTTCCTGGCGTCGCAGGCGTAGTCAGCCCTCAGACGGGTGGTGCGCTCGCCGGAAGTAAGGCGCTGAGCGGTCGAGGCAAAGCCAAGCGGGTGATCTGGCTGAGTATGGCCGGCGGACCAAGCCACCTTGAAACCTTTGACCCAAAACCAAAGCTTGCTGAGATGAACGGCAAGCCGATGCCGGAATCGATGACAAAGGGTCAGCAAATCGCCCAGCTGCAAGGCGCGCCACTGATCTGCTTTGGCCCTCAGCATCCGTTTCAGAAATTCGGTAAAAACCAAATCGAAATCTGCTCACTATTCCCGAAGATTGGGTCAGTGATCGATGACATTTGTTTGATTCGCTCGATGACAACCGATGCCATTAATCACGACCCAGCCCACATGTTTATGAACACCGGGTCGCAAATCGCAGGCCGGCCAAGCATGGGCTCGTGGCTGACCTATGGCCTTGGAAATTCCGCCAAGGATCTGCCCGGATTTGTCGTGCTGACATCCCTTGGACGCGGCGGCCAAAACCAGCCCATCGCCGCGCGTCAGTGGTCGAGCGGCTTCCTCCCAAGCAAGTACCAGGGCGTCCAGCTCCGCGGTAAAGGTGATCCAGTTCTCTATCTCACTAACCCGCAGGGCGTTACAAGGGACCGCCAGGGGATGGACATTCAAGCCATTAATGCCCTGAATAAACATCACAATACATTCGTAGATGACCCGGAAGTCGCGACACGCGTGGCGCAATATGAGCTTGCATTCCAGATGCAGGCAAGCGTGCCTGACCTGATGGACCTCTCCAAAGAATCCAAAGAGACATTGGAGCTGTACGGGTGTACTCCAGGGGATGGCAGCTTTGCGAGCAACTGTCTCCTCGCACGAAGGCTTGCTGAAAAGGGTGTGCGGTTCATTCAGCTGTATCACAAAGACTGGGACCACCATGGCGGCATCAAGAATGAAATCGTCTTCAAAGGCGAAGAAATCGACCGCGCGTGTATGGCGTTGATCACGGATTTGAAGCGCCGCGGGATGTTTGAGGACACCCTGATCGTGTGGGCGGGCGAGTTTAGCCGCACTCCGATGTCACAGGGTGGCTCCGGGCGAGATCACCACAACAAGGCGATGACGGTCTGGCTCGCAGGCGCCGGCATTAAGGGTGGGATGGTTTACGGCGCATCGGATGACCTCGGCTACGCGGCGGTCGAGAACGTGACAACGGTGCATGATCTCCACGCAACGATGCTGCATCAGTTTGGTATCAATCACGATGCATTCAGTTTCAAGTTCCAGGGCCTCGATGCCAAGCTGACGGGCGTTGAAGGAGCAAAGGTCATCAAGCCAATTCTTGCATAGGTTTCACTACCAAATGTTTCGGAATTGATAGGTTTGCGTGGCTTGCGACGGAACGAATGCCGTGAGCCACGCGTATCAATCATGCTACAATCGCCTCACCCGCGAGACAGTGAAATCCCATGGAAAACGGCCCCGAAATGACATCCCTAAAGCCCTCGACTGAATCGCCAGCCGATGAGGTCGTGGTTGAAGATGTCACCGTCACTGATTCGGCAGCATCCGATATTGACGCTGGTTGTGCCATCGAAGGTTCCAGCGCGGATGACGTAAGCACGGAGGTTGTTACCGATGATGTTGCGTCGCATGCCATCACGGCGGACACAGATGAAGCATCAGAACAACCATTGATCGCAGCGACACCCGATGTTCAGGAAGCACCAGCACCGCAAGCGGTTGCGCTCTTTGATTTAGGGGATGAACTAGCCGTGCGGCCCACTGCGCCTGCATTTGATATGACTGAGGAGAACATTGAACCGACTGTCTCCGATGACATTAGTGATGAAACTGCTGTCGAAGCAACTAACGATGTCGTTGATACGAACGTGGCACGGGCTGAAGACACGGTAGAGTCCACGATATCCATTCAAGATCCTTCGCCAGTGGATGATGAGATTTTCGAGCAGGTGATGGGCTCAAGCCGCGCAGAGGACATCCCGCTAGCGCGACGCTCCACGCCTGGCAGCATCCCGTTACCTCCGCAGCTTGCTGAAGAGCAGGCACGACGTAACCGTAATGCCTCACCTGCGCCTGTTGATACTCGAGGCCGCCGACATCCGTTACAGGAAACTGGTCGGACTTCCCGGCGCCCGGCGGCTCCAACTGCGGCAGCGGCGACCCTACCGCAACCCACTGCCACCCCAGCAGTAGAAGTGATTTGCCCAAAGTGCCAGCGCACAACGAGTACACGCTTTACGTTTTGTATGAAGTGTGGCACTGACTTTCCCGCCGGCTATGTCGCCAGCCTCACGGGTCATCACCCACAGCCGTCAACACCCGGCGGGCGCGGTGGTGTGCGTGACACCCGTACAACCGTGCGGCAAATCAATCGCATACATGAGTCCCGGGGTAGCGCGAGGTCAAACGAAACAAACGGGACACATCAAACGGTCACATCTGAACCGTACGCAAGCTTCTATCCGGCATCCGGTCTTGCTGGAAACCCGTTTCTGGTTGCGTTTCTGTCCTTCCTGATGCCCGGGCTTGGGCACATGCTAATCGGTGAACACAAAAAAGGGCTTCCTTGGCTGTTTGCGGGTATCGCGGCGATGGCCTTCTTACCCAGCTGGTCGTTCACCATCTGGATTCCGCTATTCCTTAGGGTCTTCTCAGCCATTAATGCCTACCAGCTTGCGATCATCAAGCAGGATGAGCAGGCGGGGCCATTTGATACGGATGATGATGCGTAAGCATTGAGTACACCTGATGCGCTGTTTGCAAACAAGTCCCGCATAGTGCTTTTTGGGGGCAGTTTTGACCCACCAACGCGGGCTCACTCGGTAATCGCTGCGCTGGCGGCAACGGCGCTGGGTGCTGACCTTACCCTTTGGATCCCGAACCAAGTCTCGCCGTGGAAAGATCAGAGTCAGGTCACTCCCGCACCGATACGCGTTGCGCTGGCGGATGCCGCAACAAGAAACAGCGCCAATATGGCGGTTTGGACGGTGGAAGCAGATCGTCCGGGTCCCAGCTACACCTTTGAGACGGTGCTTGACGCCAGGCGTCTGACGGGCCCGGAGGCAAAGCTGTGGTTTCTCTGCGGAGCGGATGTTTTGTCCGGAATTTCATCCTTTAAAGAGGCAGATACAATCCGTGAGAATGTTCGCATCGCAGCCTTTGACCGTCCGGGATTTCCAAGCGTGGCGACGATTATCAGCCAGCTTCCGGCGGATTGGCAGGTGGTGACGGATGCACTTGAAACACCCGAGCCCGTAGATGTCAGCAGCACAGCGGTGCGTGATGCATTGGCATCTGGAGCAGATGTAAGCTTACTTCTCGACCCAAATGTATTGTCCGAGATACGTGTGCGCGAGCTGTATGGATACGGCGTGGATGAGTAGAAACCCGTATGCAGATGGCTTCCGGAATCTTTTTCGTTCGATGGACAGGCTTTCCGGTAGAATTGCAATATCTCACAGAATCGTAAACACATAATGTCGCAGGTGCTGCGCGACATTTTCCATTGACCAAAAGGGCACAGAGTGGCTAAACAGCAAATTCCATCCGAAGAGAAGAAAAACCTTATTCTCGAAACAATTGATGACCGCAAGGCAGAAAACCCGGTTGTCATTGACCTGCGTGACAAAGTAAACATCGCAGACTTCCTTATTATCTGCACCGGCCTTGCCGTCCCGCATATCCGCGCCATCGCTGAGCACGTACTCGAGATGGTGGATGACCACAACATGACCAAACCATCCGTTTCTGGTGAGGAAGTCGCGGAGTGGGTGCTGGTGGACTTCGGCGATGTCATCCTCCACATCATGAGTGAAGAGGCCCGTGCCCGCTACAAGCTGGAGGACTTCTGGACCACCGTTCAACCGAAGGGTGCCCTCCCGCCGAGCCCGGATTCGCTCCCAAGCTATCCTCTTGATCGGGTGCTGGCACCTACCGCTGAAAACCAGCCTCCAGTGCGTGACCCACGTGATGAACCTGTCGTCGTAAGTCCGGTGGATGATGACTGGGATGACGATGAGGACGAAGACGACGATGCATCCAGCTCACATGAGTTCGGCGAGTTTCCGACCGAGGCTGACTGGTCGGATGATGAGCTGGATGATTGGGATGATGAGGAAGACGACGACGATTCCGAAGGGACCGAGACCTTTTTCCGCCTTGCGGATGAAGAAGTTGCCCCGGTGGATGAGCCTGACGAGGACTAACGGAACATGGCACGTGATGCGTGCCGTCCAAAGGCAATCATGAGCGAATCTCACGTGAATTCGACATTTGAAGAGCAACCGCCCTGCACATCGTGTGGGCGGTTGTTTGGCATAGGTGACCGCTTTTGTGGCAGCTGTGGAGGCACGCGCCCGCGCGTCTGCGCCGCTTGTTCAGCAGTGAATCTCCCAAACGCCAACTTTTGCAGTCAATGCGCGACGAAGCTGACATCGGATAGTGACCTTCCGCTGAATCCCGTAGCAACTTCGGAGGTGGTACCGGAGGCGATTGCGACTGAAGTCGTTGAACCGGTTGACGAGCCGGTGTCGATCACAGAGGCTCAAAGCGCCGAAGTAGTGGCGGATGGTTTCGTTAGCGAAAAGCCGATGCTCGAAGGGACGGCATTGTTTACCGCCGAGCAGGAGATAACCCGACAAATTGCGCAGGCTAATCTGCAGCGGGTACGTGCTCAGTACACAGATGCGCGTAAAAACCTGCGTGCCGTTATCGACACGTACACCAACGTCCCAAGTGCGTTGATAGCGCCTGCTCATGAGCTCCTCGGTGATTTGGATGCCAGCGAGCAGCGCTGGGAGACCGCGCTTGATCACTACCGTCGCGCACATGCGGCTGACCCAAAGCGGACATCCAGTGAGACCAAAGTCGGCAAGATGACCGTGCAGATCGCGGATGAAGAAGCGATGAACAAGCTGGGGATATCTGCCACGCCGGTCCTCGACATTGAGGAAGCGCAAAACCAGCTTGCAGTTGCGACGGGCATTTCGCTGGTACTCCCGGGGGCGGGTCACCTGCTCCTCAAACAGTTCACAAAAGGTGCTCCGCTGCTGGCAGCATTTATCACCGCGGTTTCTATTTCGATTGCGACACGTGAAGCTCCACAAATTGACACGAACGCAAAGACACGGGTGAGCAAAACGATTGCATCGCAGGCACAGCAAACCCACACAATGCACCTCGCGGCCATTGGTGTTGCAATCTTTGTGTATGCGGGCACCCTGTTGGACCTGATGGCTCAAAGCAAGCGCAAGCAAGTCAGTAAAGGCATCAATCCCGTACCGGCAGGTGATCCCAAAGACTGGGATGTCTAGCCTGCCGACACATGCAATGGCCCTTTATCGATACAGTGCGGTCTGGACCTGACCTTCGTTCGTTGGTCCGATCAGCCGCTGATCCAGTCCCTGATACGGGAACCGCAAACGGTAGGGGTCGAGACCCATTGCATCAAGGATGGTTGCCTGTAGGTCACGAATCGTGACTTTCCCACTTGCGACCTTATAGCCAAGCTCATCGGTCTCGCCGTGGACATAACCCTGCTTCATCCCGCCGCCGGCCATCCACATACAGAACGCATGTGGGTGATGATCACGACCAAGATACGTGGAACCTCCACGCGCCTCGTTCATTGGAGTACGGCCAAACTCACCAGTCTGCGGGAACGCCTTGGAATGGCGCCGCCGGAGCCTGGGAGTGAGGTGCATATTCTTGAGCAGTACCAT
>JBJTQN010000127.1:0-6482 GCA_046075665.1 Armatimonadota bacterium | reverse complement strand
TGGAATCGCGCAGCACCCGGTGCCGGCACATACACACCCGATGGATCAAACATCCGGGGCTGGTCAACCCCAAACCACCCACGCAATGCAGGCAAGCGGTCCAAATGCCTTGGATGCACAAACAACCCGGCAACCGCTCCCGGCCCAGCATTCATCCATTTGTAGTGACACCAAACCATTGCATCCACGACATCCAACCCAAGATCTGCCACAACACCCACTGCATGTGCCGCATCCCAGACCACCATACAGTCGACATCGCTCGCCGCTGCCTGAATAGCCCGAATGTCAAGCCGCTGCCCCGTCGTGTACACCACCACCGGTAGCAGCGCCGTCCCGCCTCGGGGCAGGTTGGTGATGATGGAATCGGTTTCGTAGAGGCGCCCATTGGTCGCGTGGACAATCTGGATATCATCAGTTGACATCCCTGTCACTTCCGCAATACTCTCCGCCACAATCCTGTCGCTCATAAATGCCTGCGCATCGATGGCCATTCCCGTCCCCGGGCGGTGCAGCGTAAGCAACACATTAAGTAGATTCGTCGTAATCGATCCGGTTACGGCAATTGTCCCGCTTGCAGCCCCAAGGAGTGCTTCAAGCCTTGCTGCAAGCTTGCCTGGCAGATGTAACCAGCCATCCGGGCCATCGGTCCAGCCTCCGATTCCGTGTTCCTGCCAGCGATTTAGCTCAGCATCCACCGCCGACCGCACCGCAGGGCTATACGGTCCAAGCGAATTGCCATCCCAGTAATGAATGTCATCCATCACCGGGAAACCCGCGTCGCACAGAGCATTCACTTCAATCCAGGTTGCCATCAACTCTCCACTCCCTCAGGGGTCACCCGCCACACTTTGGCATCCGCAACAAGACTCTGCGGAAGCGAGCTCAAATCGGTGGTCGTGATAAATGTCTGCGCACCCGTGCGCGAGCGTGTGAAAATTCGACTACGTCGCAAAACATCGAGGTCGGACAGGACATCATCCAATAGGACAATCGGGCTCTCGCCCACCCACTCCTGCAACAGCTCTTCCTCGGCAAGGCGCAATGCAAGCGCTGCTGTCCGCTGCTGCCCCTGAGACCCAAAGGTCCGAACATCCACAACCTCGCCGCCGGGGGTCGTCATTTGTATATCGATGTCATCCCGCTGCGGCCCACTCAGGCTTGTCCCGCGTGCAAGCTCACCGCCGCGAATGCGCTCAAACTGCGCTGTAAGTGCTGCACTAATGCCATCCGGGGATGCATCATCAAAAGCAACGCACGGCGCGTACTTCAAAATGAGACGCTCGCGGTCTCCCGCAAGGCTCTGATGGATATCCGTCGCGCGTGGCCCAAGCCCCGCTAAAAATGCCGCACGCCGTGACATCACCTTGCCACCAAAATCGCACAGCTGCTGCGTCCAGACATCCAGCGTTTCCGAGCCCGCATCCCCGTGGCGAATACTCCGAAGCAGCTCGTTCCGCTGATTCAAAATGCGCCGGTATGCCCCGAGCATAATCGCATAGCGCGGGCTTGCTTGTGCCAATTCGTAATCGAGAAACCGTCGGCGTTCATCCGGCTCGCCCTGCACAATCGCGAGATCCGTGCTTGAAAACAACACGGTGTTCAAATGGCCAAGCAGCTCGGCAACCCGCTGGGAGCGCTGGCCATCGATGATAGCGCTTTTACGTTCCCCGCCTGTCCCCTCGGCACCAGGACGGGCAAAAACAAGGTCGAGGGAGCGGGAGCGCCCCAGAGCATCACGGTGAACATCCGCACCGATGCGCGCCAGCGACTGCCCAAAACGGATCAGATCGGTGTCCTTATGTGAGCGGTGGCTTTTGCTCGTCGCAAGCGTGTACAGCGCCTCGAGGAGAGCGGTTTTACCCTGCCCGTTCTCTCCGACCAGCACATTTAGACCGGGTTGCGGAGACAAAGCGACCTGCGAATGACAGCGGAAATCCGTGCAGCGAAGCGCATTGATGATCACGAAGTTTGGTACCTGCGACAGCAAAAATGCGGCAGTCTGAGGTGGCGTTGGATGTTGCCATAGCCATCCGGCATCAAGCTGCGGCTTGGGCAAGTCGACATCTGTTCGAAGCAAGACATGGCTAGTAGCGGGAGTTCAGGAGAGAACGAAAGACAAGTTGCACCATAAAGCCGGCGCTGTCCCATCTGAGACAGATGAGAGGTCTCGTTCACTGAACGCGCGGAAAACCGGAATTCGGTAAGTAAACGGCACAACTGTGACAACCACTGTTCGAACGAAACGGGATGTTGAATGCTCTCAAAGCGATATGTACATGAACCGTAAGCAGACGTTAGGACACTGCATTCCCTGCCTATGACTTTTGCAATTTTCTCAGCCAACGGTATGAAGTCCATAGTGTATTGTGAACCATACTTTGCGAAATTACCCGACATGCGACCACCAGGAACTGGCGTCAACGTTTGAGCGTATGCCAGGCTCGCCCTGAGTTATGTTTTACAAACGAGGCCAAACCGAGAACTACACGCGATTAACAAGTCAACTTAACCAACACATCCCGCTCAATATTCAGGAAATAACACTTGATGTACATAACATGTTCATCATGAACCATATTCCTTCGCTACCTCGGACGATCGTTGCTCCTCTTTCCCTGTGGGAGCCGAAGGGCCCCGTCGGCGTCATCACCGATCAGCAGGTTTGGGATGCTGTCCATCACAATATTCGCGGGCTGACCGTTCCCGCGTGGAGGGTTAATGTCACTGAAGCCACCATCAGTTCTTGGGACGATGTAATTGAGACCATCCCAGTCGATGGTGCAGAGTCTATCCTCGCCGTTGGTGGAGGTTTGGTTCATGATGCTGCGAAGTACATTGGTAACCGCCTCGGATTACCTGTAACGGGTATGCCAACCGCACTCAGTGTGGATGCGTTTTTCACTGCGGCAGCTGGGTACCGTCAAAACGGGATAGTTCGTTACGTGGAAACTCCGCCGCCGAGTGAGTTATGGATCGATTTCGATGTCATTGGCGCTGCGCCCCCGAGCGTCCGCGCAGCGGGTGTGTGCGATGTTTTGTCAATCGCGACTGGCACGTGGGACTGGCAACTAAGTCATGAACGTGGACGAAATGCACCGGGGACGCAATACAGCCGATGGGCGGCTGCAACCGCAGCGACATTGTTGGATGCATGCCATGATGCCTGTGCGGCAGCAGGCACCGGGGATCATGGCGGACTAAAAGTCCTCCTAGATTGCCTTGCCCTTGAAGTGCAGCTTTGTAATCAGCTTGGGCATCCCCGTCCAGAAGAGGGAAGCGAGCACGCTTTTGCGTACTCCGTTGAAAACGCTATGGGGCACGGTCTGCCGCACGGAGACCTCGTCGGTCCCGGAATATTTCATATCAGTCGACTGCAGAACAATGATGCAAAGCGACTCGAACAATCGCTACTCGCAGCTGGAGTACCGCTTGGGTCGATCCCGGACAGTATTGTGGAGGCAACACTGGCGGGCTTACCGGCGTATGTCCGGGAGCACAACTTCTACTACGGTATCGCTTGGGAGCTATAGCTAGTTTCAGACCATCCCGCGGGCTTTGAACCACTCCGCACACGCCTTTGGCCACTCAAATGTCTCTGGCGCGGATGCCGATCCCAGCCCGACTCCGTGCGCTCCCTTTTCATAAACCTGAAGCGCAAATGGCACTTTGTGCTCAGCACACGCTTGCGCAAACAACAGGCTATTCTCAACCGGAACAACGGTGTCATCGTATGTGTGCATCAGGAATGTCGGCGGCGTATCCTTGGTGACCATTAAGTGGTTGGACAGATTCAGCTTCAAGGCGATGGTCTGCTTATCACCGAGGAGATTATTGCGGCTGCCGACATGGGTGTACGGACCGTTCATATCGATGACGGGATAGACAAGGACTGCGACATCCGGGCGGCAATCGGCGGTGTAGTGGGTTGCTGCCGTGCTTGCGAGGTGCCCACCGGCGCTAAAGCCAAGGATGCCGACCTTTTTGAGGCCCATCCCAAGGGCCTGCCGAATTGCTTCCTGCGCATCAAGTAATGGTGCCGGGTGGCGATACCCTTGCGTGCCGAGGCGGTACGTTACAACGAGAGCCGTCAAGCCGAGGGTGTTCAGCCACTTGGCAATCGGCTCGCCTTCGTGTGGCGCATGTCCGCCGTAGCCGCCACCGGGGCAAACAACAACGGCATTGCCATTTGGCTTTGCAGGTTTATAAACCGTGAGCGTCGGAACGGCATCTTTGCCATTACCGAGGGAAAGGGGCATACGGCCTTCAGGCCACAGGCGTTGTGTCTCCATTCCGCGATTCTAGCACGAGTCGCCCGCGTCCGGCGCTCTGCTGGGCCTTCAGGCGTACGGTTCGCGGTGTGTCTCCCGTCACCTCACGCACAACACGTGAAAGGTGCGCGGCATCTGCAAATCCACTTTGCTCCGCAACCGTCGCAAGCGTTAGCTCAGTGGTCTGTAAAAGGCTGACCGCACGCTCTACACGCAATCGGCGGACGTAGGCCCGCGGCGTCATCCCGACCTCAGCGCTAAACACTTCGGTAAAGCGGTCCGGCGATAGAAAGACGGCACTTGCAACTTGCTCGATGCGTAGCGGACCCGCAAAGCCATCCTCCATATAGCGGATCGCCGCGGCAACCGTAGCCGCATGTCCTGCCTTGTGGATGGCGGCATCCGTTGGTGCAGACTTAGCCCGCGCACGCGCGAGGAAAACTAGGAGGCGCAGGAATGTCGCCCTGCAGACAAGCATCCCGTCCAGAGTTCCACTGCGCCACTCATCCCGGATTTCACTCATCCACGTGCTGACCTGCTCATATGCAACAGGCGTCAGGTGGAGCCAGCGGCCACCAAAGCGGTAGTTGGAATCCGGTGCACTGTCGGCAAGCATCAAAGCAGAGAATCCGGCCATTTTTGCCAAAATGTCCTGTGTCTGTGCATCAAACATTTCCGCCTGAAAATGAATTGTGTCAAACCAAAGGTCATCCCCACCATCAAACCAGTGCTCCATCCCAGGCCACATCACGAAGACATCCCCGCGAACGACAGAGTATGACTTTCCATCAATCAGGTGATTGCCCGAGCCGCGACGGGCGACATAGAGCGAGAAGAAATCCCTGTGATGCCGGGTGATAGCGCCGGCATCCCCCGCAACGACATCGGAGAGGACAACCAGCTGCAAGCCAAGGCTGGCACACGTTCCGACGGCTTCGCTTTGGAGACTTGCGAAGTCGTGGACAACTAGTTGATTCGATGGCGGTGATTCTGGATGCATAACTAAACTCGTATTTTATGTTCGTGATGCAGGGAATGAAGTCCTACCACGCTAACGTTCAGGGTTTCACACACCTAAATTCGGTGTATCTGCAAGAATGCACCTGATTTGGTTGGAATACGGCTCAATGCACACGTGAAGGTAAAGCGATGATTCAATGGGTAGTCCAATATTGCCCGGATATTGCTCTGGTAATAATTTCTCATTTCGGCGATATTTGAGTTAGTTCTTCCGTGCACAATCGGTTGGTGAGGTTGAAATGGCAGATTTTGAATACAGGCAGAAGACGTTTGCCCAAGATGACATCGCTGGAATGACGGATGCTCTCCATGAAGATGGCTTTGCATTGATACCGGGAGTGCTCTCTCCGGATGAAGTAAAGCGAACTCGGGATGCCATTGATAACCTCACAGGCTTCGCATGGGATAAACACCTCACCGGCGCTACCGACCACTATAAGAACGTGTTCAACCGCGACAAGTGGTTTCTTGACCTATGCGACCGAGAGCCGCTCATCGACCTCGCCGAGTCAACCATGGGGCAGGATTGCCACATTATTGGCGAATCAGCCTGGCGCAGCCGCCCGGGGCACAATGGCTGGAGCCCACATACCGACCGCACTTTCATCGATGTCCCTGAGGAGTATCTTTTAAACGGCACCGTAAAGCTTCCGATTTATCTGTGCACTGCACATTACTATCTGGATGATCTCGATGTCTCCCTTGCACCGACGTGGGTGATACCCGGTTCACACAAATCGGGACGTGCCCTTGTGTGGGGGAAAGAGCAAAACCCCGTGTGGCAGGGCAAAGAGCTCGAGCCCGTTTTGTGTAAGGCCGGGGATGTCCTCTTTTTCCGCTCTGAAATCTGGCACACAGGGTCAGAAAACACATCAGACAGAACGCGCTACCTGCTTCAGGTGCACTATTCGCATCGCTTTATCGCGCAGCAGTTCTCTCCATTCCTCCGCTTCCAGTTCGCACCGCACTTTCTGGAGACAGCGAATCCCCGCCAGCGACGTCTTCTTGGTGACCATCGCCAGATGGCCTACGACTAGGGAACATGGCCGTTTCGGTATCAACAATACAATTGACGTCTTGTTGACTTTCGCTTAGCATCTGAACAACCTCTCGAGAAAGATACACCTCCATGATTGACCTTACAGGACAGCACGTTTTCATCGCCGGCGGCAGCCGCGGCATCGGCGCCGC
>JBJTQN010000126.1:0-4128 GCA_046075665.1 Armatimonadota bacterium | reverse complement strand
CGAACCTGCGACCTTCTGAACCCCATTCAGACACGCTACCAAGCTGCGCTACGCCCCGAACTAACGTCCCAGATGCTATCGCAGGATTAGACATAGCCGCCAAGAAAATGTTGAATGTCCACCTTGGTTCCGGCACCAGGTGGACATCCAATTTGCTTGTTTGCTTGCTATTAGGCAATGCGACGACGGCGAACGGCAATACCTGCGAGTCCTAGACCAAGAACCGCCATTCCTGCCCATTCTGCTGGTTCAGGCACTACCTGCGGATCTGGTTGTGGGTTGTAGGCGTTATCGTTGACCGTAAACGACCAGTCACCAAGATATCCCGTGTCTTCACCAGCCTGATCGTAGACATCGAGCTGCCATGTTCCGAAAACCGACATTCCTTCAAAAATATTGAAACTTGCGAGACCATCGAAGGTTTCGGCATGGTACGTGCCAGTAGGTATAACGCCGGCGTCTGGATAGTTACCGATGAGCGAGTCGACCGAAATGTCATCAATGTTGTAGGAGCCGTCAAAGTCACCGGCGCCACCGAGGTCGGACAGGAAAACAACAGACTTACCGCTTTGAAGGTGCTTCAGCTCGAACTTGAGGTCAGACGCCCAAGTGTGGGACAGGTTCTTCAAACTCACGTAGTTAAAGTTTGTGATATTCGTTGTATCTGTCACGTTGATAGTGAATGAAGTCAGGCCAGGTCCGGTAGTGAAGCCATCGCCATCCATGATGCCATCGTTTAAGTTCTTGCCAGCACCAGTGTAATCGTACGTCGTACCCTGTGCGAAACCAGTTGATGTGAGCGCTGCCGCAGCCATTACCGCCCAAATTAATTTTTTCATCGAATTTGTCTCCCAATACTTACTTGTTGGATTATTGCTCACCCGTAGCTTCCGGCTGGTACAAGTATGCGACAGTTGGGATATATCTCTAACGTTAAAAATACTTGGTCCGTATAGGTAAAATTACTGGTTTTTACCTTTTGTTGTCTGAAATGTCATCACATTGTGGATTTTGCAACAATGACGGCACTCACAATGAGCAGATAAACCGGTTGTGAATCGCTTTTGCCGAACTAGTCCGTGCCGATTAGTTGGGGTATTGAAATAACTGAGCGCTCTAGAATAGCCCGCGCTTGCTGAGCTGCAGGCATCTCCATCCAGCCGTCCGGCTTGTTTAGTCGGACGCCTGGAAGGATTCCATCGCGATTTAAGTCCTGTAAAGCATCTTCAAGACTGCTGACAAATGCTCCGGGTCGATGCCCATGTTGATCCAGGTGCGACAGCATCAGGATTTCACTTAACGAAACCACCGCCGCCGTTCGACCTTCATAGCGAGACTTCCATGCAAGATTCGTGAGGCAGATTCCAAGCAGGATGTGGTATTTGTGGCGTTGGGGATGATACTGAAGCAGCTTCCCGGCTACGTCCCATGAACCGTGGTCCAGCATTGACATCCAATGCTGAAATGGCTCTCCAAGATGGAAGCGAAACCGAACGTAGCTCTCGGTTGTTCCAATCGACACTTTTGTTTCAAGCTGTTCCACGCTGATGAAGCGCGCGAATGTTGTGCTTTCACCCGCGTCAGCGATGTCCATAGGCATGAGGAGTCGACTAAGGATAAAGACATCCCTGCCTTTGGATAACGTGTCCGCTTGGTGATATCCGCCTCGTGGAGTTTGTTGACGGCCCTGATGACGCAAAATGTCGCTGGCAAACACTTCGATATACGTGTCGTAACTTGCATCCCCGGCCTGCTCACGCCAGATACTCGCTAGCGTCAGGAATGTCTGGACAACAGATGCACCGTGACGGGTAAGGTGCGCGATAGCGGTTTCGGCATCAAACCCGATTGCATTGCTAAGATTGACGCGAAGACCATCACTGGGAACCCTTGTTATCAACTGTTCATCGGCCGCTTGCTCTGTCCAAAGCTTAGTGTTGATAATGGAAACCAACGCTTTGGTTGCTGTGGCCGAGGTCGGAATGCGAATTGTTGTCGCTGCGGTCACGTTACCGCGCGGGCCACTCCGCTTTGCTGACTTCTTTTGGCGTGTTGCCAGTGTTGAGAATGCCGCTTCCCATTGTGCCTGTGCCTCCATCCAATTCCGAATCACAGTAGCCAGCGTATCCGGCAAATTTTCACTTTCACTTTTGGAATCAGCGCCTAATGATATTTCACCTTTCGCTACCGCACGTTTTACAGCCTGCTCGCAGCGCTCTAAGCGGTCAAGCGTTTCAAGAAGCGACGTGTCATCGGCGGAAAGGGGATGCCCTAACTGCCGGCAATACATCAGCTCTGCGATGATTGCGGCGACATTCCCCTCAACAGGGGATGAATCAGGCATCAGAGTCCGTAGCAAGAGAGACATCCAGCGCCTTGAACAAAGCCGTGACTTCATCCCCGACCTTTAGACCAATTGCCTCAGCAGCGCTCGGAATGATTGCACTAACAATCGGTCCGGCGGCTGTTTCCATGTGTACGATCACTAGTGTTGGCCCGGAGATAATGTGCGTGACCTTTCCACGGATCTGGTTGGGAAAACTAAGTTTCATAGGTTTATCCTTCTCTACAACAGCGAGTGAAATGTCGGAAGCACGGAACATCACCCGGACATCTGACCCCTCCGAGAGCCCAAGAACAGTTGGGGAGTCTGCATCAACAAGTGAAACCAAAGCTTCCCTCTCCGCAACCCGGATATACACGAGGGCTATCGTGCCATCCTCTTGTATGCGCATCACCCTACCGCGCAGCTGGTTCGGCAGGGTGACCGGAACCGATCTTAGGACACCAACGTGACCCTCCATGTCAACGGTAGTTATGCCGGAAAGAGGAAGGCCAACTTCATCGCACCAAGCCTGAACATGTGAGCGGGATCTGGCTTCAAGCAGCCACACGATTCTTCCTTCTTGCAATGAATGGAAGCTTCGATAACCCCTTACAAGCCCTGATGATTGCCCGGCATGCGCAATATGCTTAACACGCTCAGGAGTCAATTCATCCGCCGGGATGTCATGGATGGTCATAAATATTGGCATCGGTGTAGCGAATGTATCCTACCCGCTACATGCGCAAACACCGGCAGGTGTTATCCCTGCCCTCAAGCATCCGTGATGCCTACTATGTTTCATGGGATGATATTCCCATGGAGATTTTTCATCCGCTCAGCAATTTGCGAATCGCATATGAGCCATCAGAGAGAATGCAAAACCGTGACCTTGTCCTGCACTTTCATGGAACACATGACATTGTTTTTGGCGCAGTCAAGGGGCGATTTTCAGGCGCTGTTGCTGCCTCGGTAAGTTTGAATGGCCTCAGTGGAGCCTACCAGGCCTATGTCGGTAAGGATGCACATTGGATGTTTGTAAAACTCATCGCGGAAATCCAACAGGCGAGTGGCGTATCAAACTTTTCGAGTATCACGCTTTCTTCGTTTTCAGCCGGCTACGGTGCGATTCGCGCACTGCTTAGTGATCCAAAGTGTATGGTGATGATTGACAATCTTGTTCTGGCCGACACCGTTTATGCAAGCTTTGGGGAGGCACGTAACATCAAGGGGAGCCGTCCGTTTCCAAACATAGAGCAAAACAAACCATTCATTGACTTTGCAAAGCTTGCGGTACGCGGTGGAAAGGGTATGGTCATCACGCATTGTGAACTAGAACCCGAGACGTACTCATCAACGGAAGAAGTTGGCACGCTGGTTCGGGATGCAATCGCTGCTCCACTATCGGCATCGGATGAGGAGTGGCCAGGCGGTCTTTCTTTAAAGGGGAAAGTTCGGAAAGGGCGCTTTGTATCCATCGCCACACGGGGGAATCAGGGAAGCGACCACTTAGCGCACTTACGGGCACTGGGGACTTGGTATCGCTTACTCCCGCGTGTCTGAGTGTAGGGGTGAGTGCAACTCAATGCGATTGGTCAAACCGGTAATCCAAGGACCCAAAACGCCTTGGGATGCGATTACTTACAAACCTTGCAGGAAGCACAGGTTCCATTCAGCTGAATGCTGGCATTGGTAAGGTCAAAGCCAGTTTCGGACTCAAAAAAAGTGATAAAGTCGCCCGGAACCTCGGATGCATCGACATCGGTTACAGTGCCGCAAACCTGACAAATCAAATGGTGATGATG
>JBJTQN010000125.1:0-13504 GCA_046075665.1 Armatimonadota bacterium | reverse complement strand
CACTTGATGTCATATGGCCATCCGGGAAAAAAGAGACCTTTTCGGAGATCACCACCAACCAGGTCAACATCATCAAAGAGCATCGTCAGGATTGAATAGCAACCGACTTGCATTTATACTAAAACCATGAAAGTCATAATGTTTAGCTCTCTTGCTCTGTTTGTAGTCATTTGCAGCGGTTGCCAGCGCTCTGAACCAACACCTCAAGCATCCGCAGCTGCAGCCAAACGCTACGAAGAAAAGGCCACGGACAACGCAGCGCGTGGATTTGGTCGGCGCGCCAAAAACACAGGTTCGTATCAGAATAAGTAGTTACCGTTGTTCCAGACCAGTGGTATGTGAACACTGACCCGCGGTAATTCCTTGGTAATCGCCAATAGGTCAATGCACAGATGGTCATCGATCTCACATATAGAACTCTGGTCAACCCAGCCACGCTGGGATGCATCAGCATCGCTGGATGCAAAAAACTTCCTGTCGAACAGGTTGTATGGGAAATAACTCAAGACAGCGCCACCATCACGCTTTGGATTCATTCCAAGAAGAACAATCCTGTCCTTTTTGGTGTAACTGTCTTTCGCCTGCCCACTGCACAACAACGCTTTGACGAGCGCTGCGAGTGGTGGATCAATAGTCGAAAAAAGCCAGATGCAAAGCTGGCAAGCGGAACAAAGTTTGACCGGTCCGCACTCGCACCCGATTTCCTTCGCTTCATACTCGCCCCAAGCATCGCATACAACACCAAGCGCCATGATGCGTTCATCACGAATAAACACAATGTCATCCATATTTTTGAGCGCGATGATCTAGGAATCATTGTCCAGCTTCACTCGAAGGATGCATCCCCAGAATTACACGATGTGCTTCTGACACTGTGCCGAAGTGTATCGATAAACCCATTGGTTTGGGTTACATCAGAAATTGCGACAAAACCATCCAGTGCCAAGAAAAGTATCCGGGAAGCCCCACTGGCCAGTGCGATTCAGAACGAGATCGCGATGTACTTACAGAATGGTTTAGACCTCCTTAACTTAGCCGCAAGTACATCACCAGAAGACCGTTTGGTATCCATGAATAACCACCTCACAGCGGAGACGCGTGGAAAAAAGCTGGCGGCAGCGTCACATCAGACAACGCTAGCGCTTGGTGCTGTGTACGCATCCAATTTAATCGAAAGATCAAACTGGGAATGGGTTGAGCTATCTCACCGAGAGCTGTCGGATGCTGCCGTAACAAACATCGTCTCGCCGCATCGTGAATGCTATATGAATCCATTTTGGGTAATTGAACAGATTCGCAGGTCAAAAAAGCAACCCAATTTATTACTCTCGGCAAACATGCTAATCGCGGGCAGTTTTCCGTTCGATGCACATTACGGCTACGTGTACATAAGTTAAATGTTGGAGCAGCGTAGGATGCATCAAAGACACTGTTGCCATTCGCCCGTTATAGTGACTATTATGAAACAACTCACCATTGGCCTCGCCATCGTCGTCGCTGCCGGATTGTTCGCTGGATGCGCAAAGAAGGAAGAAAGCACATCCACATCGCCAACCAATGTGCAGCGCTACCAGGAGCGGATGAAGCAGGATGCGACGAACCGCCAGCAGCGACCCAGCGGTCAAGGTGGCCCTGGCGGCATGATGCGCCGCTAAGCATAAACTGTAACACCCGGAGCCACTTGGTCCCGGGTGTTTTTTATGTTCAAAAACCGTTCGTTTGGACGGCGCCTTTGGATCAGCATTCCAAGCTTGGCGTTAGCCAGCGTTTGTTCGATAGACATCAAGCACGGGGCGAAGCACCAGGCAGCGCTTACGTCCCGCTGGCGTGTTTACCAAGTTGTTCAGCTGATCCGGGTCACGCCGTAGATCAAAAAGAAACTCACCGGCATCCGGAAAGTCCGGATACCAAAAGTAAGCCTCGCGCTGATTTCGAATGCCTTCACTCCGCGCAATGCCACCGTGTTTGAAATGATGCTCGTAATACATCCACTCGCGCCGCGTGTGAGCAAGCCGGCCATGCTGGATAAGCGCTCTCCCTTGGACACGCAGACCTGGCTGGAGACCACAGCACGCGAGGACCGTGGCTGAAACATCAATATTGGCCGTAAGGCAGTTTGATACTCTGCCACGCTCAGGTTTCTTCATCCGTGGATCCATTACAATGAGTGGCACACGGGCTGAGAATTCATAGGGAAACCATTTATCCGTAAGACCATGCTCCCCAAGCATCATCCCGTTGTCCCCAACAACGACAACAATGGTATTGTCCGCTTCCCCACGCCTCGTGACTTCATGCAAAATGGTCCCAATGGCCTCATCCACACCGGCGACCAGTCGGTAATAGTCTTTCACCATTTGGACACCCTTGTCCGCATCGGCAAAGCGGACTTTCCAGCGCTCACGCCCCTCCGAGGTTCGGAGATGCGCCGGTAGCTGAGCGAAATCACTGCCTGGATTGACATCGACAGGCACATTGGACAAGTAGCTCTCGTAGCGCTCCTGGGGCACAAATTGACGCGGATGGCCATCCTCAGCATGCGGAGCCTTGAATGCCACCGTTAGATTCCAAGCCCTACCAGTGGGAATCTTATTTAGGAAATCCAGACACTGTTCTGTCTGAAGGTCCGTCATGTGAATGCGTTCACCCGTCTTTGGATGCTTATTCCAATAGAAACCTTGCCCAGGGAAGCCTGACCAAACATCGAATTGCGCTTTCGGCTGTGGCTTGTTGTCCGCAACGCCCCATTTGCCAACGTAACCCGTAAACCAACCCGCTTTCCGAAGGCGAGCAAAGTATGTGTCTTCGAAGTCTGCTGACCGTAGCTCGGTCGCAAAGTCATGTACCCCGTTTCGGCGGTTGTACATCCCGGTGTAAATCGCCGCCCGGCTCGCACAGCAAATCGCCGTCGTCGCTATCGCCTGTGTAAACCGCACGCCATTTGCCGCGATGGCATCAAGATTTGGCGTGACCGCAAGCCGGTTTCCCGCACAGCCAAGGGCATCGTGGCGATGGTCATCGGTGATGATAACGAGTACGTTTGACTTCTTCATTCAGATCGCCCAACTTTCCACTTATCCGCGGGTTTCCAATCGACGCCTTGTGCTCTGAGATAGGAGTAGCACTCCCGCTCGAGGCGACTGATAAACAAAGTTGGCATTAGCGTGGAAATGGTCCAACGCCATACTCCTGCGATGATTGTGCGTAACCCTTTACTGACATCACCAGAATGCAGTAGCCTCCAACCGAACTGCATTCCTTGGAGGCTACGTACCGTTCCTTCGTAGAATATAACTGCATCCCTTATCCGTGCCTGGTTCGTCACGGAACCCGTGTAGGCAAGTAACTTCAGCGTGACTTTTCTTTGTTGAATGCCCACATTGTCTACATCGGCTGAGTGTTGCTCACTGTGTTTTCGATATACATAAAGCGGCTTATTTACGAAGCAGATGTCCCCCTTTAGTGCCATCTCGGAGAACAACAGCACACCTTCGCCATGTTGTCCAAGGTCTATATCCCACTGGTTAGAGTGCTCAAATGCAGATCTTCTGATTATGGAAACAGGCTCGATCATAGGAGCCCAACTAACGATACTTACAAGCTGAGTTCGATGGTCATCATCTGATTGTTCCCGAAAAAACGGACCAAACCTCACCTTACGTTTATCGTAGCTCGTGTTTATCGATTGTCCATCCTGGTCGATGCAGGTGTAGCGACAGTAGCACGTAGAAACTGATGCATCGCCGTCAAGAATACTAATCAAGGTCTCTAGTAAGTCTGGATGCAACACGTCATCTGCATCTGGAAACTGAACAAACTCACTGCTCGCCGAAACAAATGCGTATCCATAATTGCGTGCGCGACAGACTCCACCGTTTTCTATTGAATGAACGGTAATTCGGGGATCGCCCATGGATGCCAACTTCATGACCTCAAGAGAAGCATCACTCGACCCATCATCAATCAGAATGAGCTCCCAAGCATCAAACGTTTGGTTTTTGACAGATTGAATCAAATCCGTTATGAATCCGGCTTTGTTCCAGACCGGGATTATCATCGAAATTCGCGGCTCTAGTTGTGGTGTCATGATCCAATAACATCACCCTTCGCTATCTTAATTTACCAATTAATTGACGTTAAATGGCCCCGCTTGCGAGCTGACGCGACTATGCGGCAACTAGAGAAACATTCTGTTCATCGGAATGTGAGACCACACCGAAATCGTAGACCCTTTGACACAGAGTGGTTGTCTTTTTGCTAATGAGTTAACAAGGTTCGAATGAGAGGCTCTAGTCGTTTTGCTCCGTCTAACGACAAGTGGCTCCTATCCCGGTACATAACCTTACCATCGTACATAAACCTCCAAATCCTTTGTTCGTCAACAAAGCAAGTTGACGGGTCAAATATCTCTATGCCGACAAGTGCAGTGGCATTACGCCGAAGGACTTCCTCCACTCGCTCATTTCGCTGCCGGTGACGTACATCAGAAACACCCTTAGTTTTTTCGGGCAGATTCCAGAATGCCCGCTTAGCTAAGTATGAGGGGACATCCACATCCTGTTTTGCTACATCCAAGACAAACACAACCTTGGTGCCGACTTTTCTTAGTTCAGCTAGGCTATACAGAAGTTTTGATTCAAAGTCACTTTGACCGGAATACGTCGCCCAATCCCCGGCGATTACAACGTAGCGCGGATGAATCACCTTAATGTAATCCAAAACTTTTTGGTTAAACTCAATCGTTCCTTCGTTGAGTCCATATTTTGATGTGTGGTCAAAATTCAGAATCGGCGGTGTGGATGAGTGGGTTGCCTGTACGAGTTTGATGTTGCTCGTCCTGCAAACACTATTGAGTGCCGGTGCGATTGACATTGCGTGGCTGTCGCCCCAAAGTATGCACGTTTCGTTGCTACTTTTGTCTCCCAATTGGGGAAACAGCCCTACTTGAGCACTTTCCAACGTGACTTCGTGAATCATGTCCATTGACTTCTTGGTGTTCGCGTAGCGGACAGCATCTGCCGGCACACGACCTGGAATTCCTCCAAACGATACAATCACTCCAGCAGCGACTGCAATTAATGACAATAGAACCCCAAACTTTATGAAAGTTGTTCGAAGATTGGAAGAGCGAGAGCCTGAACGAACCGGAAGTTCTATGTACCTCCAAGAAAAATATGCCACTACCGCCGAAAGTACGAGTAGTAAACATCCCTCGAGCTTGGTAATTGGTTTATCTGACCAATATCGCCAAAAAGCAAGCACCGGCCAGTGCCACAAATAAAGAGAGTAGCTTATTTTCCCAACGAACACTAAAGGCGAAAGACTGAGAATTTTATGTACTGATGTAAGTTGCTGTTCACTTACGTATAAGAGTGTGACAGAAGCAATACAAGGCGCCAATGCATTGATTCCGGGGAAACGAGTGAATTCGTTGTAAGTCAGAGCTACTACGAAGATTGCAGCGAGCGCAATCCAGCTCATCATCTCACATACCCATGCTTTTCGGGATTTTATAATAGGCAAAAAGCACGCCATGCCACCAATCAACATCTCCCATGCTCGCGATGGCAATAGGTAGAAAGCAGCGAGCTTGTGTGACTTTAGTACAACTTCACAAAAGATCAGACTCAGTACCACAACAATGGACATGGCGATCCAGGTTCGTTTTCTGGCAAACCTAAGTACATTCACCAGGAACCAGGGGTAAAATAAGTAAAACTGCTCCTCAACTGCCAGAGACCATGTATGTAACATCGGCTTCAAATCGGACTCACCACTGAAGTAGCCTATTGACTTCCAGAAATATATGTTTGACAGACCTATGTTTTGGAATAGCGCAACTTTTCCAAGGTCGAGGTAGTCACTTGGAAAGAGCAGAAAGGAACCACACACCAGAACGACTAGAACCATCGTTGCAGAAGCTGGAATAATTCGTCGAGTACGTCGCTTCCAAAACTCGTAGAACGAAAATTTGCTTTCAGCGACATCTCGTAGGATTAATGATGTAATCAGATAGCCTGATATGACAAAAAAGACGTCGACTCCAACATACCCGCCAGGAAATGCGACGTTAGCGTGAAACAGCAACACCAAGAGAACAGCTATGGCTCTAAGGCCATCAATATTCGGCCGGTAATGGTTCCCTGAAATCTCACCATCTGGTTCCGATGAGTTATTGCGTTCATTCATACGTTTTCTAACTATCCTTGACAAAGCATAGGGCCGACACTCTAAAGTACAGGTAAGCGACGACGATGTTGAATCCCTTGGCGGATCCTTACAAATCAAAACTCGTTACTCGGCAATCATACTGTCGCTGATGTCACTATCACTAAGTAACACGCACCTTAGGATCATGGATCTGCACTCCAATCGTCACCGATGGCCCGCAAATGATTTTGACACTTTCCCCTAACTTGAAAGAGTAACATCGATGGCACCAACACAGCCAAGCCCCATAAAGACAAGCCAGAAATAATTAGCTTTGTTCCACTGACAACCTTACCGTTGCACAGAAACTCTCTTCCTTTTTCAATACCACGAATTCCGCGAACCATTCCTTCAGCAAACACAATTGCCCTTTGTATGCTCGTTATGTTGCTTTGACTGCCTCGCCAACTTAGTAAACGTAATACGACGCGAGTCTCTTGGCGGGCCATTACTTCCGGATCGGATGTGTTCTGTCCAATGTACTGTCTGTACCTGTAAAGAGGCCGATTGACATAAATAATGTCACCGCGGAGTGCAAAGTCTGCAAACAACACAACGCCCTCGCCATGCTGACCCAAACGGATGTCCCAACGTGGTGACAGATCAAAAGCAGAACGGCGCATCAAACTGATTGCTTCCGAAACGGGAGCCCATGCTAAGATGCTTTCGAGATTGGTAAATGGTTCACTGTCAGGCTGACGCCGTACAAATGGTCCTTTTCGAACCTTCCTCGACGGATGACAAGTTGGTAATTCTTCATCATCCGGGCCGATGGCCAGATACTTACAGTAAGCCAAAACCGCCTGCGGATTGGCATCAAGTGTGGCGACAAGCTCTGCCAGTATCGTAGGCTCCAACATGTCATCCGAGTCGGGAAACTGAACATACTCCGTGCCCGGTGTTGCATAGGAATATCCATTGTTTCGCGCCGCGCAAACCCCGGCATTCGCCTGTGAATACCACCGTATACGGTTATCACCGCCTGCTGCGCGCTCAACTTCTTGGAGAGAGCCATCTGATGAGCCATCATCGATGATAATGAGCTCCCAATCCGTAAACGTCTGTGCACGAACGGATTTGATCATGCGCCCGACATATCCAGCCTTGTTCCACACCGGCGTCACTAGCGTCAGTCTTGGTTTCTGAGCATTATCGCGCAAAGGTACACTCCAATGTCACACGGATACTTGCCGGGCTCTTTATTGAAAATCGATACACATCACCGTCTTCAACAAACGACACCTGAACCTCAGCTGGAACATCAACGACACTAACCTGATACTTTGCCAGCCTGCGCAAGCCACTCAGCGTCTTGCGAAGAACCGTTACCTTTAGCGCATCGTTTTCGACGACATCCAGGTCAAGCGTCAAGGTGTTCTTTGCGGAATCAACTGACTCGCTGCGGACATCCACAAATTGTTGGGTGATATGCCGATTCGTGCCGAGCAGCTGAGGATGATCGGATACTTTGCGGAGCGCAAGGACACTGTTCCCGCATGGTGGCAATGTCGCGGACAGCTCGCCTCCCACAACCACGGAAACTTTTTGCGTCCAAAAGTCAAGCGCGTAGATAACCGTTCCGGTTGCGCTAAACCCCAAGCGCTCAACTGGAAGCGAAATGTGTTGCGGCTTAGCAGCATCGTAGTTGAAGAGCCCAACCACATGGCGATTCCCGCGCTTGAGCTCCCAGACCCGTGCCGGTGAGCTCTCAAAGACATCAAGTGGCGTCGCGCCAAGCCCCACATTTGGCATCGAGCGTTTGATGCACTCGATACGGTCATTCGGGAGCCCGGGAAGCCATTCAGAGACTAGATTGAGCGATCCGGTCACGGCAACCCAGCTGGCAAAGGTTTGTGCCTGCTGGAGGGTCAACGGGCTACGGAGCATCAAGCAGTCGGGATCATTGTGCCAAACGCGGTGATTGAAGAAGTATAAACGGCTTCCAAGGTGGAAATTTGGGCGTATATCCGACCAATTCGCACCGGTGTCGGGGCCAATACGCATCGCATCGACAAGCCCAATCGCCCCGCCCATCGAGCGGAAATTTTGAGCCACATTACACGCAGCAATATACGTCCCGGGAGCAGCAGCCGTCCGCATCGTCCTTATTCCAGCCCGATACGCATCAAGGTTTGTAGCGTACTTGTCCGTAAACACGGCATCACCAAAGTGGTCATCCACAAACTGAGTCCCGGGGTATGTACACAATGCCGCCAGCCCCGTCCACATCGCATCTGGCTTTAGGTAGCGATAGCCCCAATCATGCGTGATGCGCTTAACGGTCTCGGTGAGAAACGCACGTGTATCCGGACGGGTCATGTCGACACACCAGCCCGCCCAGAGCACTTCGTAGTGGCTGCCATCTGGCTTCTTCACAAACCAATCCGCGTGCCCGGAAAATAGCGGGTCACGCGGGTCCCACGAAAATGGCATAAACCAAAGTCCCGCTCGCATCCCATTTGCGGCAAGGTTTGCTGCATTGGCTTTCATCCCGCTGGGGTACGGACCTTTAGGATCGTGGCGTGTAAAGTTACCCGTCGGGCCGGAGCCCATGATGCCGCCTTTGGTTACGCTGGGACCCTGCCACTGGTCATCCGTGAGGATGGTGTCAAAACCGTAGGGCTTAAGTTGCTTGTTCGCGAACGCTGCCAGCTCTGCGTTAGCCCGTTCATCCGATGCCCCTCCATGCGGAGCGGAGTACCAGCTGCAATACCCGGATGGCGCATTTGGCAGTTTGATTTTATACTCGGATGCAATCAGATCAGCATACGCTTCGAGTCCATGTGGACCATCGATGTTGGCTGCATAAACCCACGAATCCGTTCTTAACTTCTCGCCAGGCTTGAGCACTAAGCGGCCGTAGTTAAGCCGTGCTTCCAGAATGAGTTGACCTGCATCTACACGGACATGCATCGAGCCGCTGCCCCGGTTCTGCGTCAGCCAGCCAGCAACACTTGCATTTGTCCCATCCGGATGAGCGATGCCCACAAACATGTGTGAGTCTGCACCTTTGGTGATGTCAACCAAGCCATCCACGCCAAGGATTCGATGCGCTTGAAACTTGACCGCAGGTCCAATCACTTTGCGAAAGGTGAGCGTGGAAACAACCCGGTCGGTATCGCTGCGATTCTCGAGGACGCGATACGTTTTCGTAAACGACGTGCCTTTTAAGCGGGATGTGACATCTCTATCGAAGCGGGATTCGCTTGCGTTATTACGGGATGACTGGACAGACATTTGGATGCTCCAAAGCGTGCAAACAACCGCGCACGTTGGTCGCATCATACCGGGTTGCGATAAAGACCTTTCTTACAAGGTTTCCGGACGACATCCATTATTCAACTCAAACAGTCCTGTACACATATTTGCAATATTGATAATAAGCCTCTAGTATGACTATACACCGTATGAATACTGTAGAAGCAATCTTGCATCCAATTCGTGGAAAGATTGTCGCGCTTCTCGAATCTAGGCCGATGACTCCCGCAATGCTCCATGAATTCATCTCACAGCACCCCGGAAAACAGGCATCCATCACCAGCATTTACAGGCACATCAAAGTGCTTCAGGATGTTGGATTCGTCGAAGCGGTGAAGCGAGAATCCACGGATGGCGCGCCGGCGACCTACTATTCCATCGTCGATGCGAAACGAAACGTTGACCGCGATGCGGTTACCCACGCAACCCTGATGCCCCTGATCTCAATGTTGTCCTCAGTCGTAACCGGGCACTTTTCCCGTCATGCAGAGCGTGAGGAAACACCCCTCCCCGTCGACCGGATGGCGCTCTTTGGCGCAACCATTAACCTCACGACTGACGACTACAAAGCATTTAAGGATGCAGTCTACGCCGTTCTGTCAAAAACAGGGCCCGCCGAAGATCCCACCGCAACCCCTCAGTACATCGCCCTCTTTACCTGCCCTGATCTGATCGCCGAAGCAGCCGCTCCCACCCGTGAAAGCTCAAACTATGATTGAAATCTCCAACATCTCGAAAACCTACCCAAACGGTGTCCACGCGCTCGACAACGTAAGCCTCACCATTCCGGTTGGACTCTATGGACTTCTCGGACCAAATGGCGCCGGAAAGTCATCGCTAATGCGCACCATCGCAACCCTGCAGGAACCGGACAGCGGGAGCGTTTTATTGAATGGAGTGGATGTCATCCGCGAGAAAGATGCAATGCGTGCAACCCTCGGCTACCTCCCACAGGAGTTTGGCTTCTACCCAACGCTCAGCGGCGAGGCAACGCTGGACCACTTTGCCGAGCTCAAGGGCATCCGAAACTCCAAAGAGCGTAAGGAACTTACGGAGACGCAGCTGCGCCAGGTCAACCTCTGGGATGCGCGTAAAAAGGCCGTTGGAGGCTATTCGGGGGGAATGAAGCAACGTCTCGGGATTGCGATAGCGCTTGTTGGAAACCCGGGCGTCATCATCGTGGATGAACCCACAGCCGGCCTTGACCCAACAGAGCGTAACCGCTTCCTAAACCTCCTCGCCGAAGCTGGAGAGCGCGCGGCAGTCATCCTCTCAACGCACATTGTTGAAGATGTCCAAGAGCTCTGCGAACGTGTGGCTATCATTGCCAAAGGCCGCGTCGTCGCGCACGGAACGCCAGACACTGTCATCGCCGATGTTAGCGGCAAGCTGTTCCGTCGTACGGTCGCGAAGCACGAGCTGGATGACATCGAGAAAACTCTCCATGTCGTCTCGAAGCGGCTCGTCGCCGGAAAGCCGGTAATTACTGTCACCGCGACTGAATGTCCGGCAGGATTCGATGCTGTGAAACCCGGCCTTGAGGATGCATACTTCCTGTTCACAGCGGATGGCGCAAAATGAAAGCCATTATCCTATTTGAACTAAAGTTCCGCCTGAGACAGATCAGCACTTGGATGTTTGTGCTCATCCTCGGCATACTGAGTTTTTGTGTGGTCGCTACGGACTTTGTGCAGGTCGGTGGCGGTGATGGACCCATCAAGGCAACCAGTCCAGGCATGGCGGCGATGATCCTGACGATTATCGCGGCCCTTGGATCCATTATTTCCGCGGCACTCGTCGGCACGGCGATTCAGCGCGACTTTGAGACTGGGACGCATGACATTTTGTTTGCCACCGGGATGCGTAAGCAGGACTACTACTTCGGCCGCTTTATCGGCAGCCTCCTAGTGTCCTTCATCGCCTTTATGGCTCTTCCACTTGGGATGATGATTGGCTCCGTGATGCCCTGGGTAGATCCAAATGTTCTAGCCCCATTTGACATCCGGACGTACATCAATCTCTACACCGCACTTCTTGTCCCCAATCTCATCCTAACCGGTGCTCTCTTCTTCGTGTTTGGTGCGGCAAGCCGCTCCGTGATGGCGATTTACATCATGGGGGTCTGCCTCTTTGTTGGCTATGCTGCCAGCCAGACGCTTATCCAAAGCATGGACAATCGGTACATCGGGGCGCTCCTCGATCCGTTCGGCCTCGCGGCGATGCGCTACGATGCCCGCTATTGGACCGTCTTTGAGAAAAACACCCGACAAATCACGCTTGCGGGTTCACTGCTGATCAACCGTGCCATCTGGATGGCTGGTGCTGCCGTTCTCCTCGCGGGTGGATTCCGAACCTTTCAGTTCAAGTCATCACGTGCTGGTCAGGCAAACAAAGCATCCAAGGGAAAGGCAAAGCGCGCAGACAGCACGCCAATCATCGAGACCAGTCTGCCCGTTTATCCAACATCACCCCTTACGTTCATCGCCGCAATGACAAGCATTGCAAAGGCAACGTATAGCGACATCGTCAAGGGTGTGACGTACAAAATCATCATGGTAGCGGGCCTGATGCTCCTCACGATTAATGTCTGGAATGCTGACAAAACCTTCGACAATGCCGTGCTCCCAGTGACACGGATAATGGTCGAAACCGGCTTTACCAGCTTTATGTTGTTTTACGTGATTTTGATCACGTTTTACGCAGGGGAGCTGGTCTGGCGTGAGCGTGGCGTCCGGTGCGACCAAATCATGGATGCCCTGCCAACGCGCAGCTCCGCGGTTGCGGTTGGTAAGTTTGTCGCATTAGCACTGATGCTGGTTACAACCACGCTTGTTGTGATCGCCGGATGTCTGATTCTCCAAGTCTTAAAGGGTAGCCCAGATACGAACCTAACGCTGTACTTCACATACGGCTTTGGAATTTCTTTGCCACAGCTCTTTATCCTCGCAGCTGAAGCCATCTTCATTCACACCATCATCAACCAGAAATTCATGGCACACGGCATCTTCCTAGCCGGCTTTGTCCTTCAGGGAGCATTTGCTGGAATCGGCTTTGACCATGGGCTGTATCAACTTGGCAGCATTCCACACGTCCCGCTGTCAGCTATGAACGGCTTTGGCCCCTTCCTGCTCCCGGCACGCTGGTTTACACTTTACTGGGGAACCTTCTCCGCGCTGCTGCTGCTCATTTCCAGCGGCATCTGGGTCCGTGGAAAAGATACAAACATCAAACAGCGCTTCCTGCGCATCGACCTGCCACTTGCCCCACGTATCGGTGCCAGTCTTGCTCTGTTATCGTTTTTCGGCAGCGGTGCTGTCATCTACTACAACACGAATGTGCTGCACCGCTATCAATCATCCAAGGATGCCGTCCGGAATCAGGCAAACTACGAAAAGTGGTTCCGCGCCGACTGGCACAAAAAGCCTCAGCCAAAGGTTGTGGATGTTGACATCGATGTCACATTAATGCCGAAGGAAGGAAAGTACATCTCCAAAGGCAAGCTTGTCCTCGAGAACACACATGATGTAGCAATAAACGAAGTGATGGTCTCTCACGCGGATGGCTTGAATCAAGTCGTTCTTACTCCCGATAGTACATGGACAGAAACCCGTTATGAACGAAACCTTGGTGTGCATGTTTTTCGCCTAGGAAAGCCTCTGGCAGCTGGTGCAAAACTGACTCTGGACTTTACGCTTGGAGACACGCGGGGAGGATTCAGTAACGGCCAGCAGAGCACGCAAGTCGTTGAGAACGGCTCATTCCTCTCGATGCCTGTACCGATGATTGGCTACCACTCTGATGCTGAGATCTCCGATGATGCAGAGCGTCGTCGTCAGGATTTAAAGCCAAAGGAACAAATGCCGTTGCCGACCGCGGCAGGTGCGCGTGACCGTAGCTACATCGCAGCAGAGTCGGACTGGGTCAAGTTTGCGTGCACGGTTCGCACGGATGCCGACCAAATCGGCGTTGCTCCAGGCTACTTGGAGAAGGAATGGGATGAGAATGGGCGTCGCTGCTTCCGCTACGTCATGGACAC
>JBJTQN010000124.1:0-3112 GCA_046075665.1 Armatimonadota bacterium | reverse complement strand
TTTGGACATAAGCGTGTCGCCGACTCAGGAAGCAGTGCTGACGAACTCGGCACACCAGTAGAAGGACAGAACAACGATGAGTGATGTGACAATTCTGGATGGCACAAAAACAGCAAAGGCCATCCGCCTCGAAGTTGCCGCCCGGGTTGCAGCTCTCAAAGAGCGTACCGGAGTCACAACAGGACTTGCCGCAGTGCTCGCCGGTGACAATCCCGCCAGCGTAACCTATGTTGCCATGAAACGTAAGGCCTGTGCTGCCGCTGGAATCCACTCTGAAGTACATGTGTTTGATGGCACAGCAACAACAGCTGACATTTTGGATTGTGTTAATGCACTCAATGACAATCCAAACATTCATGGGATACTCGTTCAACATCCCCTGCCTAAGGGCATCGATGAGCACGCAGTGCTCGCGGCTGTCTCCCCAGACAAAGATGCCGACGGTATCGGACGTGCAAGCCTTGGTGAGCTGGTCAAAGGGGATGCTCCTTTCGTAGCCTGTACTCCACAGGGCATGGTCACGCTTCTCGACCGCTACAACATCGACATCCGGGGAAAGCACGCCGTTGTGATTGGCCGTTCAGTCATCCTCGGAAAACCGATGGCCCTTCTCCTGCTAAACCGGGATGCAACCGTCACGATTTGTCACTCTCGGACGCAGAACCTTGCCGAGATCACTCGACACGCAGATATTCTGGTTGCTGCCGTTGGTCGACCTGAAATGATCACTGGCGATATGTTGAAACCGGGTTGTGTTGTTTTGGATGCAGGCTACAACCGAGTGGAAGGCCGGTCATCTGACGTTGGTGACTGCCACTTTGAAAGCTGTGCAGCGGTTGCGAGTGCGATTACGCCTGTGCCAGGTGGCGTCGGTCCGATGACGATTGCGACACTGCTGGAAAATACCGTAAAAGCGGCTGAGCGCCTGAACCCGGCCGAATGAACCTCGCGGCTGCGCTCAGCGATACAGCATCCCGGGTGGAAGCCCTCTTTGACCAGCTGATTCCAGCAGATCAGGAACCGGTCGAGCTGTCATCGGCAATGCGTCATGCCCTGCTTGCCGGTGGAAAGCGGGTCCGACCGTATCTCTGTCTCGAAGCCTACAGCCTGTTTGCATCCCCGGATGAATCCATTTTTCATGCAGCCGCCGCTATCGAAATGGTTCACACATTCAGTCTAATCCATGATGACCTGCCATCACTTGACAACGATGACCTTCGTCGTGGCAAGCCAACGGTTCATGTATTGTTTGGCGAAGCGACAGCTATACTTGCGGGAGATGCACTTCTGGCAATGGCATTCGATGTCTTGAGTCAGCCTCACCTTGGATCTGCTGAGCAACGTATAACCGCAGTTCGGATGCTGGCATCAGCGTGTGGTCCATCTGGGATGGTAGGAGGGCAAATCGATGACATCGCGTTCGAAGGTAAGCCCCTCACAGGCGAACAGCTACAACACATTCACGTCAGGAAAACCGGGGCGCTCCTCGAATCAAGTGTTGGAATTGGACTGACATTCGCTGGTGCTGGCCCGGATGACTTAAACCGCCTGTCCCGCTATGCGCATTGCATTGGACTTGCATTCCAGATTGTAGATGACATCCTAGATGTTACAGGTGACACTGCAACTCTTGGTAAACCAGCGGGCTCGGATCTAGGGCTTGATAAAGCAACTTACCCCAAGATTTTCGGTATTGATGGTGCAAAAGAGATGGCCCGTTCGCTAACAGCAGATGCTAAAGCAGCGCTTTCTCCTTATGGCGAACGTGCTGCACGTCTCATCGCACTTGCTGATTATCTGCTTACGCGCGCAAACTAGTAACCTGGTCTGCCCTGCCTTAGTGCTTCTCCCACAGACAAAAACCGCCCTGGTCATGAACTGAACAAGGCGGTTTGTGTTATCTCAGGCTAGTCGCCTTCCGTAACCTCTAGTTCCAGTTCAGCGGTGGGCTGATCCGCTGATGCGACAGACAAATTAGTTGCCTCAGATACAACTTCCTCCAATGGAGTCGCATCGGCGACCTTCTTTGTACGCCGTGTGGTTGCCCTGCGTCGTTTGACAGGGGCTTCCTCGGCAACGATCAGCGATGCGAGTGGTTGAAGCTCATCCGGCACAGGTGGTAACTCACCCGTTACTTCTGTGGATTCCGGTAATAGTTCATCCAATGGAGGCAGCGTCTTGGTTTCAACAACAATAACTGGAGCATCCTCAACCAGCGGCTCTGCCACTTCCCTGTCGTAGCTTTCGCCGCGACGGCGTCGGCGGCGACGCCGAGTCTGTTCCCCAGTATTAGGGTCAGTCTCGATGTCAACCGCCTTGGCCTCCATCATGTGCTCAGGCATATTTGCGATTGCCTGTGCCAATAAATCCTCTTCAGGTGCTGGATCAACCTGTGTCGGTATATCTTCGGCTTCGAACACAAATGGCTCAAAGACTGGGAGGACATCATCACCGAATCCATCGACAACACCACCACCTTCAGCGCCATATTCAGCTTGTACATCCGTCCCACCGATGACAAGGAGCCGTGTACCCCGCTCAGGTATCGGGAAGCCACGTCCAAAACCTCGGGTCGTGATGACTTCACCGTAGACGACATCATAAAGGCCAGTATCGATTGGAAGCACCACTTTTATGCCTCCGCCCGGCCCGGAATGAATCGCAAGCCAGTTTTCTGATACCCACATCACGTCATCATCAGCCTGGTATCGGTGAACTCCTGCCAAGCGACAGAGGTTGCGGAGTAACCCAAGACTTAGCACAGGTTCTCCAACAAACATGCTCTGATGTCGTGGATGCTTTCGAATGGCTACAGCAGCATTACGATTTGGATATTCAGCAAGCGTTCTGGAACGGAAGTCATCAACTGCAATCAGCGGATGCCTTCGAACTGCATCTCCAAAAGTCATTCCGTTGATGCCTTCAAGTAGCGGAGTTGCTGAGTTGTTCAGGAACGTCGATCCAGCCTTACTCGCATATGGCTGAAGCTTGAGATGAACGCCAACAATCTCCGATAGCTCACTTACAGGTCCATCAATACACCCAGGAGCCATCATCCATGCAACGGTCGTCCCATGGTTGTTCAGTTTGGTACGGATGGCGCTTCGGGTAG
>JBJTQN010000123.1:0-4375 GCA_046075665.1 Armatimonadota bacterium | reverse complement strand
AAGGATTATGAGCTCCGTGTAAAGGACCGGATAAAAGGGCATTTCATTACCGATGAAGGTGGCGGCGTGATCCTGGAAGACTTGGTTAGCGGTGACAAAATGGTGAGTCAGTTTGAAACGCAGGATATCTGGCTAACGAGTACGCAGGAGCTGCGGGATGGCAAGCTGATGTTTGAGGTCACGGCGGGCAAGCGCAGCGATATCCCAAGCACCGGCGTCACCAATATCACGATCACCAGTGTCCAGCGCGCAGTGCTGAAACGTGCCAAAGGGAATATCAGGCTGGGTCATGTTTCCAAGCGATAAACAGGTCCAATCCACTTAGCGTGAAGCGCGAGGCATAAGGTTTATCGATTTAACCAGGTCGTAGAATCTAAACTTATTGCGATTCGGCAACAGCAAGCATCAACGCTTACAAATCGCCAACTACTCTTAAAAGCGCTTAATCGCTCCATAATTCAATTACCTTTGGGCGTTTTTGACCAAAAGCAATTACAAACGGGCTTGCATGATAGATGTGAGTGTGGCCCTTATCAGCGAAAACAGGGCCCCTTCGGCGTATCCCCGTAGGCTGCCGCAGCTGTTCTATGGATGCGCCTAACGCTGTATCGTACCGCTCAGTTAGGCGCAGGATTTCCGCCTATCGGGTTTCCGCTACCAGACGAAAGCCGTAGTACTTGCATCCATAGTTTTTATCGACTGCCATCCGACTTTCACACTGAAAAAATGATGGATAGTAATGCATATAGGACCCACCCCTAACACAGACCATCTGTGCTTTGCTGTAATACTGCATCCTTTCGTTCCTTTGGCTCGGACTCAGACCGGCAAGCTGAACGTGATAGTCAGCACACCACTGCATCACGTTGCCGACAATATCCGTCAGTCCATAGCTGTTACGATAAATGCGGTTTGGCCGATGCACGGGTGCGGTTTGTTCCAGTCCACCCGGAGGGGTGGAACACCACACACGGTTAACATCGAATGTGTTCCCCCACGGAAACAGCTGTCCATCCTTGCCACCGCGCGAGGCATACTCCATCTGGACATCCGTCGGGAGTGTCACCTTGTATCCTGCAAGCTGCGTGGCCCATTCAGCAAAGCCCCCCGGTTTCATGATGTCATCCCAGCAGATGTTCACAACGGGATGGTTATCCGGGAAGCCCCAGCCTGGATCATCCGGCATCCGCACTCCTTTGGCCTTACAGTATTCCTTCCAGACCCCCCATGTAACCGGAGTCTCACCCATCCGATAGGGAGCCACCCGTACTATTTTGCGGTCCCACAGCTCTGTCGGTGTCGGGCTCATGCGGTGCTTTCCATCAAAGAGGATACCTACATTCGTCAATAGCCACTCAATGTGTCGCGTTTCGTATGTATGCGGGGTCACACCAAAGTGGAATGTGCCACCGGGGATTGATTTCAGCTGCTGGAGATACCGCATCAGGTGCGGATACTTGGAGAGAAATTCCATTTCATCACCTCTAAATCACCGCTATTTCCGTTAACACATTACACCGCATAGGACATCACAAGCTGACCGTCATACCCATTGGTTGCTGTTTATCGTTGGGCGCGCCCTGCTTCGTCATCACCAGTACAGGCGTGCGGCATCGTAGAGGATGGTGTGTCCGCTGATGAGGGATGACCCGCTGACCCACGCCCATCCATATATCCGGGCGTTTCCGTAGACCCATGCATTACCAGAGACGTGAGCGTAGCCAAAAACCATCGCTGCTCCGTAGATACGCACGCTGCCAAAGACCTTTGCCTGCTCGTAGACCTTTGCGTTTCCGCAGATGTATGCATGGCCGTGAATTTTAGCACTCCCGAATACACGAGCGTCTCCAGTAATACGTGCATTTCCATAGACTTCTGCTGTGTCATCGATGCGGGCATTTTCCAGGACGTGTGCGCGCCCCCTGACAATAGCGTGCCTTCCAACGAACGCTGTACCCGCGACAACCGCGGTGTCTTCGACCAGTCCACCGCCATTGGGATGAGGGCTAAATGCCATCCCGATGTCCTCCCTGCATTGGATTTTAGGGCTATCCGTAAACAGGGTCGGATAGTCGGTCCACCAGCGTCATAACCGTGTCACGCTGGCATCTCTTTTCGATACGCGATGCTTGTGCATCAAGTTCCGTAGACGCCACATCTCCCGCCTATGCACCGTGAATGTACTGTGATTCGGATTCACTTATCGCATCCGCCAAGCGTTCCATAAGCTCCACGATGTCTTTGCGGAGGGGGGTTCCGAAGTTGAGAACATCGGGAAACGCCTGATGCGTAGCTGTCCAAACATCATCTTGGTCTAGCAAATCATCATCAGCGACATTTCTGGTGTCATCTAATAGCTGCTGACTCCATTCAGAGGCGAGGGGGTTGCCTCCCGCACCCGCGACGGCCAGCACACAGCGCCGAAAAGCAGCCATCGGGATCGTAAACTCAATCCGATGTCTATACCAGGTGGTTTAGCCTAACTGCCAGATGGCTTCGGTGTAGTTTAGGTAATCTCCACAAACCCGCTCTTCAACAAGAAATCGTAAGTCACATCCAGCTCTCTCAAAGGTGGGACAAAGATGACAGTAGCATTACGTCCACGGGTAAGCAGGACCCGGTAGGCATTCTTTCTAAGTTGAAGCGGATTACGAACATCCCCTTTAGATTTCATATACCTTCGGGCACGGTGGTTGGTCCATTGATGAGAACCATCAACACTACTCTGCTCGTAAACAAAGTCAGTTCCCCAAGCCACAATTGCTCCATCCAGTTCAAGGCCTTGGCATTGAAATTCCGTCACACATTGACGCAAGTTCCGACCACCGTAGCCACCTTCTGCATTCTCATCATCACCAAACCACTTCCCAAGTTTGATTTGTTTCGTGGCCTGAAAGTCGTTGAATACACCAAACATTGGCAGACACTTGTCACGCGAGCTCGCAAGAATTCCGAATCTGGCATCGGGTTCGTTGGCAAATCGCTCAATCATGTATGACTTGGCAGTATTCAAATCACGCGTGATACGAAGCGCATATTGATCACTGAAACGCGATGAAATCTGCTTGTTGTAGTCAGAATCTTCGCCTTCAAGCACATTGTCAACAAAGCGATGCACTTCTTTCGCCATGTGGAAACGAAGCTCTGTATCCAGATGTAGTTCAGAATGCTCAAAATACGGGGCTACCTCGCTGGACATCGTCACTGCAAGATGGGCTGGTCCGTGGATTTCCCATTCACCACTGTTTTTCGAGCGCTCAACAGCATGTCGCCATTGAATGGTTCCACCTTCTTCGCCAGTATGAATTTCCTGACCGCTCCCAATCAACGCTACTACGACCGACCAATCAGGAATTCGCTCAGCGAACTCAATAAAGTGTTCTGGCTCTGACTTTGCCACCGTACCAGGATGCTTCTGTTCCACCATTGATGCATCCCAGGCACGTTGTGCTTCATCAAAAACAAGGACATGCTCAGGTGGAACCATACGCCCGGATGAGTACTTCTTAACGTAGTCCTTTACACCTCTGACAAACGTCTTGCCATCCCCAGCACTGCGTAACTCATATTGAAGTACTTCGACCAACGGCCCATTACCCGAAAGAAAAACCGCTGGAGCAGTAGGCTTACGCCCATCGGCACGAGGAACAGCCAGGTCATCGATAAACGAGCTGTGTACTGTTTGGAGTCCAACGAGCGTTTTACCTGCACCTGGAATTCCCGCAAGTAAGATTAGCTTTCGTCTTCCAGTCGACTTTGCATCTCGGATGAGTCCAGCGATGAGGTTGATGGCTGGGTCAGTCTGGGCACTGGCAATACGAACTCGACGGAGTGTCCCTGTTTCAAACAGCTCACGCGCTGCTCGCACGAGTGTCGGGAGTGGACGATACGCTTCAGCACTTAGAAATGCCCTAGAGTCAATAGTTCGTTCTACGTCACGATCAAATGTATGTATCAGCTCATCAATTGCATCGGGTCCGCAAACATAGACATCTTGAAACTTGCCTTTTATGCCTTTTGCAGCAGTTGGTACGACAACGGCGTAAACAGGAATGTCAGCACAGATGTCGTGATAATTTCTTAGGTCACGTGCATAGGCGCTTGCTTGGTCGATGGCGGCCATACTCGGATTGAACGCACCCTTCAGTTCAAGTACAACTACCGCGCCATTTAGAAGAAATATCACATCGGCGCGACGCTGTTCCATCGGCATTTCATATTCAAGTACAGCGGTGTATGGCTTGGATGAACTTTCAAATTCAACAATTTCGTAAGCCTCTTGCTGTATCGGTGGCAGCGAATCCTTCCATGCACGAACTTGTTCTGGCGATGGTTCTCTTACGAACTGCGAAAGTTCACTAACGATTTTGTCAAC
>JBJTQN010000122.1:0-4447 GCA_046075665.1 Armatimonadota bacterium | reverse complement strand
CCTCAACAATGGTTACCCGGGCTCCAAGCTGTGCGGCACGAATAGCCGCTGGATATCCACCTGGCCCACCACCAATAACCAGAACATCAGTATCTTTTGTAGAGTCAAACGTAACCGCCACAGCGTCACCTCACGAAGTTTCACGCAAAAAATGCGACACTATAGTCTACCGCGATTGACCTGATTACGTAGCGTATTGGACGTATGATATGTAGACGGTGAGATTGGACCGGAAATGATGCCCAAGGCGGGATTCGAACCCGCACTCCTTGCGGAAGCGGATTTTAAGTCCGCCGTGTCTACCATTTCACCACCTGGGCTGATTGGTACCGCTCCGGTCCAATATCAAAAATATCAGGTTGTACAGAGCAAAGGCAACACTTATGAGTGAAAAGCGCTGGAATGTCGTAATTGCAGGACTGTCACATGACCACGTATGGGGTGAGCTTGAACATTGGAAGAACATACCGGATGTAAACATTATCGGTGTTGCAGAGGTTGACAATCGCCTTACCAGTCGTTTTTCCAGTGTGTTTCCCGATGTACCAGTATATTCATCCACTGCTGAGATGTTTCAGTCACTCAATGGACGAGCTAACATAACGCAAATTGCGGCACCGAATGCTCATCATGCCAGTATTGCATTGGAAGCATTTGCGAATGGATGTCACGTCATCACAGAAAAGCCGATGGCAAGCACGCTCACGGACGCCGACAGAATGTTAACGGCATCGACTGATTACGGACTCTCACTCATGGTCAACTGGCCGACAGCGTGGAACCCATTGTTTCAAACGTTCCATGCCACGATAAGTGCTGGCAATATTGGAACCATCCACTACATCCGGTATCGATCCGCACACAACGGTCCAAAGGAGATTGGATGTGATCCGTCGTTTGTGGAGTGGCTTTACGATGAGAAACTCAACGGCGCTGGAGCATTTATGGACTATTGTTGTTACGGTGCAGCAATTGCTGCATACCACTTAGGTTTACCTGATGAGGTTACCGGTCTACGCGGGCGCCTCGCAAAAGATTATGACATATGCGACGATAACGCTGTTGTCACTATGAAGTACTCGCATGCGATTGCTGTTGCAGAAGCAAGCTGGTCGCAGGTTACAGGTTACCTCGGGGGCAATCCAGTTGCGTACGGCTCGACAGCAGCGGTCGGAATTGAACGAGGTAAGGTCGTACTTCTGACTGGCAAGGACTCCCTTTCAGAAATAGAAACCAAGCCACCAACTTATCCGTATCAAAATGGTCCTCAGCACTTCATCCATCACTTGATTACAGGGAGTCCAATAGAAGGGATCTGCAATCCCATTGTCTCAAGAAATGCTCAGGCGATTTTGCAGGCTGGACTCGATGCAGCCAATACAGGAAAAACAATGCATCCGGTTGTCATAAGTGACAAGTAAGCTTCGAGTAACCGCGCAAGCCATTGTTCGCAATGTAGCGTGCGTCCTTCCTGGCAAGGAAACCAGTATTGAACTTGTGGTAGCCACTGTGATTGCAGGCGGTCATGTTCTCCTTGATGACAAACCCGGGACGGGCAAGACTACACTTGCGAAGGCAATTGCTCAGACGCTTGGGGTGACGACGAGACGAATACAGTGCACTCCAGATCTGACGCCAGGTGATGTCCTGGGCGGTCGATATTACAATTTCAATAGTGGTGAGTTCATGTTTCACCCGGGACCAATATTCAGCAATATTGTTCTTGCTGATGAATTGAATAGAGCTACACCGAGGACGCAATCAGCATTTCTTGAGGCGATGAGTGAAAATGTTGTGACTGTTGAGTCGGATACACACAAGCTTCCTGAGCCTTTTGTTGTTCTTGCCACTCAAAACCCAATGGATCAAGCTGGAACGTTTCCTCTCCCCGACGCTCAACTTGATCGTTTTGCGATTCGAATATCGTTAAACCTCCCAACGCGTGATGAAGAAGTCCAGATGCTTCAGTCACACATTATTGATGAGCCGGTTACCCATATTCAACCAGTTTGCTCAACTGACGATTGGCAACAAATGATGGTCAGTATCAAACAAGTTGAGGTTCATCCGGATGTTCAGGGTTATATTGTAGATGTAATCAGGGCGATACGAGATGAACTCGGAGAATCTGCACAGCTGTCGCCAAGAGCCGCTTTGTGGCTGCAACGAATATCCCAGAGCCTTACTTGGCTGAGGGGAATAAAGAATTACGTCACACCGGATGCTGTTATTGAGTTGTTGCCTTTTGTCCTTATTCATCGATGTACTGGAGCCCGACTCTCAAACCAGCAGTTGGCAAGTGCAGTAGCATCCGTCAAGGTTCCTAAGTAATGCGTAACTTGGTACCAACAGCCGTTTTGGCATCGATTGTATACACTTCAGGATCTATCGCATCCGATTCGAACAAGCTTAGGCTAACCGTGTTCCTAGCAACTGACTGCCCGATAGCAGGCCGAACGGCAAGATTACTGTCTACTCAACTTTCTATTCTCCGTAAAAGCAATGTCGGCATCGAAATTGTGTTTCCTAACGCGTATGAAACGAAGGAAAACACTGACAAGTGGATCAGGGAGCATGGACTGGCGGGTCTTGGATACTCACTTTCATTCGACTCCGCCGTGCATTACAAAATTCGCACGACGCCAACAACGCTCCTCACACGGGGAACGTCTGTTTTATACACAGGCAAGTTGAGTGAGCGTGATGATTCAAACAGACCCGGCATCGTCTATCCCGTTCGAGCACTTGCAGCTATTGCCAACGGCAAGTCATATCTAAAATCAACTGCTGTTACGGGCTGCCCTATTAGATTACAGTCCACCAAAGCTTTGCCGACAAATGCGTCCACCGAAATCGTCGAAAACATACCTGTATCGTGGAATAGTACGGTGAAGTCCATCTTCGAAAAATCCTGTGTTCCATGTCATACAGGAAATGGTGTCGGGCCTGTAAAGCTCATAAGCTATTCAGATGTATATGGAATGTCAACGAAAATATCTACATTGGTCTCGAGCAGAACGATGCCACCGTGGCAAGCAGAAGACATCGGGAAGTTTCACGATGACCCATCCCTTTCGCTTAGTGAACTTCAAACCCTCGGTCTTTGGTTCAAACGTGGCCTACCGATTGGCGGAAGTTCACCATCGACGATACAAGTGCCGACTAAGTCATCCACTACCTGGGATATGGGCACGCCAAGCTCCGAGATAGAGATGCCAACTCCGTATGTGACACCAAGTAGCGGCAAAGATCACTACAGGTGTTTTGTGTTCAAAAGCATCACAGACCGTGACCGTTGGATGAATGGCATTGCGTTTCGACCCGGAGCTACACAGTCAGTACATCATGTGAGTGCATTTATTGATACAAGCGGAGCAGCCCGGAAGATGGATGATGCCGATCCTGGTCCTGGATATACGAACCCTACGCCAGGAAATGGACCCGGCTTTAAGGACTACTATGTCATTGGTGGTTGGACACCTGGCCACAAACCGCGCAAGCTACCACCTGGATCTGGTATTCCCATTCCTAAAGGTGCTGACCTTGTTGTCGAGGTTCATTATCACCTCACGGGTAAGCAGGAGACAGATAGTACTACGACCGGCTTATATTTTACCGATGACTCAGTTGACAAGCGATATCGGGTTGGAGATGTCGGCACATATAACATCGCTATCAAAGCAAATGACCCTGCTGGGAAAGCAGATGCATCCGCCGTCATTAACTCGAATGTAAGCATTCATTCAGTTACTCCACATCTTCACCTACTCGGGCGAACCATGAAGGTAACCGCAGAACTTCCGAACGGCGAGCTGATAACGATTATCAACATTCGTCGTTGGGACTTCCGGTGGCAGCCGAGCTATCGCTTCCTCAAGCCTCTTCAGTTGCCACGAGGAACACGTATTGATGTGTTGGCTACATACGACAATACGAAGTCAAATCCTGATAATCCACATTCACCACCCCGTGACATCGTGTGGGGTGAAGGTACAGACGAAGAAATGTGCAGTGTCTTTTTCGGATACACCGATGATGATGAGCATCTCGTTGCTAATCACAAGCAGAACTAAGGCCGCCAACACGTAACCCATCCTGTTTGACGGGAGGTAACGGGTCCCACCGACAATATTTTCAGATGAATTCGGTTGGCTACAAAAAACAAGAGGTCCCAGTTTGGACCTCTTGACTGACGGGGGTGGCAGGACTCGAACCCACGACACTCGGCTTTGGAGGCCGATGTTCTACCACTGAACTACACCCCCCAAAGGGGCTGCGTCAAAATTGACACAGCCCCATGAGGAAACTATTCGATGACGCGGGCGACGACGCCAGCTCCAACCGTGTGTCCACCTTCACGGATTGCGAAGCGCAATCCCTGCTCCATAGCGATAGGAGCAATCAGCTCTGCGGAAATCTTGATGTTATCCCCAGGCATAATCATCTC
>JBJTQN010000121.1:0-3109 GCA_046075665.1 Armatimonadota bacterium | reverse complement strand
GCGGTTCGTCGACCCGATGACCTGACCATTTCGCATGCCGCCTCCCGCGAGCAGGCAGAAGTTTGCTCTTGGCCAGTGGTCTCGTCCGCCATCTTTGTTGATCTTTGGCGTACGCCCAAATTCACCCCAGACGCAGACGGTGACATCATTTTGCATCCCGCGATTGTGGATATCTGTAACCAGACTTGAAAGTGCCTGATCGAGCATCGGGAGATAGCGCTTCAGCTGCCCAAAGTTATCGCCGTGGTAATCCCAGCGTCCATAACCCAGCGTGACATAGCGGGCCCCCGCTTCGAACAGACGCCTCGCGGCAAGGAACTGGTCATTGAGCATCGGAAGACCATCATCCACCGGCTCCAGCCGCCCCGTTCCGTACATCGCACGGACCTTCGGATCTTCCTTGGTGACATCGAGGGCGGTAACCAGCTTGCTGCTGGTGAGAATGTTAAATGCCTGTTCTGAAAGGGCATCGAGCCCTGTAAGGCTATCAACATTGCGACGGTAGGCATCGAGGGATGTGAGTAGCTGTTTACGATGCGCGAGACGGTCGAGGGAGAGGCCACCAAGCGTCATATCTGACATCATCGGTCCAGCGGGGCGCAACGGACTGTGCCCGACACCCAGGAAGCCGGTGTCACCCGGATCTGCCCACGGCGCATGTCCGGCTTTCCCCTGCAGCGCCACAAACGGCGGTACGGTTTTATCCAATGGGCCTTCGAGGCGTGAGAGGACTGAGCCCATACACGGCGCTTTGTTTTGACTGGTTTCGAATGCCGAATAGCCACTCATACAAATATGGGAGTCGTGCTCATCCCGTGTCCCGGTCATCGAGCGGATGATGGTGAATTTGTCCATCATTTTCGCTAGGAGTGGCATATGTTCACAGATTTCAATCCCGGGCACATTTGTTTTAATGGGTTTGAATTCGCCGCGGATGTCAGCTGGTGCGTCCGGTTTCATGTCAAACATGTCCTGATGACTTGGGCCACCGGGTAGGAAGACCATGATGACCGCTTTATGGTTGCCTTTGACGCCGGCGCGTGCTTCGGTTGCCAATAGCTGGGGCAGCGTCATACCACCGAGCGCTAGACCCCCGATGGTCAGAAAGTCACGTCGGCTTAGCCCATCACAAAATCGACCCTGATTATTTCCCCGGATTGTCAGCATGGCATCATTGCCCTTCCAAGTCCCGATTCAACGGGACACACAATCATCTGGCTACTCTTTGAGTATAGCCGATTGCGGCGTAATACATTGCGGCTGTATAGATTTGCTACCGGCAACAAATTGTCTCAAGTGGACCTTAGAAAGAACCACATGTTGCCGAAAATTGCTAATTATTAATTTTCATACCTGCAAAGATGCGGGATTTCCATCGGTTCATCTGTCATACTAGGCAGGTTGCGTCAATGCGACAGATACCACGCATATTCCTATTCGGAGAACTTATATGACTCGCACATCGCGAAAGAGCGCATTTACGCTCATCGAACTCCTGGTTGTAATTGCTATTATTGCCATTCTGGCAGCGATTCTTTTCCCAGTATTTGCACAAGCCCGTGAGAAGGCGCGACAGACATCCTGTCTGTCGAACATGAAGCAGGTTGGCCTCGGCATGCTGATGTATGCACAGGACTACGATGAGAACTACCCACGTGCAGACTATTGGCTGCCAACGGGCTCGATCAGTCCAATCAACCCACGTGCAACAGGTGGTTTTGCCCTCCGCATCAACCACTACAAGTGGCAGGCATGGGTCATCCCTTACATCAAGAACAGCCAGGTCTTTCAGTGCCCAAGCCGCACTCGTGACCAGGTCGCGTGGGATGTTAACGGTGAGTACAAAGGCGATGGCTATGCGATGAACCTTTCCATCTCCGGACGCCCATTCATCGGTGGTGAGAACCCATCGTTCATCGGCGGTACCCTTGCTGGTATCCAAGCCCCTGCAGACACGATGGTCTTCATGGAGCTTCCAAACCAGGTCGGCTTCTCCTACATCACCAGCTCAAGCACGGTTTACCCTGCTGCGCTGCGTGAGTCGTGGGCTGCTTACCTGATGCCAATGGGCGTTCCACAGAAATCGACCGCACCACACTCTGATGGCTTTACCCTTGCCTACGCAGATGGCCATGCAAAGTACATAAACGTTAAGGCATTCCTGAACAACTGTCCGACATCGGCACAGTACACCATGCCAGCCTGTACGTTCCGCACAACGCCGGGTTCCGGAGCAGGCTTCAATGTATGCCCTGGCAGCCCAGCAAACCCAACATGGACAGGTTCCTGGCCAATGTGGGGTCTTTATTGATTACCCCGTAACCGGGATATCTTGATGAGCGAAAGCCTCTCTCCAGAAACGGAGGGAGGTTTTTTGTTTTTGAGATTGGAGTGTATGAGAGGGCTTTCGTAGGGGCCGGCCTCTGTGCCTGCCCGTTCAAACAAGATGCTGCTTTGCCTTGTGGGCAGGCGTGGAAGCCTGCCCCTACAGGAGCGATTTCAAACGAGAAGTACCCGGCAGACGATCATCGTCAACTAGCAACCAATCGTAGGGGCAGGCCTCTGTGCCTGCCCGTTTAGGGACCAATCGATGTCATCCATCACACAAGAATGCCCCCTGATGTAAACACCAAGGGGCCTTGCCGTGCATTCACAAACCTTACTTGAGCGGGCCGACCTTGAGCCCAGCTGCCTTGTAGTGCTCGTTCACTTTCGCCAAACGCTCAGTGAAATCGGCATAGTTCTTACGAGATTTTGGCGACCAACCTGTCTCCGCCATCGCCGCCGCACGTGGAAAGCCAAGGTACATTGCCTTTTCGTACGACTTCACATACTCGCCCCATATCTGACCTTCGAGGCCCAGAATCTTCTTCTGTTCCTGCGCATTCAAAGCCTCTGGAAGCGGATAGTAGGAATAAACCTTTTCGAGCGGCAAGAAGCCACCAATACACTCGAACTCAGGTCCCTTGGCAAGCTCAGCCTTAGGATCCGCCTGATAGTAATCAAAGTACATATGGGATGTTGGCGACATCACGACATCCTTGCCCTCACGGGCGGTATCGATTCCACCTTGCTCGCCGCGCCACGCCTGAACCGTCGCATTTGGCGA
>JBJTQN010000120.1:0-22715 GCA_046075665.1 Armatimonadota bacterium | reverse complement strand
TCCATCCGTTCAACTGGAATGGCAATCAGGAGACGCCTCCGAATCCACAGTACTCCGGCTATATGAACTCCATCACCTGGAGCGCATCCCTTGGCGAGACCGTTGAGCTGGCCCTTCGCCGGCATAGCGGTGGCTCCAACTTCGTCTACATGGATGGCCATGCAAAGTGGGGCAAATGGACGCAGGTCTTTTATCAGCGCCCTGAGCAGGGCATTTGGCAGGGAGCATTCGATCCCCGCCAGCCTTAGTAATTCACAAACCTGCTGCTCCGGGGCTTACTTCAGAGCAGCACGATCACTCAATAGAAATCATCAAAGAAAAGCATCAAACCAATGAAAAAATCAGCCTTTACGCTCATCGAGCTCCTCGTCGTCATCGCGATTATCGCGATTCTAGCCGCCATCCTCTTCCCTGTCTTCGCTCAGGCCCGTGAGAAAGCCCGCGGCATTTCCTGTGTATCGAATGTCAAGCAGATCACGGTTGCCCACCTGATGTATGCGCAGGACTACGATGAGGGCCTGTTCGGCTACTATGCCGCGCAGGACCGCAAGGCGCTTCTGTATCCTTACATCAAGCAGGGGAAGAACAACGCGGACCGTTCAAGCATCGATATTTGGCGCTGCCCATCCAATGCGCAGCCAACGCTTGGCGCATCCTATGGCTTCAATGTCAACACCAACTGGGCATTCCTGAGCGAGTTCGGCACAGTTTCCGAGACGGTTCTGATGTCCGACAGCGGTCTGAATGACAAGAAGGCTCCGGTTGCGGCAACCCACCTTTGGCCACCATCCCGTTTGGGCTCCGGCGGTGGCGAGAGCCGCCCAGTGCCACGTCATACCGAGTTTGTTTCGGTTGGCTTCCTTGATGGCCATGCGAAGGCCATGAAGATGACGCCTCCGTTTTACCCTGGTGTCGTTGGTGTGTGGACAGGTAATGGCATCACAGATCCTAACGACCCGAACTACGTCGATCAGCTCTGGGACAAGCTTTAATGGTTTCCGGTCCACGTCTTTCCCAAAAGCCACAGGCTGCCCCGGTGAAAACCCGGGCAGCTGCGTGGCGGTTTGAGGCCCGTCCACGTCAACCCTTTGGCCTACCTGGTTCATCTCATGACCCAAGCATTGTCCTGCGTGCTGCCCGCGCGCTCACGGTGGTTGGCATCGTCGAACCGCCGGAAGACAAGACGGCGGCACCTGCGGCAGCAGATCCGAATGGCCATGGGCATGGTGCAGCAAACGGCATTTTGATGTCATGGACCAGTCAGGATGGCGGGGATTCCTTTGATGAGGGTGTTGTGATCAGCGATGCCAAATTTGCGGTTTCCGGGCATGGCGAGACGGCTCCATTTCTCACACTTGGCCGTAAGGGGCTGTGTGTGGTGTTCGAGCAGAAGCGTCCGGATGGCAAAGGGAATGACCTAATGGCATCCTGGTCAAGCATGGCGATGACGTGGACCAAGCCCGTTTGTATTGCTCCTAAGGCTGTTGCAAGCGGAAATAGCTACGCGAGTGTGGCTGCGGGTGCGGATGGACTCGTTGCTGCGGCGTGGCTTGACAGCCGTGATAAGAGTGGCGGTGGACCTCACGTCTTTGTTGCGATTTCGGAGGACGGCGGGAAGACCTGGGGGGATGCGTTTAGCGTTGCGGCGGGGGCGTGCCCCTGTTGCCGCCCGGGCATTGCCATTAGCGACAAGCGTGCGATTTCTGTTTCGTGGCGCAATGTAGAAACAGGCGACATCCGGGATATTTTTACGGTCTCCAGCACGGATGGCGAGAAGTCTTTCAGCAAGCCTAAGTTGGTAGCAAGGGATGGCTGGCGCGTGAGTGGGTGCCCACATACGGGCTGTGCGCTTGCGTACAAGGGCGATGTTTTGCATGCAGCGTGGTACTCAGCGGGAACCGGGCGCGGCACCAGTGGCATCCGTCACGCGACCAGTGCATCGCATGGAAATGTTTGGGACAAGCCGGTCATCATCAGCGGAGGGACGCTTGATCCCAACCACCCGATGATTTCGAGCACGGAAGGCACCGTTTTGGTTGCGTTTCAGGCACGGCCAACCCGCGGGGATGGCTGGGAGCCCTATGCCGCGCATGTCGTGGATGTTACATCCCCTGCGACCCGTGCCCGTGGCTTTTCTGAATGTCCTGCCGGCGGCAAGGGGGTCAGTTATCCGCGTGTCCTTCAGGATGCGATTGGCCGCGCTTGGGTTGTCTCGACAGCTGGTCACAAGGTGACCATTTCACGGGCGCGTCGGGCGTAAGTTAAACCTCGTTCAAGGTACGTGAACCCGCCATCCATGCCATAATCAACGCATGGATGGCGCACTCCCTTTCCTCATCCTCATCCTCGTGATTGGGGCATCCGTGGGCCTCCCGATCGGGATGTCAGCCATCATGAGCCGCTGGGAACGCAGCGTTCCAAAACCCGGGATGTCGGATTTCATAGACATCTACAAGAATCTCGCATCGGATCTCGTTCCATCTAAAGTCTTTGTACTCGATAGTGCATCCACGACATTTACGCGGACTTGGTTCATTCGGGATGCCACGACAGAAACCGTGACTGCAAATGTTGAGTACGAGGCGAACGGGGACATCATCCTCAAAATGACATCCGGAGGTCGCTTCTTCCTCGAAAACACAGAGCCGCCACATAGGGTGTGCACCCTCCGTCATTCCATCGATGGCGGGATTGGAAAGCCCATCTTGGTCCGGCGGGGAGGCACCCTGCGAAACGCGGATGCCAGCTATCAGCTGGCAGACACACAGGAAGACATCGCCATCACGCCGAAAATCCGTCCACTCTTTCCAAAGAAGCTCGTGCTAACCGATCCAAAGTCAGGAAAACCCCTCGCCGTAATCGCCTGGTTAGGCTTGCTCACCGCCGGGCCGTTTTATATGGCTGCGGCAGGCGACCTCGTCGATGCCATCGGGGAATACGGCTGCTGCACTGTCCTCATCTTTGAAAGCAGGCGCTTCTTCTAAGCACAACGCTCCGCCAAAGCATCCACAAAACCTGCATAATGAACCAACACCACATCCGACGGAATAATGGGAGCGCGACGCATGCTGGTCAGTATTTTTAATGATGTCATTGGGCCCGTGATGCGAGGGCCGAGCAGCAGTCACTGCGCCGCCGCCCTTCGCATCGGACGGCTGGCTCGTGATCTCATGGGCGGCGATATCGACCGGGTCGAGATTTTCTACGACAATGGCGGGTCGCTCCCGATGACGCATGCATCCCAAGGCTCGGATATGGGCCTCTTCGGTGGTCTGATGGGCTGGGATGCCACTGATCCCCGGCTTCCATCCTCCAAGTCCATCATCCAATCCAGTGCGAATGTCGCCGTCGAAATCATCTACGCTGATATCGGCGATGAGCATCCAAATACCTACAACCTCACCCTTACCAACACCAAGGAAAGCCACTCGCTCACGGCCATTTCCACCGGCGGCGGGATGATTGAGGTCATCAAAATCGATGGCCACGCGGTCTCCCTTTTCGGCGATACGTACGTAACATTGATGCACGCCAACCAAGATGCCATCGAGCACACCTCCAAGCTGACCGCGCTGAGTGGCGTGATTGATGAGACCATTCATACGGAACCAGGCTCTGAAAGTGTGCTTGTTGCTGTGACATCTGAGCAAGCCTTGGCGGATGATGCCATCGGCGTCACGGGCATCAAGAGCATCCACCACCTCAACCCGGTTTTGCCGGTACGGACAACGGTCACGAGTCATATCCCATTTTCGACCGCCGCCGGGTTGCTGGAAACCCTCGGCCCAAGTGGCACTTTGCTTGATGCCGCCCTTCTTTACGAAGCGGCCCGGAGTGGGCTGAGCGCCGGGGAGCTGCGCGCGAAGATGGGCGATATTGTCACGGTCCTCAAGGATTCGATTCAGAGCGGCCTCGCGGGCACTGAGTATGCCGACCGCGTGCTGGGGTACCAGAGTGGCGGCTTCCAGACCGCGCTTGCGGATGGCAGGCTCCTCGATGCCGGTGCACTGAACATCGGGATTGCGTATGTCACGGCCCTGATGGAAGTCAAGTCTAGTATGGGGGTGATTGTGGCGATGCCGACCGCTGGCGCGTGCGCGGCGCTTCCGGGGATTGTGATTGCGGTCGCTGAGGCGCGTGGGCTTTCGGATGCCGATATTGCAGATGCATTCCTTGCCGCGGGCCTTACCGGCGTTTTCATCACGACGGCGTGGAGCTTTGCGGCAGAAGTAGGCGGCTGTCAGGCGGAGGGGGGCTCTGCGGCTGCGATGGCGGCTGCGGCGCTTGTGACGCTTGCCGGCGGGTCGACGGGGCAGGCGCTTGCTGCGGCATCGATGGCACTCCAGAGCATGCTTGGCCTCATTTGTGATCCGATTGCCAATCGCGTTGAAGCGCCGTGTCTGGGCAAGAACGTGATGGCGGCGGCGAACGCAATCTCATGTGCAAACATGGCGCTCGCGGGTTTTGATCAGGTGATTCCCCTTGATGAAGTCATCGAGACCGCGAAGCGTGTGTCAGCGCAAATGCCACGCGAGCTCCGCTGTACAGCACTTGGCGGCCTCTCGATCACGCCAACCAGCAAGGCAATTGAGCTACGACTTGCAAGCGTCAGTGCAAGTGGTGGCTGTGGAAGTGCTGGATGTGGCAGCTGTGGGTGTGGTTGAAATGCGTTGAAGGCAGATAATGAGCCAATGGTTATTTTTCGTAATGCGGTTGATGCGGATGCACCCAACATCGCTGATCTCGTGAACGGTGCTTACCGCGGTGAGTCATCCAAGGTCGGGTGGACAACCGAGGCCGATATTCTGGGTGGTCAGCGAACGGATGCCGACAAAGTCGCTGGCATTATCGCAGCGGATGACCAGTGCGTGCTGTTGGCTGAGACCGGTGATGATGTCGAAGAACCGAGGACTCTGCTTGGTTGCGCGCATCTGACCTTATATGCGGACCATGTGTATTTCGGGATGCTGAGTGTGAGTCCCATTGCTCAGGGCAAGGGCATTGGCCGCCAGCTCCTGGCGGAGATCGAAGCGATCGCAGCCAACCGTGGGTTGCAGCGGGTTGTGATGACGGTGATCCACCTTCGTCACGAACTGATCGCTTACTATGTCCGCCGTGGGTATGTGCCGACGGGGGTGATTCATGCATTCCCGATGCAGGATCCGCGATTTGGGTTACCTAAGGTGAATCACATCGAGCTGCACGAATTTGAGAAGTTACTGGATGATGCAAGTCTGTAGCGTTGGACTTCCGCAGACTAAAGTGTATCTGATTATCGGTGACCTCCAGTAATAGGTCACTCTGCCAAAGTCATTGTTCTTAAAAACCACTTTGTTTTGTAAACTTAATTTAGACTAAATCTAAAATTAGTGCGTTATATTTGTCCTGTTTACCAAAGTAAAGGATGGTGAGGCAGGTTGTTTGAATCTGCCGTACGGCGTAGCATCGGCGTTTTTTCCCAGTATCTTAACTAGCCAGTAACCCGACTTAATGCGGATTTTGCCCTGTTGCACATACCAGTTTTCGGATGTAAACCATACGCATTGTTGGTTTGTTTGGAGACTAAAACATTGAACACAGAGACTAAATTGGTGCGATGCTTCCGCAGAGCTCCTGCCGTTTTGGCACTAACCGTTGGCATCGCCAGCATCGCATCGTCCAGCCAGGCACAGACTATTTCGCCTTACGCTGCGACGCAAAAGCAAAACATGGGCAATAACCGCTACAAGGTTCTTGCAGGTGGTGGACAGTACGATCCGAACACCTTGTTGGTACAGTTCCGTACCGATGCATCGGATGATGCTAAAAACAGTTGCTGCCGCAAGGTTGGTCTTGGTGCGATTGACAAGTACAAGATTGTGGATGGCCTTGCGCTGATTCACGTTGCCAGCGGCGACCCTGTTGCTGCGATGGCGGTTATTGTTGCAGACCCGACAGTCATCCGTGCTGGTTTGAACTACATCGTCACGACGCAGATAATACCGAACGACCCTCTGTTCGGAAGCACCTGGGGGATGAATAACACCGCCAGCCAGCTCAATGACATCGATGCTCCTCAGGCTTGGGATCTCTACACCGGAGACCCGAATTACCGGGTAGCGGTTATCGACACGGGAATCGATTTTAACCATCCAGATCTTCAGGGCAACATCTGGAGTAATCCAGGTGAAATCGCAAACGATGGCATCGACAACGATGGCAATGGCTACATCGATGATGTTCGAGGCTGGAACTTCGTTACCAATACGAACAACCCACAAGATGGCAATGGCCACGGCACCCACGTCTCGGGAACGATTGCTGCTAAGGGCAACAACGGTATCGGTGTTGCTGGCGTTGCGTGGAATGCAAAGATTGTCCCACTGAAGTTCCTGTCAGATACGGGAAGCGGTACCACAGCGAATGCAATCAAGGCGATTGATTACTGCACCTCAACTGGCATCAAGCTGTCGAATAACTCCTGGGGCGGCGGACTCTTTGATAGCATTTTGCTTCAGGCCATCACAAATGCCGGTGCTGCGGATCACCTCTTCATCGCTGCCGCTGGTAACAGTGCATTGAACATCGATGTGTCCCCTTCCTACCCGGCAAGCTACAACCTGTCGAATATGGTGAATGTAGCTTCCACCACCAATACGGGGACGTTGTCAAACTTCTCCAACTTTGGCGTAGGGACGGTCCCTGTCGGCGCACCAGGGTCAAATGTGTTCAGCACCTGGCCGATTGCGCTTACGGTTCTCGGTCAGCCAAATGGCTATAACTCGATTAGCGGCACATCGATGGCGACACCGCACGTAACCGGTCTGGCTGCTTTGCTCCGTGGCAAGATGCCAGGCTGGACGGCATCACAGGTTCGGAGCGCTATCCTTGGCAGTACTAAGCCACTCGCATCACTTGCCGGGAAAGTAAGCCGCGAAGGTATCATCAGTGCGTACAATGCGCTGGCGGCTACAAATGTCGAGGCGATTCCTCCTACTGTGACTGCAGTTCGTACGCCTGCTACGGCAAATGCTGCAGGCTGGAACAACGCTAATGTGACAGTTGCCATCACTGGTACAGATAATGTTGGTGGTAGTGGTGTCCGTGATATCCGCTACACCCTGAATGCCGGTACGACCATAACGGTTCCTGGAGCAACGACGAATGTTGCCCATACAACCGATGGCATCGCTACGATTGCTTACTGGGCAACGGACAACTCCAACAATGCATCCGCTGTTGGGTCGATGACAGTGCGTGTTGACAAGACGGCACCTGTGACGACAATCACTGCGACACCTGGAGCGACATCGACAAGTGTCGTTGTTAGCGGAACAGATGCGACATCCGGGCTTGCTGGAACGTTCTACTCTGTAGATGGTGCACCGGCTGTGGCTTACTCTGGTCCGATTACATTGGACAATGGCGTTCATACAGTTACTGCGTACAGTACAGACATTGCTGGAAATACAGAGGCTGTCAAGACGTTGTCGCTTCCTCTTGGTTCGTTGTCGACCGTGAGTGTCAATCCTGTCAGCGTCAATGGGGGAACAGCTGCAACAGGAACAGTAACACTTGGATCGCCAGCACCTGCCGGAGGGGTTGTCGTTGCGCTGACAAGCAGCTCTGCTGCGGCAGTCGTACCGGCATCCGTTACGGTTGCAGTAGGAGCAACAACCGCGACATTTGCCATCAGTACAACATCGGTGGTTGCTAGCACACCCGCGGTGATCACTGCATCCTCTCTTGGCGTCAGCAAGACAACGACATTGACGGTGAACCCTGCCGTTGCAGCGGTGACATTCAATACACTTACGCTCAGTCCAACATCCGTTCGCGGTGGTCGTGCAAACTCCACCGCAACGATTACATTGAGTGCTGTTACGCCAACGGCGTTGGTTGTAAATCTGACATCCAGTAATACTGCAGCTGCAACGGTACCTGTGACAGTGACAGTACCAGCAGGCGCACGGACTGTTACGTTTACTGTAACATCGGTCCGAGTAACGACGAACCGAACTGCTGTTATCAGCGGTACGGCTCTCGGAGTAACGCGTTCCGCCACTTTGACAGTTCAACGCTAGCGGGGCTGTCAAGCAGATCCTGTCTGGGTTAAGTCTCCCCTTGACAGGTCTGAAACCTACTGGCTCTGCAGAAAGTTTAGTCTCCTTCCGGCAGAGCCAGTTTTGTATTTAAACGCCAACGGTTTAGTGGATACAGCTCGACTTTGTGATACGGACGGCGGTTGAGCCATCCCCACGTACCATCGAACAAATCTCTGTGTAGGGGCGGACCGCTGTGTCCGCCCGCGCGTATCGATACGGTTTTACCTTTGGTTGATGTCAATCATGCGCGTGCCGGGTGGATGCATCGCATCTGTGCCGATCTCGCCGAATGTTACGAAATTCCCGTTTGGCGATGGGTTCGGCTTCGCTGATTCGTCGCGTGATGCTACGTTGTGGGTCGACCATCCCCGATGGTCACGATGGGTTGTTTTGTAACGGTCTGCTGGCTATGACCATCGTGGACGGTTCCCGCCCTGCTAACCGCCGAATGTCGGCTTGCTTGCAACCCCCGGCGGCTGAAATGTCGGGCTCCCGGCACACCCGCTCCACATTCCACCCGGCGTCGCGTTGACACGTGCGAATGTTTCATTGTCGGTGGTCAGATAACAATTCTCCGTGCGTTTCGATATGCTCTTGCCAATTATTGATGTAAATGCTGCGCTTGCCGGGCGGATGCATCATCCACATTTCCACAATCGCTACCCACGGGCAGGCACAGAGACCTGCCCCTTCGCGGGATTTTTTGTGGCTTCTCACGCGGCGTGGTACGGATAGCCCGCCCCTACGCGGAGAACTGATTTCGTCAATCCATTGATAAATACATCAACCTAGACGGAACAAATCCAAATCTAATCTCTTATCTCCCGCGCGGGGCGCAACCTCATTCCAAAAATGCGCACGTTCCGTTTCAGCCGCCGGCAGGTCCATCAGCAAGTTAGCACGCGGATGAAGTATCTCCCAGCCATTTACAGCGACTAACACCGGCACCGGGTACGGATACTTGCTCCCTGTGACATCCTGCCAGCGAACCTTGGCGATGTCCTTCCACAAAATCCGTTGCTTGCCCCAAGGGCGGTACACCACCAATGCATCATCAGTGATCACATACCGGTGCACCAGAATATCGACAAACAAGTAGATGGAGCCGAATAGCAGAGTCACGATGACCCAATAAAACACATTTGGGTCGAGCTGGTTACCGTCTTGGGCACGAAAGGCCTGTCGGTTACCCTCACGCAAAAGAAACGCTGCCAGCACAGACAACCCGCCAAACAGGAATCCACCAACGACTTTCTGCCAGAGCGCTGCCCCGTACGATGATGGCGGCATCAGATATCGAAGCGGATCCCCTGTGCGAGCGGGAGCTCCGTACCGTAGTTCACTGTGCTCGTCACGCGGCGCATGTACGCTTTCCAGGAATCGCTTCCCGACTCACGCCCGCCGCCGGTATCCTTCTCCCCACCAAATGCCCCGCCGATCTCAGCACCACTCGTGCCTATATTGACATTCACGATCCCGCAGTCAGAGCCCACCGCACTGCAGAACCGCTCAGCCTCACGTACATCCAAGGTGAAAATCGCACTGCTCAGTCCCTGAGGCACAGCGTTGTTCAACGCGATGGCATCATCTAAATGCTCGTAAGGAGACACATACAAAATCGGTGCAAATGTCTCTACTTTGCAGATAGGGGCATCAGCAGAAATCTCCACCAATGCTGGATGCACATATGCACCGCCACTCGGGACACCATGCATCAGGCGCTCACCAAAATGAACGACTCCACCCTGAGCGCGTGCATCCCGCAGCGCAGCCTGCATATTATCCGCAGCACGCGAATCAATGAGCGGACCAACAAGCGTCCCGTTCACCATCGGGTTTCCGATTGGTAACTTTGCATACGCAGACTTCAACCGCTCGATGACATCGGAATACCTGGATGAATGCACATACAGGCGCCGTAGCGTCGTACACCTCTGGCCGCACGTCCCAACCGCTCCAAAGACGATCCCACGTATCGCCAGCTCCAGGTCGGAACTCGGTGCCACAATCGCAGCATTGTTCCCGCCCAGCTCCAGCAAGACCTTGCCTAGACGTCGGCCAACAACCTCTGCAACAGAGCGGCCCATCGGGACCGAACCCGTAGCGCTCACCAGTGACACACCGGGGTGCGCAGTAAGGGCCGCACCGACATCTGCACCGCCCTGCGAGATCTGATGCAAGTTCTCAGGAACACAGGCATACTCGGCAAAGACGCGCTTGAGGATAGATTGCACCGCCGCTGCACACAGTGGCGCCTTTTCACTAGGCTTCCAGATCACCGGGTCGCCACAAACAAATGCCAGCATCGCGTTCCACGCCCACACGGCGACCGGGAAGTTGAAGGCTGAAATCACGCCTACAACTCCGAGCGGATGCCAGAGCTCACTGAGTCGGTGATTCGGTCGCTCGCTCGCAATCGTCAGGCCAGTCAGTCCACGGCTTAGTCCTACGGCATAGTCGCAGATATCGATCATCTCCTGAACTTCGCCAAGAGCCTCCTGCGTGATCTTGCCGACTTCCAGACTCACAATGGCTGCGAGGTCATCTTTATGTTCGCGAAGTGCATTTCCGATCGCACGGACAACATCGCCGCGTACCGGCGCCGGCACCTGCCGCCACGCATCAAATGCAACTTGAGAACGCTCCACCATCGGGCCGATGGCTTCCGGTGACATAACCCCAACAGTTCCCAGTGGTGCGCCATCGATAGCTGAGTACGAAACCATCGACTGCTCAGCGGATACCGCTCCCGCTGTCGCAACGATGTCCATTACCCCGAGGCGAACCAATGCCTGTGAGACGCTTTCCATACAACGTTCCTCCCGCGGGAAACGCTAAACCGCCCCCGCAGCCATCACCAAACACATCGTCTTGGCATCCTCAATCGTGCCATCCAGACACCACGCTCGCGCCTGCTCTAGTGGCACACGGATGATTTCCATAAACTCATCTTCATCCCGCGGCAGCTCGGCATCCGAAAGACCACGCGCAAGAAAGCACCAGATTTTTTCCGAGCTGTAGCCCGGGGCGACATAAACGGCACAAACCTCCGTCCAGTCTTCCGCAGCTAGACGAACTTCTTCAGCCAGCTCGCGCTTTGCACAATCGACGGGGAGCTCACCCTTGCCAAGACCACCCGCACAGGCCTCCAAAAGCACCTTGCCCGCCGCTAGGCGAAATTGGCGAATCAATGTCACCGAGCCATCATCATGGATGGGAAGCACCGCGACGGCACCCGGATGGGTGATAATGTCGCGTACCGACTCGGAGCCGTTTGGCAGTGTAACCGTATGTCGGTGCAGCTCGAAAACGCGACCGGCATGAATCGGGGTCGTGGATGTGATCGTTTCGCTAAGCGGTTCCATGACTTAATCTTTTTCTGGGCGATCGACGGGATGCACAATCCACGCAGGGATCTCAAGCTCATCCACATCACGTGAAAACTCACCATCCAGCATCCGGGCTGGAATCTCATCCGACCCGCGCTGCAATGCCGCATCGATAGCTTCATCCGTTGCTTCAAGCGACAACACCGAATACTCTTCGAGTAGGCGGACGCCGCCCTGGTCCACGACAAAGACACACCACGGGATGTCATCCGGGCCGTAGGCTTCCCAAATAGACAGAATACTTCCGTCATCGTCCACGGCAACGAGGGAGCCATCCGTGTCTTCGATTTCAAACTCAAGATCCGTTGGGAGTAAGCGCAGCCAGTTCAGCTCATCCGGAGCGCCATTGTCATCCCCGAAAATCTCCCCACGCTCGGCGCGCAACACGTGGTCAAACCACGCATGCCCTGCAATCAGGAGGTCGAATTCTTCATCATCCGGTGTATAGAGCTTCATTCTGTGTCCTTTTCCGAGCGCATTGCCAAGCTGTGGCTTAGCGTGGATGCTAGTGTACCTGCTGCCGCGCCACACTGAAAAACCAGCGGGTCTTCATCGTAGGTTCGGCCCATTGAGCGCAATGTGATACCCGCCGATGAGCAGATTTTGCGGATGTCAGGTATCTCGACCGGGGCAACCAGCTGACGCTCAGTCCATTCCTGATCGCGTCCCGCAAGGTGCCAGGCATCCCCGCGCGGAACCGCAACCAGGTGTCCGTGCCCAGTTGTCATTCCAAGTACTGTCCGGCTGTGATGACTGGTTCCCTGGTGGCGTGGCCGCGGGTCGCTACTGGATGCCCTGAGTGTCGCGATGCTCTGTCCGCCCAGACGCTGCGCGATGTCAAGCCACATCCCTTGCTCAAGCCCGCTATGCCCGAATGTCGTTCCTGTGCCAGCATTGCCGGGGAGCTGGCAGACGACAACGATGTCGGCTTTCAGAACACTCACTGCACCGCAGAGCGCACTCGCGATGGTTACGGCTTCGAAGTCGCCGCCCATCGCCTGACCAGCTGTGATGGACCCACAAATCCAGCCAGCATTCCTAAGCGCACGCACTGTCTGGCTGAAGCCTGCGTGGAGCGCACCGCCATCCGTGGCGACATACGCAATTCGCAGGGCAGGATTCTGAATACGGATCGCAGCACAAACGGCGGGCAGCTGGGAATGCAGCATGCAGACGACCACGGGCGTTCCCGGGAGCGGATCCTCCTGATAGTCGGGGTGGAACTCCAGTGGTGGAACCGCGGTTTGGTCTGCTGTGTAGCGTGCTTTGACGATGTGGTCATCCGGAGTGGATGCATCACCAGAACGCACATCCCCCCCGGGCGTCAGCACGGCAATCGCAAACGCCATCCCACCGGTTCCAAGCCCGAGAGCGATACCGGTGGTGTTCAGGATGACAGAATCACCGACTTCCGGAGAACCAACCGTTGCTGTGTAAGCGGTGAATGGAACCTCAACACCCGACTTATCTACCGCTGTGCCCTGTGCAATTCCGGGTGTGGGATGTGTGATCCGGGTGATGGTTGCAAAGCAGCGCGTCGATGTAGGCATGTGATTGTATTAGCCTTTATTGACCAATGGGATGCCACGTTCTTTGATGGTCTTGGTGATGCGCTTTTGGAGAATGATGAGCATCAGGAAGAGGGCGGACAGTCCGGAGCCGATAAGGGCAAAGCTTGCGGCAAACACACGGATATTGCGGCGTTCCCGGGGTATATCACTCGCCTGGCGAATGGCAAGCTTTGCTTTTTCAACGAACTTCTTGCCTTCATCTTTGCTAACGTAGCCTTTGTCGATGTCGCGATAGGCTTCGCGCAGCTGTGCCATCGGGCGGTCGGCGATGTCGCGTTTTGCGGATGTAAACCCAATAATCCCGCCCATGATGCTGCACGCAACGATGAACAGCGTTGATGTATGGATTAGCCTGTGGATGGTTTGACTTTTGAGACCGGCATACGAGCCGATTTTCATCCCGGCTCGGATAAGAGCAAACCCAAGTCCACCCGTCGCAATCCCGATCACAATTCCAAAGTTTGTCCCCGTTGGCATCGGCCAAGGCGCACAGGGAATGAGTGTCCCAAGCCCTGTATCCAGGAGTCCACCGAGGATGGCTCCGGCAGCGATGCAGTGGATGGCGATGGATGTAGGCTTGGTATTCATTGAGTCTCAAATGCCAATGCCCCCTCACGACAGCCGGTGTGGTGTCGGAGGGGGCATTTCAACCTTTGATTAGTTGAGAGTGGATGCCTTGGCGACCACTTCATCAATCCCGCCGACCATATAGAAGGCCTGCTCAGGAAGGTCATCATGCTTGCCCTGAAGGACTTCATCGAATGACCGAACCGTATCTTCACGGCTTACAAACTTACCAGCAATGCCGGTAAATGCTTCACCAACGAAGAATGGCTGGGATAAGAAGCGCTGAATCTTACGTGCACGGGAAACAATCAACTTGTCATCGTCAGAAAGTTCATCGATTCCGAGGATTGCGATGATGTCCTGAAGCTCTTTGTAGCGCTGCAGAATGGATTGAACGCCACGTGCAACTCGGTAGTGCTCATCACCGACGATTTCCGGTGTAAGGATACGGCTGGTGGATGCGAGAGGGTCCACAGCAGGGAAGATTCCCTGTGCAGCAAGGTTTCGCTCAAGAACCGTGGTTGCATCGAGGTGGGAGAAGGCCGTTGCAGGTGCTGGGTCGGTAAGGTCGTCTGCAGGGACGTAGATTGCCTGAACCGATGTAACCGAGCCACGGCGGGTGGATGTGATGCGCTCTTGGAGTGCACCCATTTCACCTGCGAGCGTTGGCTGATATCCCACAGCGGATGGCATACGTCCGAGAAGTGCGGACACTTCGGAACCAGCCTGGGTAAAGCGGAAGATGTTATCCACGAAGAGGAGAACGTCCTGACCCTGCTCATCACGGAAGTACTCAGCCATGGTCAGACCGGAAAGAGCAACACGGAGACGTGCTCCCGGTGGCTCGTTCATCTGGCCAAAGACCATCGCGGTTTTGTCGATAACGTGTGCCGTTGTGCCGTCTGGTTGCTTGAACTCAGCTTCAGACATTTCAAGCCAGAGGTCATTACCTTCGCGGGTCCGCTCTCCGACTCCTGCAAAAACGGATACACCAGAGTGCTGAACGGCGATGTTTCGGATGAGCTCCTGCATCGTAACCGTCTTACCAACTCCAGCACCACCAAACAGTCCAATCTTTCCTCCCTTAAGGTAAGGGCAGAGGAGGTCGACAACCTTGATACCGGTTTCGAGAACCTCAGGCTTGGTGGCGAGGTCTTCGAATGCAGGGGCTGCACGGTGAATCGGGGATGTCTTCTCAGCGTTTGCTGGACCACGCTCATCGATAGGGCGACCGAGAACGTTGAAAACACGTCCAAGCGTTGCAACTCCAACAGGTACAGCAATCGGCTGACCAGTATCATTGGCCGCATCACCGCGGACGAGACCGTCCGTGGAGTCCATCGCGACACAACGAACGAGGTCGTTGCCGAGGTGCTGGGCGACTTCGACGACCAATGGGTCGCCGCCACCGCGCAGCGGAATTTCAATTGCATTCAAAATTGCAGGCAGATTGCCTGGCTCGAATGCGATGTCCACAACGGGACCTGTGACCTGAACGAGTTTACCGGTTGCCATGGTTGCGTAATCCTGCGCCGGACTTTACCGGCGGTCGAACATTGGGAAAAAACCAAGAGATTCTACCGCATTTTCGGCATCCCGGGCAATTCCAGCCGGTTTGAGACTTTCATCTCAAACCGGTCTGTATCATACACTCGACAGAGTGCACGTTGCGCTTAATCCTTTTTTTTCGGTGCCGGTACGACCTTGCGCACCTCTGCACCAACTTTACGGACATCAGCCGCCAGCGCCTTTAGCTTGGCGCTAAGCTCCTTAATGTCAGTCTTGGTCTCAGCCGTCACCGGGAGTGTAAAGCTCTCAAGTGTGGAGACAACTCCCGAAAGCTGGCCACTGATGGTTGCGCTAATCGCACGTTGCATCTGAAGCATCATCTGCTCACGCTCGATCTCGTTCATCACAGGAGCTGGACGGGTTCCGGTAGTTCCGGATGTTCCAACTGGAGCAGCCGTTCCTGTGGAAGCACCGCCGGCGCCACGACCACCGCCGAATCCACCACCGGTAAGTCCCGTTGTCGGAGCCTGAATCCGGGCAGAAAGTGCTGAGATCTGCTTGGAAAGCGCATCCAATGCTTCCTTTGCAGGTCCTTCTGCTGTCAATACCGCACCCGTGACCTGACGACGATACTCATCCAGCTCGGTGCGCGTAGCATTTAGCTGCTTTTGCAGGTCTCCCGCCTTTTGCTGCGCATCAAAGATTTCCTTACGCTGGCTGTCCGTCAGGCCGACACGCGGGTCATCATGCACAACCACTGGCTGGGTCAGTACGGTGTCACCAACGGTCAGGCGGACGGTGTAGGTACCTGGAAGAACGCGAGGACCACGTCCCCCTCCACCAAAGCCGCGGCCTCCGCCACCACCTTGCCCAGCACCGAAGGCTCCACCGGCTCCAGGGCCCTGACCCGGAGTCGCAGTGCCAGCACCCTGACCCTGGCGTCCGCCACCCTGACGGGTTCCTTGTGCGTTTCCAGTCTGGCGACCACCCTGACCCTGTGCAAACAGTGCGGATGATGGTTCCATCAAGGAGATGTTTCCTGCATCCGTAAGGTCATCAAATGAAATTGCTGACCAGAAGCTACCCTCACGGTCGTCGCCATCATTTTCATTATCAAGATCCTCAAATCCGCGGAAGCCACCGCCACCACCGGCGACTGCATCCATACGGAGATCCCAAGAAACGCGGTTCCAACCTGAGCCCGGATTGTTGGCAGTGAGCGAACGAACCAGCTTGTTCTTTTTGTCAAGGACTTCAATCTTGATCGCCGCAGGGTCAACATCATCCTTGAGGTAGAACAATACCGTTGCGCCACTGGACTGTGGATTTGGCGCAACGTAGAACTTCTGACCTGTTGTTGCCTTGCGACTGCTGATTCTGTACTGAACACCGGGACGCATCGGGGCAAGCGCGACCTTTTGGCTTGTGCCACCGGTTGCCATCACTTCAAGAGCCGCGATGTCATCCAAAATGTAAATGCCACGGCCATGCGTTGCCAGAATCAGGTCGTTGTCACGTGGGTGAATCTGAATGTCATCCACTGGCACTGTGGGTAGCGGTGCACCCGCTTTCTGCCAGCTCGTACCACGGTCAAATGAGACATAAAGGCCACGCTCAGAGCCCGCAAAGAGCAAGTTTTCTGCACGGTGGTGCTCACGAATGACAGAGAGTGTGTGGAACTCAGGGATGCCATTGGTGATGCGCTTCCACGTCTGACCAAAGTCTTCGGTTACATAAATGTAAGGGGTGAAGTCATTGGAGCGGTGGCCATCAAAGGTCACATAGCAGCGACCGGCAGCAAAGCGGCTTGGCACCACGCGCGAAACAAATGTGTCCTTGGGAAGACCTGGAATCTTGCCGTTGAAGTTTTCCCAGGTTGCTCCGCCATCCTTGGAAAGCTGGAGGTTTCCATCATCAACGCCAACCCAAAGCACACCCTTTTGCGCCGGGCTTTCCTCAACCGTGACAATCTCGGAGAAGCCATTCTCGCCATCTCCACTCGACATCACAGCCTTGGTAACCGGACGACCCATGATTGGCAGTTTGTTACGGTCCAGACCCTGCGTCAGGTCCTTGGTACCTACCCAGTGATCACCACGGTCCTTTGAAATAAACAGCTTGTTCGCGGCAACATAGACCGTCTTTGGATCATGTGGGGACTGAGAAATAGGTGTATTCCAGTCCCAGCGAAGGGCATCTCCACTAGGGTCACGTGGGCGGATACTCTTGCTCTCACCCGTCGTTGGATTGATGCGGCTGACGGCACCATTCTGCGACTCCGCGTACACGATATCGGGGTTGGTCGGGTCAACCTTTGCCTGGAAGCCATCGCCACCCTGAACGTTAAACCACTCATCATTGGTCACGCCACGGCTGTCAAGCGTGCGGCTTGGAGCGCCCCATGTACCGTTATCCTGAAGACCGGCGTAGACATAGTAAGGGAACCGGAAGTCATAGCCAACTTCATAAGGCTGTGAGATTGGGAAGGTGTTCATGTAGTCCCATGACTTACCCGTGTCATAGGATGCCTGAATACCGCCATCACAGCCGAGAAGAATGTGCCGGGAATCCTTTGGGTTAATCCAGATCGCGTGGCCATCCGCGTGAACCTGGCTGGTGACAACTGTTGGGAACGTCTTACCGCCATCTTTGGAGTAATACATCGAGACACCAAGCACCCATACATTCTGGTCGTTGTTCGGATCAATCCGCACCTGGCTGAAGTACATCGGACGCGGGTTTGTGTCCGAGAGGTAAACCCAGGACTCACCGCCATCATCCGAGCGGTACAACCCACCATTACCCGCCGGTGTCTGCGTCGAACCAGAGTTCTTGGACTCAACGGTCGCGTAGAGAATCTTTCCATTACGCTTGTAGATATCAAGACCGATACGGCCAAGCTCCGTCTCAGGAAGGCCCTTGGTCAGCTTTGTCCAGGTCTTTCCGCCATCTGTTGACTTGTGCAGCCCGGATCCAGGACCAGAACCTGCATAGCCAAATGCCGACCGCTGACGCTGGTACATCGCAGCAATCAAAACATCCGGGTTCTGAGGGTCCATCACGATATCCGTACAGCCCGTGAGGTCATTGACAAACAGAACGCGCTCCCAAGACTTTCCACCATCAGTCGACTTGTAGACGCCACGCTCTTCATTTCCGCCCCAGAGACGGCCCATCGCCGCCACGTACAGGACATCCGGGTTTGTCGGATGAACGACGACACGCCCGATGTGCTGCGTTTTCTCAAGTCCAATATGAGTGAAAGTGGTGCCACCATCGGTGGACTTGTACATCCCGTTGCCCCAGCTTGAGGACTGGCGGTTGTTGGATTCACCGGAGCCGACATAGAGGACATCAGGATGGCTTTGGCTGACCGCAAGATCCCCGATGCTTCCTGTCTCAAAGTTCTCGAAAATGGGCTTGAACGTTGTTCCGTTATTGATGGTCTTGAAGATGCCACCGGCGGCTGTCGCGACGTAGTAGGTGTTTGGGTCTGTCTCTACAACAGCGAAGTCATTGATACGGCCACCCATGATTGCAGGGCCGATTGCGCGCCAAGGCAGGTTTTCAGGAAGCTTGACCTGAGCCTTCGCCGGTGCGGGGGCATAGATACCGATGCTTGCAAGGGTGATTGCGGTGAGGATAACAGAGCGTTGGGACTGCACGTCTAACTCCAATCTTAGTGATAAGACTCTTGTATGGGGATGATGGCAAATCGCAACACCCCCCACGGCGTGGCGGGAGGCCGTCGCGTTTAGATGGCAGAATACCCCATCGGGTACCAACCCGGTATCCTACACAGGCTTAATTCACTATCTGATGCTTATTCAACGAGCGATTCACCCATGAAATGACAGTGCTCCTAAGCCTGTCAGTCTGTGTATCAACCAATGTCAGCAGATACCCTCCGATGAGCGATTCAAGCACCGCGAGTGTGACATCCACCCAGGGAGCAAATCCGGTGTTCTGGATGCCCAGAACCAATGCGGTGTGCGGAATCCAGTGCCAAAGGTAGAGCGGAAACGACATCCGGCCGAGAAAGGCATCTGACGCGGATGGTTTTGATGTCAGATTTGCTGCAAGCAGCGGGATTGCGATAAGGCTTGCGACAAGGTCAATGGATGTTCTAATAGGGAGCACTGCTTGCTGCTCAGGTGAGAGGCTGGCGCGAGGGATATGCGAGACAAGTGGTTTTAGGCTTGGGATGACGATGCAGAGCCCGAACCCCAAAGCGAGGATGCCAAAGCTCATCAGGATGTGCCGCCGTGTAGGTGTGTACGATGTGGTCTCCATCCACATCCCTGCGAGGAAGAGCGGCAGCCAAATCCACAGCCATGGCTTGATGATGTTTACAATGATGCCGGCTGCGACAAGGCTGATTGTGATGCTGACAACGAACAGCCATCCGAGAACACGTGATGGTTGTTTGAGTGACAAGAGCCACGGAGCGAAGGTTGCGAAGGCCAGGTAGAACTGCAATTCGACATCGAGAGACCATGCCGGAGCGAGAGGTACATATGGTCCCGTGCAACCGATGATGAGCGCTTGGCGTAGTAGCCATCCGGGGGTGGCTCCGCTGCGATCGATTGGCAGTAGGACCACGAGCCCCGTGCAGAGCATGAGCATCGGGGCGATACGCAGCCAGCGGGAAATAAGGAATGTGGCTTGCGGAGCGATAGCTTTGCTGTACTTTTGCTTCCACATTTTTGTGATCCAGTAGCCGGACAAAATGTAAAAACAGCAAACGGCTAAGTTACCCGAGCGTAGTGGTGTGAAGTGGTAGCAAATGACAAGGATGGCGAGGACGAAGCGGGTGGCCCCTGGCCCCGCCAATAACCCCATCACCTTACGCACATCTCTCGTACAAGGCTACTTGCATCCAGAGATTAGGCGTGCGCGTCTCGGTCATCATCGTGGACACGATTCTACCAAGCAACAAAACAGCCCCCAGAGAAACTCCCCAGGGGCTAACATTTTGAAACGAAATCAGACTAGGCGATATCGAACCGGTCGTTGTCCATCACCTTTGCCCACGCGGCAACAAAGTCCTTGATGAACTTGTCGCTTGCATCCGATGCTGCATATACCTCAGCAACGGCGCGGAGCTCGGAGTTCGATCCGATGATCAGGTCTGCACGGGTTGCCGACCACTCGACGGCACCTGTCTTGCGGCTTACGCCTTCAAAGGTGGTCTTGTCATCGTTGTCCGGACGCCATGCGATACCGAGGTCGAGCAGGTTGACGAAGTAGTCATTCGTCAGCACACCCGGCTTGCTCGTGAACACACCATGCTTGGACTTGTCATAGTTGGTACCGAGAACACGCATTCCACCAAGAAGAACCGTCATCTCAGGGGCAGTCAGGTTCAACAGCTGCGCCTTGTCAACAAGCAAATGCTCGCTTGCATGCGCAACGCCTGGCTTTGCGTAGTTGCGGAAGCCATCCGCGAGTGGCTCGAGCACAACAAAGGATGAAACATCCGTCTGTGCCTCGGATGCATCCGCACGGCCAGGTGTAAACGGTACGGTTACCGTCTTGCCCGCATCCTTCGCGGCCTTCTCGATACCAGCACAGCCACCGAGGACAATCAGGTCTGCAATCGAGACCAGCTTGCCATCAGTGCGGTTGGCATTGAAAGCACTCTGGATGCCTGCATACACGCCAAGCACTTTCGTAAGGCCAAGCTTGCTGTTGACTTCCCAGCCCATTTGTGGATTCAGGCGGAGACGAGCGCCATTGGCACCGCCGCGCTTGTCCGAACCACGGAAGGTGGATGCGCTTGCCCAAGCGGTCGAAACCAGCTCGGAAACCGTAAGGCCAGACTTGACGATTTGTGCCTTGAGTGCGGTGATGTCACGCTTATCAATAACCTTGCCCGCTGGTGCCGGGATTGGATCCTGCCACACGAGGACTTCGGCTGGGATCTCGGAGCCAACATAGCGGCTGCGTGGGCCCATGTCACGGTGGGTCAGCTTGAACCATGCACGCGCAAATGCATCATTGAATGCCTTTGGATCGTTCAGGAACTTGCGGGAAATCTTCTCGTAAGCTGGATCAAAGCGAAGTGCGAGGTCGGTCGTGAACATCATCGGTGCATGACGCTTGTTCTTATCGAATGCATCCGGTACGAGGTCCTTACCCTTGCCACCCTTTGGTTGCCATTGCTGTGCACCCGCTGGGCTCTTGGTGAGTTCCCACTCAAAGCCAAAGAGGTTCTCGAAGTAGTTGTTCGACCACTTGTCTGGCGTTGCGGTCCATGCACCTTCAAGACCGGATGTAATGGTATCTGGGCCATTACCCTTACCAAAGGTGTTCTTCCAGCCGGTTCCCTGCTCTTCGATCGTGCCAGCTGCTGGCTCACGTCCGACGTACTTATCAGGATCCGCAGCGCCATGTGCCTTGCCTAAGGTGTGGCCACCGGCAATCAGCGCAACGGTCTCTTCATCGTTCATCGCCATCCGGCCAAACGTCTCACGGATGTCGCGGGCTGCAGCAAGAATGTCTGGCTTTCCGTTAGGGCCTTGTGGGTTGACGTAAATCAGACCCATCTGAACGGCTGCGAGAGGCTTTTCCAGCTCACGGTCACCTGAGTAGCGCTTGTCACCCAGCCACTGGGTCTCGGAACCCCAGTAGATATCTTCTGCCGGCTCCCAGACATCCTCACGCCCGCCGGAGAAACCAAACGTCTTAAAGCCTGCAGATTCCAGTGCGCAGTTGCCTGCGAGGATCATCAAGTCAGCCCAGGACAGCTTGCGGCCGTACTTCTGCTTGACTGGCCAGAGTAGCATTCTTGCCTTGTCAAGGTTTGTGTTGTCCGGCCAGCTGTTCAGCGGGGCGAAGCGGAGGGTGCCAGCACCGGCGCCGCCACGGCCATCGATGGTGCGGTACGTTCCAGCGCTATGCCATGCCATACGGATAAAGAAGCCGGCGTACGTGCCGTAGTCCGCTGGCCACCACTCTTGGCTTGTGACCATTAGCTTGTTGATCTCAGCCTTGACAGCCTTGAGGTCGAGCTTCTTGAACTCAGCAGCGTAGTTGAAGTCATCACCCATCGGGTTGGACAGTGTGGAGTGCTGTCGAAGAATGTTGAGGCGAAGGAGGTTTGGCCACCAATCGGTGTTGCGGGTTCCGCGTCCACCTGCTGGTACCATTTCGGTCTGAGGTTCAGCGGCCATCGCAGCACCGCTAAATGGGCATTTACCCGCTGGCGCTGCGGCAGGTTCCACTGGCTTTGGTGCAGGGAGGGGCATGCTTGCGGTTGCGGATGACGATGCGGCAATACCCGTTCCAAGCGTAACTCCAAGGCCAAGCAACAGCGATCGTCGGCTGATCGCGGCTGCGGCCTCTTGGTCTATTTCCTGTTGACGTGAGGCGCAATTGTCATCGCGTTCAGGTTTTTGATTTGAATTACTCATGCTTCTATTCCTCTGACTTCTTATGGTGGCAGGCCCGATGTTTGGGTGAAGACTACACGTCTCTCACGCTTTCAGCGATAATCCATCCGTGTTGCTAATAAAAGACGCAACACGAAGTTCCCGAAAACGGGGTACCTTAGGTACATTACCTGTCGGTGCATTGAACTGATGTCGGCTGTG
>JBJTQN010000119.1:0-5556 GCA_046075665.1 Armatimonadota bacterium | reverse complement strand
AAGTACGGACGATAGTTACCGGTCACGGGATGTCGCCAAACACCGGAAATGCGGGCGAATTTTATGCCCTCTGGCGCCTGATAGAGGTTGGTGAGCGGCAGTGGTACGACCTCCTATGGAAGACGGATGTCTACCTTAATCCGGTTCGTCCCCAGGGCGGAACCTGGAAGTTCTCTCGAGCGGGATGGGCACCTGGGTCGATTGCAGAGGCTTGGACCGTTGACATCACCGATTCGGTGAAGGTCGGCCGCCCGGTAACTGTCGGCTATGGTCTTGAGCCATTCGTCAACAAGACCCCGAATGAAGGCTTTCTGGCAGCACATGTGATTGGCAGCCAAGCGATTCTGTTCGAAAAGGCTAAGTAGGACTTCTATGGGTCGCGTGCTGCTGATTGTCCTCGATGGTTGTGGCGCCGGAGCAGCACCAGATGCGGCTAACTACGGACCCTACGATTCACTTTCCAATACGCTTGGCAATGTTGCATCCGCTGTGGGGGGACTGACAGTACCAAACCTGCAATCGTTGGGGTTTGGTAACATCACGCCGATGGTCGGTGTCGCTCCCAGGCCGGATGCACCCGCTGTATGGGGGCGGCTGACCGAGCGTAACGCAGGTAAAGACACGGTTGCCGGACACTGGGAAATGATGGGCATTCCGCTTGTTGAACCATTTCCAAACTACCCGGATGGCATCCCTGCAGCTATCCAGAATCTCATCAAGTCGTTCTTAGGTCAAGCGGGTATATGTAACCAGCCGATGAGTGGTACGGATGCAATTCGGGTGTTTGGAGATGAACACTGTGAGACGGGAGCGCCAATCGTTTATACGAGTGCAGATTCTGTCTTACAAATAGCTGCACATGAAGAAGTTTTTGGCTTAGAGCGACTCTATGCGCTCTGCGCATTTCTACGCGAACACGTAACCACATGCAGGGTGATTGCGCGGCCATTTATAGGTAAACCGGGAAGCTTTATTCGATCCAGTAACCGACGTGATTGGACGCGACAGCCGGACACACAATCGGTCCTCGATGCATTGTCGGCTACAGATGTTCCTATAATGCTCGTCGGAAGAACGACGGAACTGTTCCCAAGCCGCGAGACATTTACGCTCAACCCGACAACAAACAATCAAGAGCATATGGACGCAGTTTCTGCGTGGCTCAATCAAACAGCACCGGTTGACGATGCCTTGTGTTTTGCAAACTTTGAAGACTTCGACATGCTGTACGGGCATCGGAATGACCCGGTTGGCTTTGCGAAGGCCCTTGAAGCTGTGGATGAATGGCTTGGAGCCGAGCTCCTGCCCAAGCTTGTTGGCGATGACATCGTAATCCTAACGGCAGACCATGGAAACGACCCTACGATTCCAGGCACGGACCATTCGCGTGAATATGCACCACTCCTCTGTTTCGGCCCAGGGGTAACCGCGTCTGGAGATGCTGGAGTCCTGTCAACGTTTGCAGCTGTTGGCATAAACGTTGCCGCCAAGCTGGGAGTTTCGTTTTCATCCGATGCCTATCGTTTTCTTCATTAGAACCGCGAATGGCTAATCAATCCGCTTGGAGTGACACAGATGCTGGATTCCTGCTAAACTAATGGCGCAGCGCTGCAATCCGGATTGATCTGGAAGCAGCGTTTTATTGTGTGGCAAAGCTATGGAAAACGAACTCTACGACTTTACAATTATTGGTGGCGGTCCAACCGGCCTCTTCGGCGCTTTTTATGCCGGGCTTCGGCAAATGAAGACCAAGATTATTGATTCGCTTCCACAGCTTGGCGGGCAGCTTTCGGCGCTATATCCGGAAAAGTACATCTACGATGTTGCCGGTTTCCGAAAAGTTCTGGCAAAGGATTTGGTCAGTGAGCTTGCAGATCAGGCCCTGCAAAACAACCCGACGGTTTGCCTCGAAGAAAAGTGCATCACTCTTGAGCATCTGGATGGCGAGATCGTAATCACGACAAATAAAGCGACGCACCGCACGAAGACAGTTCTCATCGCAGGCGGCGTCGGAGCATTTGCACCGCGCAGGTTGGAGCTGGATGGCATCACTGACCTTGAAGGCAAGGGCGTCCACTACTTTGTGACAGATACCGAGCGCTTCCGTGGACGACGGATTGTGATTGTCGGCGGTGGAGACTCTGCATTCGACTGGTCCCTTGCGCTGGGAGAAATCGCAGCCAGCTGTGTTCAAATTCACCGCTCTGCCACATTCCGTGCACACGAAGATACTGTTTCCAAAGTCCAAAGTGGCGGCAAGGTAGAAATCCGAACCTTCCACGAACTCCGCGCGGTGCATGGAACCGACTGCCTCGAGGCAGTCTCGGTGGTTGATACACAATCGGGTGAAGAGACGCAGCTCGTCTGTGATGATGTCATCCTTACACTCGGCTTTTTGAGTAACCTCGGGCCAATCAAAGAATGGGGTCTTGAGCTACAGAAAAACCAAATCGTAGTGAATTCACATCAGGAAACCAACCTCCCTGGTGTGTTTGCCGCCGGAGATATCTGTACCTATGATGGCAAGTTGAAGTTGATTGTCACCGGAGTGGCTGAAGCAGCGACGGCTGCGAATTTCGCAAAAACGACGATTGATCCAACGGCAAAAGCATTTCCAGGACACTCATCGGATATGAAGTAGTCAATTCCAGATTGGAATCCTCCACACTGGCTGTACCCAGATGTAACGTTACGCGTGTTCGCTAGCAGGTTTCTCCCCATCGTTCCAGCCATAACCGATATCGAATCTGGCACCTGCTAATGGATGGTTAAAGCCCTTCTCTAAGCTCTGAATTAGTTGATAATTTAATACTTGCTTCGTCACTTAACGAAGGAATCAACGCATACGTTGCCTGAAAGGACGTCATAGTGCCGTCTGGCTGTCCTATTTATGGATTTGCGTGGTGGATACCACCAGATTTAGCGTTGATTTAATATTGATGTAGTCAGTATGAGCTGCTTGGCGGATGCAAGGTTGAGGTTCTCCTCGTACAATGAGGGCGCACCGTCACAGTTGTACACAGCTATGATGGAAGAAGCATTCCAATGTCATTTCAACCGCCTCCGACTATTAAACAGCTGGACGAATGGTCCCTCGCATACGCATCCAATCGCGACCCTGCGATTCGTGAAAAACTTGTACGTGGTCATCAACGCCTCGTACGCGCGCTGGCATCCCGGTTCCGAAACTCCGGTGAACCCCTCGATGACCTAATACAAGTTGGCAACATCGGCCTAATCAATGCTGTTGACCGCTTCGAACCGAGCCATGGCACCCGATTCTCTACCTACGCAGCTCCGAACATCCTTGGCGAAATTCGCCGCTACTTCCGTGACAAGACGGTGAGTGTTCGGGTCCCCCGGTGGATGCAGGAGATGAATGTAACGGCAAAGCGTGTAACAGCCGCGATGACAAGTGAGCTTGGACGAGCCCCAAGTGTAGTCGAGGTTGCAGCTCGGATGAATGTGTCCGAGGCACACCTCAGGGAAGCAATCGCGGCTCACGAGAGTACAAAGCTGGTCTCGTTGGATGCAGTGCTTCAAGGGAGCGATCCATCCGTTGACACCACGCTCAAAGAGCTGATTGGCGCCATCGATTCCGAAATGGCGAATATCGAGGAGTTTGCAGATCTCCGGGCAGCCCTCTCGAAACTTTCGGAGCGGGAACGCATTATCATTGAGCTGCGCTTCTTCGATGAAGAAACACAAGCGGTTATCGCCGGCAAGCTTGGTATCTCACAGATGCATGTCAGCCGGATTCAATCCAAAGCCCTCGCACGTTTGCGGGAAGTGATGAAGACGCATGACATTGATGGATACCTGACTGTATCCTAGGGCATGCCCTTCGCCCGACGCATTTCATCTAATCTCCCCAGCCAAATCCTCGCACTGTTCCTCGCCGCATATCTCTGTATCGTGGTGCTCATTCGACCGGCCGCCTCCGCGGTACCATCGGTTGCATACACGGTTTCCATCACCAAACCCGCAGCTGCAATACTCTCGGTCACGATGACCTTTACACCAACGACAGCCGATTCCATCGATGTTTGCATCCCCAAATGGAGCCCCGGGTGGTATGTCCTCTTATACACACCTGACAACATCACGAGCGTGACGGCCACACAGGATGGTGCGCCACTAAACCTGACTCATCCAACAGCTGCACAATGGACCCTGACACCCACCCCGGGAAAACCGGTGACCGTGCAGTACACCGTGAAAACAGAGACCAAAGGACTTGGCTTCTTCCATGCGGCCATCTCAGAAAACCATGCCTTCATCCCCGGCACCACGACCCTGATGTACATAAAGGGTGAAGAACAAAAACCCTGCTCCGTGCTCTACAAGGTCCCGATGGGCTGGCATGTGGCATCCCCAAATCACGCCGTCGCCGGGGTTCGGAATATGTTCGATGCCCCCAGCTACGACCACCTCGCGGATCACCCGGCAGACCTCGGAGCCGTTGAGCTGGCGGAAGACACCATTGATGGCAAAACACTTGCGGTCACCGTCGTCGGCGCACCTGCCGGCACCGCACAGCGCTGGCTGAACGCACTGTCACGCGTGTGGAACTCGGCGACGCGCGCATTTGGTGAGGCACCTGCGAACCGCTATACGTTTCAGCTTCGTTTCTCAGACTACGATGGCTTTTACGGCGGACTAGAACACCTCGACAGCGCCGTTATCAGGCTTCCAAGAGCTAGTGCCTCCAAAACTTCGATGTCCGATCTCCGTCTCTGCGCCCACGAGCTCATTCATGCCTGGATAGTGAAACGCATTCGGCCACAAGGTCTTGGCCCGTTCGACTACTCTACGGCAGTACAAACTCCTGACCTATGGTTTTGCGAAGGCGTGACAGATTACCTTGCACCAAAATTGTGTGTAAGTGCCGGAATCATGACGCGTTCCGATTACCTGGCAGACCTAAGTGAGCAGCTAACAGAGCTGGGGAACAATCCAGCAAGCCGCAGCGTCACCGCGGAACAGTGCTCGATTCGCGTCTGGGAAGCGAGCAACTCACAAGGGTATGGTGGTCTTAGCTACTACAACAAAGGCTACGTCGTTGGGTTGATGATGGATCTTGAAATCGGCAATCGAACCGCCGGAAAGAAGTCGCTTTGGGATGTGATTTGGCGGATGTTGGATGACTACCGCAGCACCGGCAAGGCCTATCCTTCCCGCGGAGTGGACATTGTGGCTGAGCAGGTTGCGGGTCAAGGGATGCGCCAGCTGATGGACTCCCTCCTTCGGTCAACAGACCCCATTGATCCTATGCCCCTGCTCCAGCAACTTGGCGTGTCATCATCCGACCGAAAACGTGATGTGCCTTACCTTGGGCTCGTCCTCGACACAAACCACACTCCAGGGGACAAAGCCTTTGTGTCGTTTGTACAAAAGGGTTCGCCGGCAGAGATTGCCGGGATTCGTCCGGGAATGACGTTGCTAGGCGCGGCTGCAAGCGGGATGGCGATTGCAAACGCAACAATCGGAACCACGCTGACACTACGCTTTGAAACAGAAGATGGCAAAGCAGCCAGCTTTGCGGTAACCATGGCG
>JBJTQN010000118.1:0-13296 GCA_046075665.1 Armatimonadota bacterium | reverse complement strand
GCCCCTACGCGGAGGATTTGTTCGATGTAAGGTAACGGCAGATTCGAAATCAGATTTTGTATCCGATCCGGCGAGATCGGCACACACGCGATGCAGCCACCCGGCAAGCGCAGCATTCACATCAATAATTGGCAAAACCGTATCGAAACGCGCGGGCGGACACAGCGGTCCGTCCCTACACGGAGGATTTGGCACGTACACCGCGAGCAATGGTCGAAAGAGGCACGCCAATACACAAGGACATTTATTCGATGGTACGAGAGCGAGTCGTTTCTACAGACCGACCACTGGCCCTTTCTTCAATAAATGCACCAATGCATCCGCGATAGCATTATCGCCGGCTCCCTGATGCCCCTTAACAGAACGCTCCAATATCGCATTCCACACGGCATGCCGCTGGTTGAAGAATGTCCAGTCCAATAACCCTTTTGGCTTGTTTCCAGGAGCGACATCGTAAACCATCGTCCACGACTCCAGGCGAAAGGAAACCCACCTAAGCAACGCAAGACTTGCTGATGCATCCACAACCCTTGCTCCAAGCCCACGAGCAAGCACGATCGATGCCCCAATGTAATCATTATCGGTATCGGCGCGGTCGATCCCGGCTGCCGCCCAACAAACATAGGCATCCACAAAATCGACACCTAACACAGCAGCGCTCTCGAGCGCGACAATCAGTGTGTCCGTAATCCCCATCACTTCGGTCTCAGAATCCAGGGATGCTCTCAGCAAAATCGCACAAGCAAAGAGACGCGCAATATGCCCACGCCGGTCATCCTTCTTCGGAGTCTCCCAGCGCGTAAGCGCACAGACTTCATGCGGTGTCCACTCAAGCGGAACCGGTACTGATGCACCATCACGGATATGCGTCAGGATCTCCAGATTCTTGTCGGAATCCATCCCGTAATCAGCATCAGCAATCTTCTTCAAACTGACAGCATCCACCAATGGCCGTATGGCATTGAGCAATGCATCCGCATCCGCCACAGCTCGAACCACATCGCAGTCCGCACCTGCGGCTGGCGGCTCAGGAATCTCATGAACTGGATCTGTAGGTTTCGCCGAATCAGATTCTGCAAACTCAGCCGTCATCGCATCGATTGCGCCCGTAACCAGCAGCTCGATGTCAGCCTTTGTTGATGAAGCTTCAATCTCAGCCTGCATCGTCGCCAGCAAATCTTCAAGTGCCTTGATTTTGAAGGGCTGCTTACGCTTGCCGGGTTCACTTGTTGCCACTTATGCCTCCGTCTACATCGATGCGTGTACTAACCAACATCAATGTCAAGGCTTCTTCAGAAATGGAATGGGTTTGAGATCCAGCTTGCGGATGCTCTGGAGGTAATCCAAAACAGGCTTACTCGCATCCCCGCCAACCTGCGCGTGAAAATGCAGTGAAAAGCCGTGCGGTCCCTTGGCATCAATCAACTTTGGCTGCAGCGTCAACATCGCCTTCACGAAGTCCAGCTGCCCCAGCATCGTCGCGCAGAAGATATCCGGACGCGCTCCCCGTTCCATCAAAAGCATTACGATGTCGCGCTGGCCCATATGCGATGCGCCATTTAGTGCGGATTCCCAGTCGCCACCACCCCAATCAATCGTTGCATTGATGAGGCCAGGCTCTTTATCGAGCAGTTTCTTGACCATCTCAATGTCAGAGTGCGCATAAATGACAAAATCCTGTGCCATTTGGCGGTTGATTTGTGGCTTACGCCAGCTCGGCTTGAAGCCCGGAGCAGGGTAATCGCGAACAAGCGGCGCTTCGACAGGGCCATCGGTCGCTACGACTGGCTTATCCTGTGCTTTCACAGCATTTGCACTCAGCAACCCGGCAGCAGACAACGCGATATTACGACGGGAGATCAATGTCTTCATAACGATGATTGTACTTTGGATGTACGGACGCTTTCGGCAAGGAATCCAACATCCTCCCGGCGCGTTTTTTCACGCGCCTACCGCTTTTGCATCAGTGTGCCACCAAACGTAAATCCACCTCCAAAAGCGACAAGACCAACTTTAGCGCCTGACTTTAGGTTTGGTAACAGGTCAAAAAGTGCGAGTGGTATCGAGTTTGATGATGTGTTTCCGTAATGCCGGATGTTGCTGAACACCTTTTCCTCCGGCAAGTTCGTGCGCTGTCGCACGGCATTCAGAATCCTCTGATTAGCCTGATGCGCAACGACATAATCTAGCTCGTTGACGCTCACATTGCTGGCAGCACATGCTTTTCCAAGTTGGTCAATCATGTGGTGCACAGCCTCAATGTAAACCTTTGGGCCGATTTGGTAGATATAGCCATCATCAGGGAGAGGCACGCGGAGGATGTCCCTATCATCTCCCTTTGCCGACAACTCAGGCCGGTCATACTCCGTCAACATTTCATTCGACCGTGCTGCACCAACAACGAGCGTTGCCGTCGCAGCATCCCCAAAAATCGGAGCTGTAGCAAAATCGCCCGCATCCGTTCTCCGACTCAAAACTTCCGTTGTGAGTACAAGAACACGGCCAGTTGGATTATGTCGTAAGTGATCCCATGCAGCCTGAAGCCCATAGAGATAGCCGGAACAGGCCGAAACGATATCCTGCGCCTGCAGCTCAGGCATTGGATTTAGACCAACACTCAGCTCCTTCAGGGCCATACAGGCCATTGATGGCGTGATTCGCAGCGGTGTGCCAGTTGTACAAAAAATTGCTGTCAGATCTGCTGCGGTCAAATGGTGAACTGCCAGAAGCTCTCGTGATGCTTTGACAACAAGCGATAATGCGTTCTCGTCGTCGGTTGCCCACCTCCGGGTCTCGATGCCAACTCGTTTCAGAATTTCATCTGCCGTCCACTCCGGGCACTTTTCCGCAATCTCAGCATTGGTAACGATTCGCCCGCCGGGGGCAATCTTCAAGCCAGCGATACCGGCCACTGGCCCCGCCGTAGACAACCGCAGACTGGATTCATCCGGTGCTGACGACACACGCACAGGAAAAGCGATAACCGGCTCGCCTGGATTCTCCAGTGTCACTGGCATCTTGGATACACGGAAGCCCGCGGTAGCAACCTTTAGTAATGGCGTGCCGACCTTTACCATATTTCCTTCAGGTACAAGGATCTCCAACAATGTCCCCTCAAGCGGGCTTCCGAGCTCGAACGCTGCCTTGTCAGCCTCCATCTCACCGATGACATCCCCTGGCTTGATGCTCGCTCCAACGGCCACCATCCACTCAACCACTGTGACGGACTCATCTGATGGGCTTGAACCAACCGCTTCAACGTATGAAATGCCCTCTTCGGGTTGCGCCTTGACTTCCCAGGTCAACGAGCCTCCAAGTATCTCTACAGCGGCTGTCAGAATCCGTTTGAACCCAGGCAGCACCTGAAGTTGATTTTCAAAATGGAATGGTACATAGGTATCCGGACGACTCACACGACGGATGACAACTGGTACTCCGGCACGCTCCGCCACAGTCGCTGCAATCTCGCTGGCTACCGATGCGGTGAGGTTGTCTTCCTGCGCAATAATCAAATGCCCCGTCTTGCGTACGGATTCGATCACCATGTCGACATCCCAAGGGGAAATCGAACGAAGGTCGATGACATCACTTGTCACGCCAGCCTTCGCAAGAGCATCCGCGGCTTTCAGACTGAAACCTAAGGTATTTCCCCAGGCGACAAAGGTAATATCGGAGCCTTCCCGATGCCGACGTCCTTTCCCAATAGGCACCAGCTGACGGGAAACATCCCGGCTTGTCAACTGACTACGGTCATTGAGACAGCTCTTTGGGTAGAAGATGATCGTTGGTCGACCGGATGAAAATGCTGCATTGAGCAAGCCGGCAGCATCTCCAGCTGTGGCAGGAAGGAACACATCTATACCGGGAGTATGCGCCGCTGTGCTCTCCATACTTGATGCATGAAATGGTCCGAGACCTGGCTTAAAGCCTCCGCAGCTGACCAGCAGAATGACAGGGGCTGTCCATCCACCATCGGTGCGCCAATACATCGATCCCATTTCGGCGAAAATCTGGTTGTACGCAATTGCAAAGAAGTCGGCGAACTGGAGGAAGCCAACTGGACGGGCACCCGCAAGGGCCTGACCAATCGCAACACCGACAATCGTCGACTCGGCGAGCGGTGAGTTAACAACGCGCCCGGGAAATGCCTGGCTCAGGCCCTTGGTAACACCGAAGACATCCCCTTTGGGATCTTCGATGTCCTCACCAAAGAGCGACACTCGCTCATCCGTGCTGAGGTGATGTTTTAGCACCTCCCGCATCGCCTCAAGCATCGTCAGCTGCTCACCTGAACCGTTACCTATGTACTCCGATTGTGGATTAATTAGGTCTGCTGGCAACGGAGCTTTGGCATCAAAGTTTGGCTCAGGATCAGGACTGTCCTGTGCATCAATGCTGTCGGCAAGCACTTTGGCCTTGACGGTTTGTTCGAGCGCCGTTAAGTCGGCATCGGACACGCCATGCTCGAGCAGCCACGCACGGAGCATCGGGATTGGATCATCATTTTTAGATGTCTCATCAATCTCAGCGGCATTGCGATACATCCGGTGGTCATCTGCATTGGTGTGACTGTTTAACCGCTTTACATTGAAAATGACGATTGCAGGTTTGCGATCAGCACGTATCTGCGCCGTGATTTTGGCAAACGCATCGTACGTTTCATCTGCGTTTCTGCCATCCACACGGATGATCGGGATGCCGTAGTACGACTCAGCATCGCCATCCGGTGTGTTATAAAACGTCTTGCCCAGCGTCTTAGTGGAAATTGCCCAGTGGTTGTCTTCTATGACAAATAGAACGGGAAGCGTTTCACGTACAGCATGCGCTATGGCCTCGAGGACCTCGCCTTGCTGACTGGTTCCATCCCCGACAGAGCAGAGAACCAATGGATTGGAAGGCATGCTCTTGATAACCGTAGCGACACCGACGGCCTGAAGGGCATTATTGCCAACGGGACCAACCAGACTGAGGATGTTCAGAGCGGGGTCAGACAAATGGGCAGACATCTGGCGCCCACGGCTATGGCTTTGGTCTTTCGCGAACAGAGAGAGGAAGAACTGACGCTCGGTGATTCCTCGCGCAATCATTAACGACTTATCGCGGTAATGACAATGCAGGAAGTCATCGTCAATCAAAAACGGACTCAGAAATGCGATATTTTCATGCCCGGCACCGGACACATGAAAAAAAGCTTCACCTCGCTTGGTGTAATCGACCTCAAGGAGATCGACCTCTCTCGCCTTGATAATGCTCTCGTACACCGAATGGAAAAGTGCGACCTTTTCAGTCAAATCCAACGCCATTCCTGCACGCCTCTTGCTTTCCACTAGCATCATAGAATCGCGTTCGTTCTAAGTCAATCACCATCACTAGGACAATAGCATTTTCATCATCAAATCCGGATATCCGATCCCCAGCCACCGCCACCTGGTGTTTCAACGACAAGAATGTCCCCCGCCGAGCAGTCGACCTGATCCACGCACCGCAGCACCGTCGTCGCACCGCTTGGATGCCGCACCCACTGGATGCCCTGGCGCCCCGGCCCTCCGCCTGCCCGCCCACGCGGTGCAAAGATCCGCGACTGCGTGATGACACTGACCTGAACATCCTCAAGAAACTCCCATTCCCGCCGTACTCCGCATCCGCCACGCCACTTTCCTTTGCCACCCGACCCCGGAATCAACCGAAACTTCACCAAACGTACGGGGATACGCCGCTCGAGCACCTCAGGATCTGTGATCCGGGTATTGGTCATATGGACATGAACGCCATCTGCTCCGTTATTTCCCGCCGATGCCCCGCTGCCACCCGCAAGCGTTTCGTAAACACTGAAGCGTTCGTTTCCAAAGAGGATGTTATTCATCGTGCCCTGACTGGATGCACAAATCCCGATCGCATCAAGAAGTGCATCCACAATCCGCTGGCTCACCTCGGTATTCCCACCGACCACCGCCGGACACGCAGCTGCATCAGCGCTAAAGGCTGGATTGACAAATGTCCCATGCGGGACGACGAGGTCAATGGCATCCAAAATGCCATCCGACAACGGAATTTCATCCGCCACCAGCAACCGTAGCACATAAAGCACCGCGGCCTGCGTCACCGCAAGGGGCGCATTGAGGTTGCCATTTACCTGCCCACTGGTTCCCGTAAAGTCAATCTCCACCCTCGCCGTTGGATCATTCGGGTTTTCTGGCCAACGCAGCGTGACCAGCACGTAAGACTGAGGTCCACTTGCATGTTCCAGCACTGAAATGCCGTGCAGCTTCCCGCCCACCGGACGGATACGAGCGAGCGCACGACGGGCAGCCACGCAGGCACGGTTGGCCAGCTGCTGCTGCTGAGCATCCACCCTCTCGATTCCATAGGTATCCACCAGTGCTGCAAGCTGATGGGCTCCTTCGCGATTTGCGGCCCGCTGCGCCGCGAGGTCGGCCAAATTATCGCTCACAGCACGGCTTGGAAATGGACCGGTACTCAACACCTTTCGGATTGCATCCGGGTCATACGGCATCGGCGGGATGACAACGCCTTCCTCTAAAAGTGTTGTTGCCTTGGGAGGCATCGATCCTGGACGGCTGCCGCCAAGCTCGGCATGGTGGGCACGGCTGGCGACAAAACCGCAGAGCGCTCCCGTATCTGTCAGAACACGCGTAACCAATGTGACATCCGGTAAATGCGACCCCCCGAACGCCGGGTGGTTCACGATGATTTCATTGGATGTTGCAAAGGCATCGGCTTTGATCAATGCACGCACACATGCTCCGAGTGCGCCGAGGTGAACCGGGATGTGCGCTGCCGTTGCAACCAACCGGCCACCACAATCTAAAACAGCACATGAATAGTCCAGGCGATCACGCACATTAACACTCAGCGCAGTTCGCTGAAGTGTGTCGCCCATCGCATCCGCGATTGCTGCAAACCGTCGGCTCCAGAGCGCTGCATCTACTACGGCATCTGTCGTTGCTTCCGTGGACTTTTTCGCGCACCTTTGCAGCACAATCGCACCTGATTTCGCGTAGGAAACCCGCCACCCGGCGGGCACGAAGAAGGCACTGTGGGCCAGCGTGAGACTGATTGGCCCCTCGGTTCCATCGGGACACGGCTTCAAACTGTCACCATCCACAATCTCAATCCCACCGGCCTCGCGCACCGTCGTGACCAGCGTGTCACAAACAATCGCGCGTCCCACCGGCGACGGTGAACCAAACGTCTGCGCATAAATGGCTGCAAAGGCAACATCAGGCGCATCACCACGCACGAGTGCAATCGGGAAAACCGCTTCCTGCCCGGCGACATGACAGTACGCCGTATGCGTTGTAACCAAGCTGGCTGTCGGTGCACAACCATCAACGAGGAGACCAGCACGCGCCATCGCTTCCTGGTCTGTTGCCCGTTCCCACAAATCGCTTTCATCCAGCGGGGCAGCAACCAGCTGCTCACATGTTCGGGCAAGCCCTGTTCCCGCAAGGCCACGTGCGGATAAAAGACCGGCATCCGGTGGAATCACAACGGTGTCCAGCCCGAGCCGGTCCGCAAGCTGTGCTCCGTGCAGGCCTCCAGCGCCTCCAAATGCGACTAGAGCATGGCCATCCAATGCGATTCCCTGCCGGAGTGTTACGCCGCGGATTGCATCCGCCATCGTGTCGTTAGCCAGCACCAACAGCCCTTCGCAGAGGGGCTGCCGATCGGGCACGGGGTGGCCCGCCGCGGCGATGTCATCCATTAACCGATTAAGCGCACTCTCCGCCGCTTGGACATTAAGTGGAATGCCAAACTTAGCGGGATCAATCCGTCCGAGGAGCACATGGATATCTGTGATCGTCAGTGGACCGCCAAGCCCATAACACGCCGGCCCCGGGTTTGCTCCCGCGCTCGCTGGACCCACACAAAGCATCCCCGTATGATCAAGCGAACAAATCGACCCGCCGCCCGCCGCAACGGTGACAAGCTCGGCACTTGGGCTTAAGAGCGTGGCATCCCCAACCGTCTGCTTGCGTGACAGCGGGACGATGCCATCCTCAATACGGCAGACATCCGTGCTCGTGCCGCCCATGTCGACGCCAATCGCCTTGGAGAAGCCTGCGGCAACGGCCGCCTTCGCCGCGCCAACGACGCCACCCGCAGGCCCTGAGAGCAAACAATCCCGCGCACGTATCCGTTCGATGGGGACGAGTGTGCCACTGGATGCCATCACGTGCAGACGCGACCCCGGCGAAAGCGCCGACGCAACGCCTTGAAAATAAGCATCCATGATTGGAGCAAGATACGCATCCACGCACGCTGTCATCGTGCGGTCAACAAAGCCAACCCCGCTTGTCAGGTCGCTCGCGCACGAAATCGTTTTGAAGCCAACATCCCGTAAAATCGCCACCACCCGCCGCTCGTGCTCGGAGTTGGTTGTGCTATGAAGGAGCGACACAGCCGCGACGGGCGCATGACCACGGGCAAGCACCGCTGCGGCATCCTCCCGCAATTTTGATTCATCTAGGGAAAGGACATGCGTGCCATCCTCGGCGATGCGTTCCACAACCCCAACCACGCAGTCCGGAAATGGCATCGGCTTTTGAATCGCCACGGCAAACAAGTCGGTGCGTTGCTGGTTGCCGATAAGGACGATGTCTTCAAACCCGGCGGTCGTAAACAGCACCGGAGGCGTGCCGGTACGGGTCAGCAGTGCATTCGTTGCCCGCGTCGTCGCAACGCGCATATCCATATCGGGAAGCGGTTGACCGAGCGGCGTGCCCGTAAGCTGATGCGCTGCCACAAGGGGCGGCTCGAGCCCGGTGTGGATGCGGGCGACGGTGCCATCCGCTGCGGTTGACCGGAGCTCGCCGGAGCTGAGAACTTTTGCCCGGTGGATGTCTCCATTTGGAGCGATTCCGATTGCATCCGTGAATGTCCCGCCGGTATCAACAAAGACCTGCCAGCGACTCACCCGCGGGGCCCGACCCACTCGCGAAAGTCGCCGTAGCGCCGCGTCATCCCGAGGCCATCCAGTCGCTCGAGCAACGGCAAAACAATCTTTCGGCTCGACCCAGTCACATCACGGACATTGCCAACCGTGATGCCATCCGGGTGATTAGCAAGGCCCTTAATCGCTGCTACCGCACTGTCATAGGTTGCTTTTGCGATGTAAATGTCATCCCCAAGTGTGATCAAGCGCTCCTGATCAACGAGGTACATCAGGATTGGGCCGATTGGAATGTGCCTTGGGTAAACAAACGCCGTTGGGTGTGGCGGCTGATAACCGGCGGCGATGAACACTGCTTCAATCTCGGCGACGGGTGTCTCCCATGCGGCGGGAAGCTCGGGGGCATAGTCCTTGAGGTGGATGATGGGTCCGTGGATTTCGAGGATGCCTCGCATCGCAAGCCAGGTGAGTACCGCCGGGTAGTCCGGGACATCAGCGGCTTTCTGCAATGGAATCCGCAGGCTGTCGCGTCCTGTTCCGCGCTTGAGTGGATTTTTGCGATGAAAGTCTGTGAGGTGGCGCGCTGCGGTGTCCATCAGGCGCTTCGCCGCTACCGGCGAAACGACAAGGTCATCCGAGATTAGCGCGGCGAGGCCATCTGAAATGGCATCCTCAAGCGCATCATCGACTTCATCCGCGGTCACGGAGAGTTCACTTGCGAGCTGGGCGGTCGTAAATGCGGCATGTCTTGTGAGAATATGCGCTGCGAGAGCGGCGGTCGTAGTGTTTCCCTGCATCGTAAATGTGTCCAGCGTTACAGTATCGCGACGCTTAGCCTTGTGGGGCATGTTTGGGTGGAGGATGGTGGCAGAGCCGGCGATATTCTCCGGGCTCCAGAGGCGGAGAGCCAAGCGCTGCCCTCGCAGAAAGGCAAATGGCGTCTCGAGGAGGAGCTGGGCCGGGTGCGGGTTGTCGGCGGGTTCAGCGGTATCGCCACGCAGGAGGTGGATGCGTGCGTGCAGCGTAGCACTCCCGGCGTGTAAATGGATTCGTTGCTGATGCATTAGCTGTCCAGCGGCGGGATGAACATTGATGTTTACACCCACAATGGATGTGGGCAGCGCTGCGCCACTTTGTGCAAGGACGCAGCCACGTTCGATGGTCGCTTTGTCTGCGAGGTGAATGTTGATCGCGACGCGGTGCCCGGCAGCTGCGACTTGGGTTTGTTTACCGTGGCGTTCGATGGACTTGACACGCGCAGGGATGTTTTGCGGGAGGAGAGTAAGCGTGTCGCCGGCGGAGATAAGGCCTTGGGTGATGCTGCCGGTGATGATGGTGCCGATGCCCTGCCGGGTGAATGTGCGGTCGATGGCAAGCCATGCGGGGAGGAGTGGATTCGGGTCCGGGATGGCTATGACGGCATCCACTAGCGCAGTACGAAGCTGGTCCATTCCCTGCCCGGTGATGGCGCTGACCGGGAGCATTGGTGCCATGGAGTACGGTGTATTGGCGAGGCTTTCACGGATGTCATCCTCTACGAGGGGAAGCAGGTCGGCATCGATAAGATCGACACGGGTGATGGCGACGAGCATTTGTTCGATGCCCAGGGCACAGAGGAGTTCGATATGTTCGCGGTTCTGTGGCATCGTGCCGCTGTCCGCGGCGACGACGAGGAGAGCGAGCTGTATTCCGCCAGCGCCTGCAAGCATATTGCGGATGAACTTTTCGTGGCCAGGGACATCCACAAAGGAGATTTCCGGTTCATCCGGGCGCTCTGGAAGGCGGGCAAACCCGAGGTCAATCGTCATCCCGCGTTGCTGTTCTTCCAAAAAGCGGTCAGGGTTGACACCGGTGAGGGCCTGAACCAGCGTGGATTTGCCGTGGTCGATATGCCCTGCAGTTCCGACAATGCCCTGTTGCGCCATGGCTATGATTTTACCTGCGAAGGCTTTTTGACGTGTACGAAACAGAGTGCTACGGCTTTGTTGCTGGCTCAGGTTTTGCTGTGATGGCAGCTTGTCCATTATGCAGCGAGCCATCCGGGTCAACCCGCAAGGCAGACTTAGGAAAGTCCAGCTTGGAGAGCGCAGCGACTTCTTTAATGGCCTTACCTGCTTCATCCACGCTTGGTCCAGCCCCTCCGGTTTGGCGCGTTGCGAGAATGTCTCCGTACTGAAATGCGCCATTTGGCGCCAGGGTTACGGTTAGCAGCGGAGCTATTCCGTTGTAGCCGTTGATGCTGACTTTGTTGGCGGTACAGAAGTTACCAAGCGAGTAGGCGATGAGGCGATTCTTGTAGAGTTCCATGCCGCGCGTCACGTGTGGTCCATGCCCAATCACGAGGTCTGCCCCATTATCAATAACCGCATGGGCGATTTTCAATACATCCCCGCGGTTCTCTCCCATGTACTTTTCTGGTCCGGGCTTGACCCTACGGAACTTAGCGCCTTCTCCACCGGCGTGCATCGAAAAGATCACGATGTCCGTCTTTTTGGAGAGCCCGCGAACGACTTTCAGGATGCCTTTTAGGTTGTTGAGATCTGCGGTCCCCTTGTTGGGAGCGAAGGCACAGATACCGATTTTGAGACCATTTTTCTCGATGATGGTGTAGGGCTTGACCGCAAGACCTGCGTAGTCAATACCCAGGGTATCAAGAACCTTCGTGGTGTTGCGCTGCCCGGTTAGGCCAAAGTCACCGCTGTGGTTGTTTGCGAGAGACAGTACATCGAAACCCGTATCCTGCAGCTGCTTTGCCAGCACTTCCGGCTGGCGAAACCGATAACAAACTTCCGTCTTGCCACACTTTTTAAGCTCACCACCTTTGTCCAGAATGGTTCCTTCTAGGTTGCCAAAGGCGATGTCGGCTGACTCGATGAACGATGCAATGTTTTTGAAGAGCTTAGTGTCTGGTTTAGGGAGAGTTTTTTTATCCGGATAGTTTGTGCCAAGCATGATGTCCCCGACGGCAGCGATGGAGATAGATGATTCGCTCTTTATTGACGGGGTTTCTGGCTGAACCGCTGGCACTTTGTCCGCGGTCGGAGACTGAGGGGCAGGTGTACTCACCGCAGGTTTTGCTGGACGATCGACGAGTTTTGCAATTACAGATTTTCTGCTCTGACAGCCCGTGATGACTGTCAGGCAACCTGTCAATGCGGAAAACAATATTGTGCGTCGCACTGTCACAGAAGTTAACACATTCATAAGTATGCCATATCGATGCAACATTGAGGCAGATGAGACACCAGTAAACATTCCTCACACATTCTTCCAACTATGAATCGATTGTGAACACAGGTTTTCAACGAACCGTCTAAGATAGATACAGGAGGGTAGTCCAATGAAGAATGTATTGCTTGCAGGCGTTGTCCTTGCACTGATTGGTGGCAGTGTCCTCGCACAGGGCCCAGGCGGCGGACGCCCAGGCTTCGGCGGCAGCATGCCAGGTGGTCAGGGTGGACCCGGTATGCGTGGTGGAATGGGCGGCGGCATGATGGGTGGTGGTGGCATGGGTGGCGGTCAGCGCCGTAACCCGATGGCACGCATCATCGAAGAGCTTGGTCTTTCCGCAGACCAGAAAAAGAAGGCTGACAAGGTCCTAGATGACAGCACTGCGAAGCGCAAAAAGCTGGATGACGAGACCAAGGCTGCCATCGAGAAGATTCTGACACCTGCCCAAAAGAAGAAAATGGACGATGTTCAGAAAGAAATGCGCGCCCGCTTTCAGGGCATGATGGGCGGCGGTGGAATGATGGGCGGCGGTTCAGGCATGGGACGCCCAGGGATGGGTGGACCAGGTGGCGCACCTGGCGGAGCACCTCAGGGTGGCCGCGGCGGCAAGAAACCTTAGTTTCGTACCGCATTAAGCGGAAAGCCCCTTCCCGAATTCGACCTCCGGGAAGGGGCTTTTTCCATTTAGCCATCCAGCGAAAGCTGTTAGCTCTCTACGATTTAGACAACACGTCCACATTGCCACAAATGCTGTACGAGTTCCGTAATGCGATACCTAGAGCTCGAGCTTACCAAATCTGTTTTCCGTCGGGTCCAGCTTGCGGCGCACCGTATCGTAAGCATTATTTATGCGTTCCAATATCTGCGCGGCTGCCTGCTGCTCCATGCTGCCATCCGGAAAACGCCGACTATCTGCACGTCCGGCCAGCTGCTGATACGTGGCCTGCACCTTTGATAAATCCTCCGTTGGAGGAATGCCAAGTGTCTGAAACGCTGCGCGCTCATCCTGAGACCATGCGCCCGTAGTAACGGAAGACGAAGACGCTACATTCGGTGAAACAGCGCTGGTTGTCACTGTTGATGCGGGATCCAACTCTCCGCGCGCCTGTGCACGGGATGCGTTGATTTTTTCCTGTGCACGGCGCAGCAGT
>JBJTQN010000117.1:0-5341 GCA_046075665.1 Armatimonadota bacterium | reverse complement strand
CTCAGTTTCTATCAACGCAAATGTTTTGACAAACACATGCATTCTGAAAGCGTCAATATAGTTGCCAGGGTACAAAAAAAACCCCGGGTAAGTCCCGGGGTTCACATCTAAGCGTATCTACTTGCCTATGGCAGGCGGGTACGCCATGTAGCTGATCCACTGTAAGTGATGTCATTGAACCGGTAGGACCAGTTCACTGTCACGTTCGCCAATGTTCCTGGCTTGCCAACGGTTCCATTGAAGTCCAGAGCACTTGACTTTGACTTTCCGACACCGATGGTCGACAGATCAACAGGAACTGCCGTGGTCGTGTTCGAAGCCGTCTGAGCAACCGTGATGTTAGCTGCGGTGATCTTGACGTTCTCCGCCGGGCCAACTGGGTTCGCTGGCGTATTGTCTGCATTCTTGAGCGTCACCACAGCATAGATCTTGTTACCGGATCGGCTGAGGGAATACGTTGCCGACAATGATGGTGCGGTACGTGTTTCCACAAGATTCTTGATGTCAAACTTGAACGCCCCACGTCCATACGTAGACACTGCCAAGTAACCGCTTACAGCTTCGTTACCTGGTAATTCTGGGATGTATTCCAGTGATGTAACAGGTACGAGAGGGAGCTTCAGAGGTGTACCGGCATCAGACCAAGTGGACCCCTTGTCATTTGTCGTGAAGACACCGATTTCGGTTGCAAGGTACCAAGTGTTGATTGGATCCTTTGCTTCACGTACAAGAGCGTATGCAGGTACATCTGGAAGACGGGTGTACGCCGTTTCCGTGGTATCCGCAAGTCCGCTTTGATCGGTGAAGACGATGTTCTGTGCGGTGATGTCTTGGCATCGGTAGACACGTCCAGAGAAGCCAGCAACTGCGGCCCCACCGAGACAAACGAGAACGTCTCCACTGTTCAATGGGTTTATGGAGATACCGGTGACAGGGCGTCCACCAAACTGCGTTGCTGTGATTTCCCGCCATGTCGGTTGGAGAGCATTGCTTGTCTGATCAAAGAGATGACCAGAGTTGGAGCCACCGACATCAGCAGTTACAAACAACTTGCCATCCCGTGTACCAACAATCAAACGCTTGCCAGCGCTAAGCGGCGAATAGCTCGTACCCGCTTCAGCGATCGCCGATATCCCACCTGAGAAGGTTTGTGCACCAACTGGGCGCCATTGACCAAAGCGTCCCGGCAACTCAGTCGACCCATTCGGGATTGGCTTGAATGCAGGAGCCGGGTCATATCGCCACAGCTGTGTACCACCCGTGTAGACTGGGCGTACCAACTGCCCAGCAACATCCCCCTGAGCCGTCGTTGCATTCCGATCAACAATAATCGGTGCAAACGAAGCCGTAGCCGAACCGAACGCATTGATGACACTGTTATCGGTTGTGTTGTCGTACGGGAAGTTGTACAACGGCTGACCGGATGCATTGTAACCAACCAGAACGGGAATGATGGAGGAGAACGATTGAGCCCGGTTTCGGGATATGAAGACTCCACCAGTGTCCAACCCTGCTCCTAGCATATAGCGCGGAGGTGTTGCTTCAGCTATGGACGAAGGCAATGCAATGGCCGTTTTCCCGAAGTTGTACAGCGGAGGTGCACCCGGAGCAGGGGTGATAACAGTCGCAGTCCAAAGATCACCGTTGAGTCGTCCGTATCCGATTGTTGGCGTGCCACCAAACATGTCGGTTACATCGAATGTGTTTACGCTCGCACCATTGAACTGGGTTGCGGTTATCGGGCCAGAGAGGCGGTCACTGAAAGTCGATGGTGCAGTTGCACCGAGGTAATCCATCTCTACCAGTCCGCCATCGTTTGCAATCAACGACTTTGAGAAGTCAAACGGGTTGTACCGAATATCATGCTGGCGAATATGAATCCGCGCATTCGTTGCAATAGACCGTGATTGATCAACCCATTCACGATTGCCAAACTCCGATGTCGCTACGGTAGATGTCCCAGCTATCAGCAAGTCATCCCAACCAGAGCGGGTCGATACCGGAGCAATTGCAAAAGCGTTTGCGTAGTCAGACGTTGCCCAGTTATTAGATAGACCATCGTTTGTTGGGAAGTTACCTGTTACATCAGCCCATTCGTAGGTATCCTGGCCCGCAAGCGTCTTTCGGACGCCCTTAAAGACACGACCATCAGAGTATGCCGCGTTGCCATCAACAACGTAGATAACCTTCTCATTAACAACACTCGGCATTGCCATCAGGCTAAAGCCAGGCTGGAGCGCAGCGGTGTTAAGCTGCAATGGTGCATTGATACGTGTCCACGTAGCACCAGAATCTTCGCTACGGTAAACACCACGCCCAGCACACGATGCGTAAATCGGGCGCTTGATCGGCACTTGAAAGCCGTTTACGAGACCAGTGAGTTTACCGGTGGTATATGGCTTGTAGAAAGCAATGTTGGTCCATGCTCCAGATACACCAGCGGGAGTCACATCTGTCCACGTTGTTCCACCATCGGTGGAGCGCCACAGCGCACCCGCGGCATTGCCATTGCGTGTACCAGCGATAACTACCTTTGCATTCTCGGGATCAACAACAATGGATGTGACAGCGGTGCCACCCATCTGTGTCCGTCCAACATTGACCCAGGTTACGCCACCATTGACTGACTTCATGATTCCGGTGGACATGTAGTTGCCAACTTGGACCGGAGTCGATTGCGAACCGAAATAATGGTTGAAGAAGTTCGCATCACCCAAGCCAACATATAGAATTCGGGAGTTGACTGGATCAACCGCAACCGAGCTCGTCATGAGTGTTGGGAATGAAAAGTCGGATAGTGGAGACCAGGATTGACCGCTGTCTGCCGTTTTCCAAACGCCACCACCAGCGGTGGCCGCATAGTAGGTTCCAGCATTACGATTGTCGTATGCAACCTGGTTTATTCGTCCCGTGACGTACGAGGATGTCAATCCCTGTTGGTTTCGGTTCGTTGGGCTCATAAACGTAGGACCAATCGGTTCCCAGCGATTCTGAGTGTAGATAAGGTTGAGGCCTCCCGCACGCGAGCCTCCCGCCTTCGGGATTGCACGGGTAGCAAGATGATCCGCAGGTTTCATCCTAGCCTTCAGCTCAAGAGCCTTCTGATAGGCGGCACTATCGCTGCCAGCAAACTGGGCGTTTGCCGGGCCGGCGAGGGCTGCCATCCCGACGGTGGCCATCATGGCCACCATGGATATATTCCGCATGCGTAGATCCTTTCGCATCGCTTCCATTCCCTACTTCACCGCGTAGAACATACCGGATACTCCACCAATGTAGAGAGTGCCGTTCGTTCCGATCGCTGGTGATGAGTCAAAGTATTCGCCCGTAGCCGTCGGCGTAAACGCCCACGCAACACTGCCATCCGCCGTATTCACACCATACAACTTGCCATCATAGCAACCAATGTAGAGCATGCTTCCGTCAAACGATACTGCTGGGGAGCTGGTAAAGCCTGGGTTGAACGACGGAATCGTCGCTGTATTCCACTTGTGTGAACCATCAACTGCGTTGATAGCAAGCACACGGCTTCGGTCGAGACCAGATGTATTGTCAAACGTTGCAACGTAGACTGTTGAGCCATCCGGGCTGACCGCGGCACTGGAGTATATTTGACCTTCGAGATCGATGGCATCTGCCCAAACCGATGTTCCTGATGAGAGGGAAACGGCGTGGAGTTTACCTTCGGTCGTACCGATCACAACAGCAGCCTGTCCAGCGATAGACGTAATCAGTGGTGCAGCGGAATAAACAACGCTTCCTGTGCTATACGTCCAGTTGGATGTTGCTGTTGATGTATTGACTGAGTAAACATTTCCGTTTACATCACCAAGGACAACGGATGTCTCATCTGCCGAGAGCGCCAGACCGCCTTGTATGCCCCCACTGGCAGTAAAGACCCATGGAGTATCGGATGGCGTCTTCTTCGCCGTTCCACTCAGTGCGTCAACTCCGATAACACGGTTATCAGTATCAGATGAAGCAAAGTAGAGGTAACCGGCCTTATCGATTACTGGGCTGCTTGTGACAGGACCAGCGGTCTTGTAGGCCCAAGCACGTCGTCCGGATGTCCCTTGGTCCTGAATGGCGTACATGAATCCATCGGCTGAGCCAATGTAAACCGTTCCATCCTTGCCGATCAGCGGTGTTGCCTGAATAGCTCCGCCGGTTTGGAAAGACCACTTGACAGTTCCGTTAGATGCAAACGCATAAAGGCGACCATTCAATGCTCCAACGTAGACATCACCGTTCTTGGCAACAACAGGGCTAGAGAACTCAACAGCTGCACCAACGTTTGCAGCTTCCCAACCAGCAACAACGGAAGGCACTGTTGTGATTGCGGCGACATCCGCAGCAATGCCTGAGTTCTGGTTAGTTCCATGGAAGCGTGGCCAAGGACCGGTTCCAAGTCCAACCGGCACGGTAACCAGATCTGTGGAAGACGTGATGCCGGATTCGGTTTCTTCAACGGTAACCGTTGTGGTAACTGCATCGTCCACAGATGCCCCGGTGAAGTCAACAGGGTTTCCAAACTCACCTGACAGGTTGCCACCAACCGTAGAGTTTTGTGTCCACTTCCACTTATTTGCCGTTGTCAGGACGACGTTCCCGCTTCCGTTTGCCCCATCGTAGGCGGTCGCGGTCAGAGTCATTGTCCGGTTGGGCCCCAGATTCGTACCAAGTATCGGGCTTGAAATGACCACGGACTTGATCGTCGAAGCCATTGTGAGTCCAACGGTCTTGCTTGGATTCTCGGTTGAGAGTCCTACATCTACCGTTCCGCTTGCCTGCGGAACCGCAGTCGGGTTGGTGATTGGATCAACAGGATAGGCAGTCGCTGTGATTGTGTACGTAAAAACCTGCTCAGCAGGAACTGCACTTGCCGAATCTCCGACCTCAAGGTTGTCAAACGTGACAGTACTCGGAGGCGTCACATCAGAGAAGTCCGCAGGTTTTACGACTGTCTTCGAAGATACAACAGCACCGTTGCGGGTCACCGTAACGCGAATTGCATTCGATGCGAGTGGTATCAACCGGGACTGCTTTGGCCATGTTACGCGGAAGGTCATCGTACCGACCTTACGCGTAGAGCCAGCTCCGCCGCTTCCACCAAAGAGGCGATTACCGGCTCCACACCCTGACAGCGGTAGAACCGTCATCAGGGCGAGAACCGTCACACTGGCGGCAAGCGCCAATGGTTTGAGTTGTTGACGTGTTTTCATCATTAGTTCACATCCACTCCAATCGAGCCACCCACAACGGTTACCGTTGCAGCACTGCTGGATGCTGGGTCGTAGTTGCTTGTAGCAACAATCCGGCTTACCTGTTCCAGCTTACCGAG
>JBJTQN010000116.1:0-2622 GCA_046075665.1 Armatimonadota bacterium | reverse complement strand
CGTTTGGTAGACCAACAGTACGTTTTGCTGGAAACACGCGGAGACGCTCTGGATCGAGGGATGTAGGCTTTTCGGTCACATCAACATTGTCACGTCCCTGCAGCCAGCGGCACATCCACTTAGTCATCGCCTCACGGCTTTCACGATTGTAGTTATGCCCATATGGGAACTGGTCCCACGCAATTGATTTTGATGCGCCATAAAGCTGGTACACATTTCGAATCGCTGGACCTTCAACGGTTGGCGTGGTTTTGGACCAGTCCCCTAGGCACGAAACCAAGAACTGCGGTTTTGGGGCGAATAATGCAGCTATTTCCACGTTATCTGTATCAACGCGTAATCCAGGAGCATTCTCGCACAGGCACCCACCCTGCATGGTTGTTGAGACCATATTGACGGGTACAGAACATTGAATACGGTTATCCAAAGCAGCGAGGATAAACGCTTGTGAGCCTCCACCGGATGCACCCGTCACGCCAATACGCTTTCGATCGACATCCGGGCGACTCTCCAAATAGTCTACTACCCGGATGCTATTCCATGTCTGGAGCCCAAGGAGGTTGACACCCCACATCCAGTCGGTTGTCGTTCCGGCCATCCCATGTCCGGCCTGCAGGGTGTCGTTGTAACCGACCATATCGTAAGCGAAGACAAGAAAGCCCTGACGCGCCAAGGACACGGCGAGCTGAACCAAATCCGCTTTGCCCTCGGCAAGGCGCTCTCCCTGCGCATTGCGAGGGACATCGGCCTCACGGGTCCGCCGCCCCGCTGCCCAATGTCCGTGTGGATTTGCCACTGCTGGAAATGGCCCTCCGGTCAGCGGACGGTAAACATTTCCGCACAGCCAAAAACCATCTAGCGTTTGGATTGCGACATTCTCTATCCGTACACCATCGGATTCAAATGTAGCTGTAACGATGGGCTTCAGTTCACACTTATGCCGCCCAGGAAGCAATCCGCAGGCGAGCTGGATACGCGTACGCAAAGCTTCTGCACGCACTTCCCATTCCTGTTTCCGCTCCGGCTTTTCAAAGAGGTGAAATGTATCCAAATCCCGTGGCTTGTCCATAGTGGTTCTCCCGATTGCAAAGCTCGTTATACGGCCCCGAAGCACGCTCTTAAGTGTTTGAGGCTATTGACTGCGATGGTTTGTGCATCCGGCGTGTTATCAAAGACTTCAACGCTCACCCAGCCATCGAAGTACGTATCGTTCAGTGCCTTTGCGATGGCAGTGAAATCTGTTTGTCCATCACCGGGACCGCGCCTGTTTGCATCGTTGGCATGAAGATGACACGCGATATCCCCAAACTGCGCAATTAGTTCCGCCGGCCCTAAGACTTCAGAGCACATTGACTTTACATCCAGCATCATCCCGATGTTTGGATGCGAACAGGACTGTACAAGTGAATATGCATCCTTTTGCGTGAGGATAAAGTCGGCTTCCGGACCGGGTAACGCTTCGGGACACAGTCGGATACTCGTGCCTTTGAGTGATGACGCAACAGAAAGGAGAGTCTCAGTCGTACGCTCGATGGCTCCGGAAACATCCCCATTTTCTAACGTCCGTGCTTTGGGAGACCCAAGAACCATGACATCAGCGCCGACATCGACTGCCAGATGAGCCAGCGCAGTCAAGTATTCTGTGGACGTAGCGCGAAGAGCATCGTCGTGTGTATGAATGTGTAATCCTGGCGGCGAAACCAGCAGCCAGTGGAGCGCTGTAATTGTCAATCCATGGTCTGCAGCAACATTCTTTATCCAGTTGCGCGTGGCTTGAGTGATGTTACGGCAATCGGCTGCAAAGGTGAACGGTGCAAGTTCGATTCCCGTGTACCCAGCTTCCTTGGCATCCGCGCAGACGCGGGGCCAGTTTTCTGCCGAGCCGGCATTCGGCCCCCACGTCTCGTTGCAGATTGAAAAGCCGCGAAGTGTCATTCTGGTAGCGGCTTTCCTCGCGTTTCCGGGGCGATCGCAATACCGACAAGTCCAACTACGTAAATGAACGCAACGACGCCAGCAGCTGCGCGGAAGCCGCTTCCGGGGATGCCTGAATCCAGCGACTTTGCCAGTTGACCAAGTACCAATGGCGCGGCAGCGGCGACGATACGTGCACAGTTGTAGCAAAACCCAATACCTGTCGCACGGAGGCGGGTTGGGAAGAGTTCTGGGAAGTAGACCGCGTAGGCTGCGAATGGTGCAAGCGTAAAGAGACCAAGGATAAAGGCCCAGATAAAGGATGTCGATGAGCCATCAAGGAAGCGGAACGTCCCTTGCACTGCGAGAAACGCAAGGATAAACGCCCCAACCAAGGCAGGTCGTCGTCCAACACGCTCACTGATGGCAGTGAATGCAAGCATCCCGATAAACGCACCAGCCTGCTGGGTCATCGAGAGGTAGGCCTTGAAATGCGCAAGTTCTTTACCTTTAAGTGGGCTAACAAAGCCTACTAGGTCCATCAGCCAGAAGCCGACACCCCAGAGCGCTCCCACACCGGCAATCGCGAGGAGGGTGCCTGCAATTGTGTTCTTACGCAACGTGGGATCTTTGAACAAGCCAAGAATTGATCCCGTTGAAAGTCCTTCCCTCTCTGACTTTTCCTTTGATTCTGCCCATGTCTCAGGT
>JBJTQN010000115.1:0-6316 GCA_046075665.1 Armatimonadota bacterium | reverse complement strand
AGCGTACAGGCGCAACCTAACTGGTCTGCGCGGAATTCTGCCTGAGAAGGTGCTAGAGCTCGCGGAGCCATCAGGGATGGAGAATGCTTTGGTCGTGCATGTCGCCCAAGACCGAACGCGCCGCAGTTTGAAGTTAGTGCTCCTATGTGGTGATCTCCAGATGGGCTACTAGAACCTAGTGTTAACGTACGAAGACGCGTGGCTTAGGCCCGAACACGATGTCGTGCTCGCGATGATTGCACGTACCACAAAGACCCAGAGAGTCTTCGAATGCGACCTTGCTTACCAAGAAGTGGATGTAAGCGAAGAAGGAACCATAGTGCACAGCCTAATCTTCTACGGCCGTGCGTCTCCCGAATCCGCCTCCGCAAGGTGGCCTTGGTTTTCTATACGATGCCAGGAACTGAAGTGGTATCGGGAGCCAAAACGGACGCGCAGGCTCCCCCCTAGCGAGAATCGATACCCAGGCGGACCGTATGGCTGAGCACAAACATTTATGGCTGACGTCACCGTATCAGCTTTGCAGAGCCTATCGATGTTACTTAGATGCATTCCCGAGCTGGAGTCTCTTCCCCACACTTAGCTCACCCTTGCAGAGGCCGAAAAGTACGGGCATCCCCTTTGATGCTCGAATAAGTACATCGCCCGCAGCATCACCGGTCAGAATGTATGGCTTTCCAGTCAGAGGCTCCACAACATCGTAGCCACTCCCGATTGCAGCGATGTCGCGTGGCCATTTCCCGGTGCGTTTATGGATCGCAACAGCCTTTAGGTACAACCCAGCCGCGCGTTCCAAGGTGATACACGTGATGACATTCGCAGCATTCGTCCCTTCAAACGACTGAATCGTCTCGACAATGCCATACGTCTCCTTTGGTGGCTGGTTGACCTTTGTCCGCATAAATTCCATCGGCTGTCCGACGACGTGCATCAGAGTTTGCTCACACATCCGGGCATGCATCTTCACCTGCAGTCGGCTAATCCCCACCTGGTCAGGGTTGCTCTGCAGCTCATCCACTTTCTTCCTAACAACAGCCTCATCAGAAGATGTCGTCATTTGAGATGCCAGGACATCTACAAAATCATCCGATGCCAGCAAGGACTCAATAATGGCGTAATCGGATCGCAGCCCGGGTGTAAAGCGTGACTTGTTCAGAGCACTCGGAAGGAGCTGGGTTGCTGCAATCGCCTCCAGGTCATCCGGTGCCAGCGTATTTGAAATGCGACATAGCTCGGAAAGAATGGCCATTTCGCATGCAAGTGATGTTGATATTCCCGCGTTAGATTCCACACAGGGTGCCTGCGCGATCTTTAGCGCCGTTGTGGCAATGTCCGTGGCTAGCCGCGAATCCCTTTGCTCGGAAGCGGTCACCATCGCAGCAGTCAGAAAACGTGTCACTGTACGGAAGCGTCCTAAATCGGGTGGGACGATTACCGAATCGGCGAGCGTTTTTACGGACCGCGGGGATGTCGCAGTCATCGATGAAACCGATACCAAATCTGCTACTAAGCTCTTTGCGGGTTCTGATGCAAAGAATCTGGCGCGTTGATCAGGGGGCGACTTAGTTACATCTGAATACTCCGCACTCCGGGATAGCTTTGCATTGAACTTCAGCTCATCCGATGATGCGATGACATGAAACCAAATATTCGTTGGATCTGGTGTTGGAAAGAGCTGAGGGGAGAGTGGTTTGGATGCATCTATGGGCTTGCGTGAGGTACTTTGCTTCGCAGTGTTTTGACGCTGACAGCCGGCTACAATCGCAAGCATCACCGTTCCACAAAACCCAAACAATGCCCTAGTCCGCATGTGAAATCATCTCCACTATTTGGCGCGCAATTCCCGCGGTGGGTTGTAAACATAAAGCGTCCCAAGCTGGCTAAAGCCAACGGTCGGATACAGCATCGCGCCCGTGTGGCTGGCGAGGAGCACACTTTTACGAATGCCCAAAGCCCTGTCATCCGCCATCACGCGGGTCATCAGAGCCGTCCCGAGGCCTTTTCGCCGGTACTCGGCATCCACATAGAGGCTACTGATCCAGCTCGCATCCTCGATCCGGATACTCCCGCAGCTTCCGATGTACTTTTCGCCATCATGGATGGTGTAAACGCGATGAACGGCGTTTTCATTGCCAATATCCCTGCTAAGAATCTGTTTGCGACGCCAGGCTTTACCGATGGCATCCGCGTGCGCCTGATCTGAGATTCGCACGATCGGAATAATGGGTTCGGTTGCCGAAATGTAAGGTACGTCGTTATCCATAAAGGCTTCCGTGGCCCCGAGACGACATCCCAGCGCCTTAAACTCCCTGCGCACCTCCGTGTCATCCGCACCAAGTGGTAGCACAAAACAAATCGCATAGTTTCCAGTCGCCGCACTCGCCGAAATCGCAAGCGCCTCGCTTGGCGAACACCCAAAGCAAACAAACTCTTCCCGGCGTACATCGGCATTGGGATTCGACCGCGGGCCATCATGTAGCCGCAAAACCTGTGGCGTCAGACGAGTGGCCACATACGGATGTGTAAAGCTGCGGGTGTAACACCAGCCTCCGGCAAAGGTCTCGATGGCGGCATCGATGCGGTCGCTCATGAGCGTATTCTACTTGGTGATGGTCAATTTAATGGGCTGTGAGCAATGCTCCAGCCAGCGCAGCTCGTCCACGGTGACTTTTGCGCTCAGCACGACAGTGCCGGTAAATGCGGCCGCACCGGCATCCACTTTTAACTGAACCACACCCGATGTCGCATTTTCAGGAACCTCGAGTCCGCTTGCCGTCACGCCGGCGGGAAGCCCGCTCACAGAAAGGGTTAGCTTGCCCGCAAAGCCATGACGGACAAGGGTAAATGGCACATCGATGGTAGCATTGACACCCGTTTGAAACACAGTCTTCCCGGCATTGATGATGATGTCTGCGGCCGCAGAGACACCAACGGAGACACCAGGCTGCCTTTTGGTCGCTCGGACAACCTGATCGCCATTCTTACTATAGTCTTCCTGAATACCCGCCGCGTAACGTCTGGTTTTGACGCCTCCGACCATCCCGGTTCCGTAAAGCACTGTTTCCAATCCGCCAGGCTTTGCATCTGGTGCAGCCTCAAAGATAACACGGACGCTACCCGCACCCGCCGGGATAACATTGCCATCCACAACACGTACACCTGCCGGGAGGTTGTCAAACACAAGCGGGATTTCCGCGTTATAGCCGTGGATACGGGTGACATTGACGACAGCGGCTGTCCGCCCACCGGCGATGATAAGTGGCGCATCGGGGACCATTTCGATGCCAAAGTCTGGTCGCGGAGCCGCGAGCTGCAGCCGATAGATGTAGGCATCCCCGCTGCGATTGCCCGCATCTGACACCTCAACCAGGTACTCGCCGGCAGCAGGTGCCGTAAAGACTAATCTCGCATCCCGGCTTCCGCCACTATCGTCATCCCGTGCCCGCTCACCACCATTGCTGTCGAGAAAACGCACAACCGGGTCCATGGGTGAGCCAAGTTTTCCAGCATCCACCGCGACTTCAATGACCTGTCCAGCAGCGAGCTTGATGCGAAAGAAATCCGTGTCTGCTCGGTTTCTGAGCTGGCTTGGGCGAATGCGACCATCGATCACAATCGGCGCCGTGACTTGCATCGCGAGCCCCGCGCGGTCATTGGGTTCCGACTCCTGCGTCGTGCCATAGAAGTCGACAAAGAATGGAACGGGCTGACTCCAAGCGGTGCCAATTGGGACGGAAATCGATGTGATTCCCGGAACAGCAAGCTCGGGCATGATCACAGGGATAGGGTTTTGCGGTGCATTCGGGCCATCGATGCGGACATTCAGCGCCTTACCCGGCTGTCCGCTGCGGGGAAACACACCGGTTGCTGATGCACTTTTGTGCGCAGTGATGCGGTAGCGGAAATCGCCACCACCTTTGTAGCGGGCATCCCGTAGTGTGACGAAGTACGTCCCGGATTCGCGTGCCGTAAAGACGGTTCGCGGGTCAGCGGTCGCGAGAGTGTCCTGAAAGGCGACTTCACGGCCGGTGGCATTCGTGATACGGACGCTTGGGATAAGCGGCGAACCGATGCGCCCAGCGATGGTCTCGAAGACCCAGGTCTCGCCCTTTTCCATCGGCAGGCGGTAGGTGTCGATGTCATTGATGCTATCAATAACACCCGTAATGGTTTGTCCAGATTTTAGCTCGCCGGGTTTGTCACGGGTGTTGTTTGGTTCCGTTTCGGGGAGCTCCGGGTAGGGCTCGACGACGACCATGATGGGGTCGGAGACACCGAATTGCGTGACGACGCGGAGTGGGAAGCTGCCAATCATTGCAGTTTCGGCGATGTTTAGCTTGATGACGGCCGTGCCGGATTGGTTACGCGCAGGGTTGCCTTCGGCAGTAACACTAACAACAGTGATGCCCGGTGCGTTTATAGATGCTCCAGTAGTAGCGCCAAACTGCACTCCGGAAATACGGATGATAGCTTCGCCGCCGCGGGCGCAGCGCAGCTGTTGGTAGCTTTGAACGCGCGGGCGAAGTGTCTGGGCCGGTGCCACAGAAGCGGACAATCCAAGAAGTGCAAGACAGCTGAGCGCATTCAAGTAGCGTGTTGTGTTTGATGAATGCATTGCTAAAGCCCGACGCCTTTGGTGCTGATGGTTAGTTTCTTCGTCTTAGATGTGACATCGACGATGACAACATCCCCATTCCAAAGCCCCGCAGCAGCAAGAAGCGTGTCATTTGAGATCGCAGTGGACATCACATCGGATGCGAGGTCGATATCGATAAGCGCTGCGCCATCGGAGATACGCCAGGCCCGAATGTGTGTGTCTCCGGTTACGAGCACTGGGTTTTGCCCTGCGATTGCGGCGCCCCAGCCGGCCTGACTGAGGCCAAAATCACGGACATGGCCCGCGCCTTCGGTTCCAAAGTTCCAGACACGGACACGGCGGTCCGCGCCAGTTGTGTAAATTTGGTTTCCGGATGGCGTCATGTCGACATCGTAAATGCCATCATCGTGTGCCGGAACCGAGTAAAGACGCTTCCAGCTGGTGGTATCCCAAGTCTTGAATGATTTATCGAGGCTACACGAGACGATGTGTTTGCCACTGGATTGATAAGCAACTCCCAAGACTTGATCGGCATGGTCGCGAAGGGTTTGCAAGAGCTTACCACTGGCCAGTTCCCAGACCTTGAGCGTCTTGTCAGAACTTGCGGTGACGATGGTGGTGGCATTCGGGCTGATTGCGGCCTGGTTGACGATATCGGTGTGATCGCCAAAGACGAGGATTTCCTTAGATGCACTGACATCCCAGACGCGAACCTGGCCTATCGCACCGCTGACACCGCCACCCGCGATGATTTTCTTGCCATCCGGTGTGAAACAGAGAGAGCGTACGGTGTCTCCATGACCTTTCCAAGCCGTAATGGACTTTCCCGTGGCAGTATCAACAATCAGGACGCGCGCATAGGTCCCGATTGCCACCAGCTTTGCATCGGGCGAAAAAGCGATTGCGGTGACTGGGGACCCATTTGCCACGACAGGGCCAATGGATGCCGGTGCAACCACGGCGGGCGCACCTGCCGGTTTGCTGGTGGGTACCTTTGGCGCTGCCGATGCAGGCGTCACAGCGGCGATATCCCGTTTCGCTCCGGCATCCACCCAGCGGCGAATCAGCTCAGCATCCGCGCTTTTTAGACCGGCACCGGGTGGCATACGAGGCTGCTCCGTCCCAAGCACCAAGCGCACAAGACGACTCTGCGCCGCTTTGCCAGCAACAAGCTGCGGGCCCTTTTTACCGGCCTTAAAGAGGTCATCATAGGATGCGACAGAAAAACCAGCCGCAGGCTGCGTATTGCCGTGGCATCCAATACACGCCGTTCGCAGGATAGGAACGATGTCTTTTTGGTAGCTGGGAGCAGGCGGTGGAGTCGTAGGCTTTTGCTGGGGCAGTGTATGCGATAGCCACGATAGCACTACGGCGGATGCAAGAATGGAAACTGATGCGGGCACAGTCTACACCAGCTCGCGAATTGGTTCGTGTCCGACTTCACCAACGGGTGAACCACTTGGTGTCTCAATCATCTGGAAAAAAGAAATAAAATCCACTGTATTACACCAGTTCGCGAATCGGTTCATGTCCTGCAAACAAATAATTCGGACGTCCATTGATCTCAGGGACCGGGGTGTTGGCGATATCAATGCCCAGCTGGTTATAAAGCGTGACAAAGACATCTTTGTAATCGACCGGACGATCATCCGCTTCTTCGCCCAAGCGGTTTGTTGACCCGATGACCTGCCCATGTCGCATCCCGCCGCCGGCGAGCAG
>JBJTQN010000114.1:0-3550 GCA_046075665.1 Armatimonadota bacterium | reverse complement strand
GGCATCCGCAAAGGCTGTTTCGATAGAATGCACCAATGTCTGCTTACAATGTCGCCCTCGTCGGCGCAACCGGCGCAGTAGGCGCCGAGTTCCTCCAGCTCCTCGCATCCCGTGACTTCCCGCTTGGCGAGCTGCGCCTTCTTGCATCCAGCCGCAGCGCCGGCACCACCATCCACTTCAAAGACCAAGACATCGTCGTTCAGGAGCTCACCGAAGCCAGCTTTGATGGCATCGATATCGCTTTCTTCAGCGCCGGAGGCTCACGCTCCAAGCAATACGCCGCTGCCGCCGTCGCCGCAGGCGCCGTCGTCATCGATAACTCATCCGCCTTCCGGATGGACCCCTCCGTCCCGCTTGTGGTCCCGGAAGTCAACCCCGATGCCCTAACCGGCCACAATGGCATCATCGCCAACCCGAACTGCTCGACCATCCTTCTTGTGATGGTCCTCGCACCGCTGCTCAAGCTCGCCGCCTTACGCCGCGTGGTTGTCAGCACCTATCAGGCAGCATCCGGCGCTGGCGCGGCCGCGATGCGCGAGCTCGAGACACAAACCGCAGCGGTTATCGCTGGAGAGACACCCGAGCCCGAAATCTTCCCTCACCCAATTGCCTTCAACCTCTTTAGCCATAACACCGCCATCGATGACACCGGCTACAACGAAGAAGAGCTGAAAATGGTCAAAGAGACACGGAAAATTCTTTCCGATGACACCCTTGCCGTGACCGCGACTTGTATCCGCGTGCCAATTCCACGCGCACATTCCGAGAGCGTGAATGTCGAGTTCGCTGGAGACCGTCCATCCGTGAGCGCAATCCGGGATGCACTCGCTGCATTCCCCGGTGTTGAAGTGATTGATGACCGTGAAGCCAACATCTTCCCGATGCCACTTCACGCTAGCGGCCGGGATGAAGTCTTTGTCGGCCGTATTCGCGAGGATCTCTCGTGCCCGAATGCCATCGACTTGTTCCTCTCCGGAGATCAGATACTTAAAGGTGCTGCACTCAATGGCTATCAGATTGCCGAGTGCCTGATTGAACGTGGACTGCTTGGAGGCAGCAAATGAGTGCAACACTGCGCGGAGCGAATGCCCGCTTTGGTAACCTGTTGACTGCGATGGCGACGCCACTCCACCCGGATGGCTCCATCGATTTTGCCGGTGCACAATCCCTTGCAAAGTGGCTGATGGCAGAGGGTAACGATGCCTTGGTCATCAACGGAACCACGGGCGAGTCACCGACGACATCCGATGACGAGAAGCTCGACCTCCTCGATGCCATTATCGAAGCCATTGGCGCGGACAAAGTCGTTGCTGGCGCAGGTGGAAACGACACACGTCATATCTCAAAGCTTGCGGCGGCAAGTGCGGCGAAGGGCGTCGCGGGAATCCTCAGCGTCGCTCCGTACTACAACAAGCCCTGCCAAGAAGGGATCTATCGCCACTTCCGCGCAGTTGCGGATGCAGCAGCAATCCCGGTGCTGCTTTACAACGTCCCGGGACGGACCATCGCCAATATCGATGCCGCGACAACGGAATGGATTGCCTCCGACCAGGAAAATGTCATCGGAACCAAAGAGGCATCCGGGAATATGATGCAAGTCGCCGATATCGTTGCCCGGACAGCAGATACCTTTGATGTGTACTCAGGTGATGACGGTACGCTCCTCCCGCACCTCGCGGTGGGTGGCTGTGGCATCATTTCGGTTATTTCCCATATCGCGACACGGCAAATGAAGGATGTCTGTAACAAGTGGTTTTCGGGGGATGCCGCGGGTGCGCGGGAAGCATTCCTACCAACGCTTGGCATCACGCGGATGATTTTTGCCCAGCCAAGCCCGGCGCCAACAAAGGCGGCATTGAGCCTGCTCGGTAAGCCTGCCGGACCTGTCCGCTTGCCACTCGTAGACCTCACACAGTCGCAGCTCGAGGCGCTCGCGGCGTTTATGACAGAGCGCGGTTTGCTGTAGGGGAGCTGCTCCGAAAAGGAAAACCCCTGCCCGTTTTGTACAACTGGGCGGGGGTTTTCTATGTTTACTTTCTGAGACGCCTTCTCCCCACCACGCCGCTTACCGCCGCCAGACAGACACCCCAACAACACCAGACAAACCAGTCGCCGAAGCGGGTGAAGAGGGTGATGTCTTTGATCGGCTCTATGACGACATCGAGGGCGCCAGCCTTCATCGCAGGGAGCAGCGCCGCGCTGCCGCCATACGGATTCTTCTCGACACGCCCGGATGCCTGTACAACTCCGGTCAGCCCCGTACTGGATGCACGGACCATTTGGCGACGCACTTCAACCGCACGCACAACCGCTGTGTCAAAGTGCTGCTTCTGCTCAACCGTGCCATCGTAGGTCTGGTCACTCGTCACATAGGCGAGCGCCGTTGCTCCCGCATTCACACTGTCGCGTGAAATGTAACCAAATGCCGTCTCGTAGCAAATGCCAAGACCCAGCTTTACGCCGCCAGCACTCACCACGCCAATACGCTGACCAGCCGTGTAGTTCGGATAGTTCACTCCGTATTTTTCAAAAATGGGATCTAGATTCTGCCGTAGCGGAAAGAACTCGCCAAATGGAACCAGCTGACGCTTAGCGTAAGCATCCCCGATATGGCCATCCGGGTCGAACGCACGAATGACATTACCGACATCCCCATTCTGCCGATGCTCACCAAGGCCGGTAATCAGCGTTGTGTTCCAAGACTTTGAAAGCGTTGAAAATATCGGGAGGTCGCTCTGCGTGATAGGCACCGTTCCCTCCGGCCAAAGCACAAAGTCCACGACGCGTGGGTTCGGGATCGCCGTCGGGTTCGTCTCGGGACTTGCCGGGTCAACTCCATCCGCAAACTCTTTGTTCAGCTCACCGATACGCTTTGCCGTGATGTCCGAGTACTTCTGCAGCGCGCTACCACGGTCCATCCCCCGGTCTTCATTCCCTTGTACGAGAATTCCAAAAGTTCGTCCCGGATAGTCAGAGTCCAGCGTCCGCGTTGACCACATCGCAACACTAAAGAGCCCAAGAACGCCCTGCGCCGTCAGCACACCCACCGCCACGATGCCGGGTTTCATACGCCGGGTCATCGCCGCGTGCACCAGACATCCACTGATAAACACCGCACTCGCGCTCACGCCCCAGCCACCGGTTACCTCCGCAAGCTGCAGCCATGGCAATGCCAGCGGGTGGCTGAAAACAGTGGATGTCAGAAACCACGGGAAGGCATACGTGCCCGTGGAGCGCGCCCACTCAAAACAGACCCATGCCGCGGCGAAAACCAGCGGACGATAACGGTTACCAATTTTTGGTAAGACAGCTCCGCACATCAAGCCGAAAAGACTGAATAACAACGTCTCAAGGATGACTAACCCGATGTAGGGGCCATCATCGATCGCACGCATCCACTCGACACCAATCCCGTACAACGCTGCAGCATGGAGAGCGGCATAAAGCATCGCCGAGCGGGCACGCTTGCTGTGGGCAATTAGCCACATCAACATCCCCGGCGCAACCCACGCCAGCGGCCAGATGTTTAAAGGCGAAAAGGCGCACCACA
>JBJTQN010000113.1:0-3175 GCA_046075665.1 Armatimonadota bacterium | reverse complement strand
GTGTAACCGCTGGCGGTTGAACCATGGCTAGTGTGGGATGTAGCATTTCTCTTCTCCTCAGTCAGGATAAGCATTCATCCCGTACTTACCTCTTTGACGACATCAATGCACGCAGAGTTTTCTCTCTGCGGAAACAACCCTTAAAACCCGAAACCTTACGACATATAAAAACAGGTAGTCAACATGCTATGTATAGGTCGGGAAAGCCTGCTCCCTCAATACACTACGTAAAACATCGCGCCATTATTACAAAATCATAAAAAATAACGGCAAAAAGGATGATTTTTTGCCGTTATCCGATATTTCAAGCAAACTCAATTGCGCTCTAGGGCAGCTCGGCCAGCGCATCAAGTAAAAGACGATTCACATCATCCGGTCTGGCCTGGCCCTTTGCTTCCTTCATCACTTGTCCGACAAGAAAGCCCATTGCCTTTTCTTGACCGCCCTTAATCTTTGCCACGACATCCGGGTTGGCTGCAATCGCACGCTGCACCATATCGATGACAACGCTTGCATCCACGACCTTGATGCCTTTTTCATCAATCAATGTCTGAACCGATTTACCGGTTGTAAACATTTCCTCAATAAGTTCTTTGGCAATTTTTCCGGTGATTGTCCCGGCAGCAATCGCATCCACTAGGCCGCGCAACAGCTCTGGCGTAATCTTGCTTGCATAAGGCGCGATATTCGCTGCATTGGAGAGCCGGGCAACATCGCCAAGAATCCAGTTTGCAACGCCTTTCGCATCCTTTGCACCGCTTGCTGCCGCCTCAAAGTAGTTAGCCAGCGCCTGATCCTGAATAAGCTGAAGAGCATCTCCCTGCGACACACCGTACTTGGCTATTAGGCGTCGCTTTTTCGCAAGCGGGAGCTCCGGAAGGCTTGCCAGTGCCTCTGCAATTTCTTCTTCCGTAAATTCAATCGGAATCAAGTCCGGCTCAGGGAAGTAGCGATACTCCTGCTCGCCTTCCTTGAGACGCTGCAGAACTGTGACGCCCTTTTCGGCATCCCAGCCATACGTAGCCTGCAATACGTGCTTGCCTGCCTCAAGCTCAGCCTCCTGGCGGCGGGCTTCGTACTCAACGCCAAGCTGCACTGCACGGAAGGAGTTAAGATTCTTTAGCTCAGTCTTCGTTCCGTAAGTCTCAGAGCCTTCCTTCCGGATACTCGGGTTCGGCTCGGCTCGCAGTGAACCCTGTTCCATCTTGCCATCCGAGACGCCAAGGTAGAGTAAAACGAGACGCAAGTTTTCAGCGTACTGACGCGCTTCCTCACCACTTGCGATATCCGGTGGAAATGCAGTGACGATTTCCATAAGGGGGACCGAGCTTCGGTTGTAGTCCACCACAGAGTAGCCAAGTCCATCGGAGTGGAGGGACTTACCCGTATCCTCCTCGAGGTGAACGCGGGTGATATTGATCTTCTTCAGGTCACCTTCAGGCGTTTCGATTTCGAGGAAGCCATCAATGCCGATAGGGGTCTGCCCATACTGACTGATCTGATACCCCTTCGGCAAGTCAGGGTAGAAGTAGTTCTTACGGTGGAAAATCGTGCGGCGGGAAATGGTGCAGCCGAGCGCAAGGGATGTCCGTAAGACGTGCTTGACCGCCTCCTTGTTAAACACAGGAAGCGCGCCAGGGAGACCCAGGCAGACCGGGCAACAGCGCGTATTTGGCTCGCCGCCAAATGCGTTCTCACATCCGCAGAACATCTTGCTGTGAGTCAGCAGCTCCGCATGGCACTCCATTCCAACACTGACGATGTATGACATGCACTGATTTTAGCACGCAGGCTGAGCGTCCTCTGTGCGATTTACCCCGGCAGGTCTAACTCCCTGCGAGAGCGGCGAATTCGATAAGCTCATCGGATGTCAGGTAATCACTCGCAAATGCATGCTGATGGCGTGCCGCCACTTGCCCAGATGCGCGGATCGCGACGACTCCCGGGAGCTGTTCAACATCACCATCCGGGACTCCAACAATGTGCCCACCAAAGAACAGCTTTGCTCCATCCATAATGGCTTTTGGGGAAATCGCTTCCGATGCGCGCATATGGCCATACCCAAGTGCCCGGTACAGCGCGTACTCAGGATCACACAGCACGGTGCACGAGAGAGCATACCGACCTGTCAGGCGGGGACGAAGATACTCTGCCCGATGTGGCATCACCGCCACAACACGCGTCTTTTGTTCCAGTATTGGCAGAAGGATGTGCAGCTCCGCCAGCTGGCCACGGCAGAATATACAATTCCAGTGGCGTACCAGAATCAGGAGAAGACCGTTGTCGCTGTAGTACTCCGCCAGGGGGTGAACCTGCGATGTCGCCAATTCCGGGAGCGACACATTCGGTACGGATGAACCGACCGCAATCGGTTGCAAGCTATGTTTTTCTGATCCGGCAGCCATGGCACTCTTCCGCTTCCCGCCGTGACAGTCTCGCAGACCGCCGATGCGTACACTACACTACCCCATATGGCAGAAATCCCGATTGAAAAGCTCTCCCCGATGCTACGGCAGTACATGGATCTCAAGGCCGAGCACCCTGGCGTCATCCTCCTGATACGGGTCGGCGATTTTTTTGAAGCCTACGGTGAAGATGCCACTTTGATTGCAGAAGCGCTGGAGATCACGCTGACTGGTCGCGATGTAAATGGCATGGAGGAACGCCTTCCAATGGCGGGGGTTCCGTACCATGCTCTTGACCGCTATCTCGCACGCCTCGTCCAACAGGGGCATAAAGTAGCCATTTGCGACCAAATTGAAGACCCAAAGCAGGCAAAAGGCCTCGTTCGCCGTGCGATCACCCGCGTTGTCACGCCAGGCACCCTCGTCGAAGATGCGCTCCTAGATGCCCGTTCAAACAATTTCCTCGTCGCGGCCATTTTGCGGACGCCTGTCGCTGGCATCGGGGTTGTCGATGTCTCCACCGGCGAATTCCTAGTCTGTGAGCTTCCGGCTGGCGCTACAGAAGATGCCATCGCGGCCGAAGTAGCACGCATTGCACCCGCAGAATGTCTGGTTCCTGAGGATCAGGATGTCCTCGCGGATGCCATCGCGGCAAGGTGCCCAGCAACGCTTACGCGTATCGCCACGCGCAAGCTCCCAAAGACGCCACGGGAAGACCTACTGAGACACTTTGGCGTCACAACCCTGCGCGGCTTTGGCTGTGATCATTA
>JBJTQN010000112.1:0-19466 GCA_046075665.1 Armatimonadota bacterium | reverse complement strand
GAAGTTGACGCGCGAGACGTCACGATTACGCGTAGCGTCGTGACTGTTCCGTTCAACCGTAATGCTTCGTCCTTTTCCTCATCAAACGAAACGCTTAACCGCGTGTGGCAGCTGTGTAAGGATACGATGGAAGCGACGTCGTTCTGCGGAGTTTACGTAGATGGCGATCGTGAGCGATTGCCATATGAAGCGGATGCGTACATCAACATGCTGGGGCATTATTGTGTGGATCGTTCCTACGCCACGGCCCGGCATACGCATGAATTACTGATGCTTGAACCCACCTGGCCGACGGAGTGGATATTGTTCAGTGTGCTGATGGCTTGGCAGGATTATCTCCATACTGGTGATGACACATCGATCCGGCAGCACATCAAGACCATCGATGCTAAGTCCTTACAAGCCCTGGCTGGACCAGATGGACTGATATCGACCACGAATAAACCGCAAACCAAAGAAATCCTGAAGACCATTTACCGCAAGGAAGCAATCCGTGACATCGTGGATTGGCCACAAGGCGAGCGCGACAATGTTGAGCTCATGTCCGTTAGCACCATCATCAATGCATTCTATCTGGCGGCACTCAGAGACTTGGGGAATATGTACAGAGCCATCGGCTTTGATGTTAAGTCCGATGAGGTATTGCAGATATTCAAGCGTACGTATCAAACCTTTCAAGAAAAGTGCTTCGACCCGGTTTTGGAGCGCTACACGGATGGAGTAGGGAGCAAGCACGCTGGGCTTCACGCTAACATGTTTCCACTTGCATTTGGGTTGGTTCCTGACCAATGGATGGGCAAGGTTGCCGATTACGTCGTGGGGCGGGGGATGGCTTGCTCTGTGTACGGTGCACAGTTCCTCATTGATGGCCTTTACCAGGCTGGAAGGGCTTCGGATGCCCTAGCCCTCCTAACCAGTCGTGCTGACCGTTCGTGGGGGCATATGGTCTACGATGTTGGAACGACAATCGCACTTGAAGCGTGGGATACACGCTACAAGCCTAATCAGGATTGGAACCATGCTTGGGGTGCTGCGCCAGCGAATCTCATCCCACGGTGGATTGTTGGCGTCTGGCCGACATCGCCGGGAGCTGAGACAATTCGCGTTGCACCTCAGCCCGGGGACCTTGAATCGTTCACTGCATCGGTTCCAACGGTCCGGGGGACGGTGACCGTAGCCTTTAAGCAATCTGGGGCAGGTGCGAAGTTGACGGTGGGCCTACCTGGAAGTATGTCAGCGGATGTCACACTTCCACGTCCACCTGGTAAAGAGGCTCGCCGGGTGAAGATTGGGAATCGTCGGGTGGGCGCTGAGCATAGCTACCGTCTTGAAGGTGGAGCCGAAACACGGTTTGAATGGAGCTGGTGACGAGACAACACATCCCCTAGGATTGATTCCGAGGGGATGTGATGCGACTTACGTCAATCAGGTTAAGCCTGCGCCGCAATCGCTTCTGCTTCGGCACGCTTTGCCAGGAGTGCTTTGTATTCCTCGCTAACGACCTTCGCAAAACTGCGCTTTTCATCTTCCCAGTTCTGAAGAATCATCCGGCCACGCTCTGAGCCCGTCAGTTCAACATGGCGAACAATGAGGCCATGGATGAGCTCGATGTCTTCAAGTGGCATGCCCCAAGAGAGCTCAAGATTGGAATTCGGGTTCAAGCGCTGCTCAAACCTGCCATCGACATCCCAGACATAGGCATAACCACCACTCATGCCAGCACCGAAGTTACGCCCAGTGGTTCCAAGGACTACAACAGTTCCACCTGTCATGTACTCGCAGCCGTGGTCACCGACTCCCTCAACAACCGCCGTTGCCCCAGAGTTTCGAACAGCAAATCGCTCTCCTACAACACCGGAGAGGAATGCTTCACCCTTTGTCGCCCCGTAGAGCAATGTGTTTCCGGCGATGACATTCTCATGGGCTTTGAAGCGCGCATTGTCTTCGGGGCGAACAACAATCCGACCTCCGGACATTCCCTTACCAAGGTAGTCGTTGGCATCCCCATGGAGCTCTAGCGTCATCCCCGGCGCTAGGAATGCACCAAAACTTTGTCCCGCTGAACCATAGAACGTAATGTGAATGGTTGAATCTGGAAGGCCATCCACTCCAAATCGCTTAGCAACTTCACCGCTTAGCATCGTTCCACAAGAGCGGTTGTGATTGTGAATTGGGATAGTCATCGCGACTGGCCGTCCATGCTCAAGCGCAGGCTTTGCCAGCATAATCAGGTGATAGTCGAGCGCACCTTCGAGACCGTGGTCCTGTGTTTCAAGGCAACGGGTAGCAACCCCCTGTGGTGCGACGCGGAGCAACAAGCGCGAGAGGTCCACGCCGCGGCTCTTCCAATGACGTACAGCATCGGATGCTTCCAGGCGGTCAGACCGTCCAATCATTTCATCAACCGTCCTAAAGCCAAGCTCAGCCATAATCTGGCGAACTTCCTCGGCGACGAAGAAGAAGTAGTTGATGACATGTTCAGGCTTGCCGGCAAACTTTTTACGCAGAATCGGATCCTGCGTGGCAATTCCAACTGGGCAGGTTCCAAGATGACAGACACGCATCATGATGCAGCCCTGCGCAACCAGTGGTGCCGTCGAAAAGCCGAACTCTTCAGCTCCCAGCAGCGCCGCGACGACGACATCGCGACCTGTCTTCATCTGGCCATCCGCCTGTAGAGCTACACGTCCGCGTAGCTGGTTTGCGACGAGAACCTGCTGCGTTTCCGCAAGGCCAAGCTCCCATGGAATACCCGCATGTTTGATGGATGACAGCGGACTTGCTCCCGTTCCACCCTCGTAGCCGGAAATCAAAATGTGGTCAGCATGTGCTTTTGCGACACCAGCTGCGACGGTACCAACACCGACCTCGCTGACAAGCTTCACGCTGATACGCGCACTCGGATTGACATTTTTGAGATCGAAGATCAACTGAGCAATATCTTCAATGCTGTAAATATCATGGTGCGGTGGAGGCGAAACAAGCGTAACCCCGGGGGTCGTGTGGCGGATGCGCCCGATGTAGTCATCCACTTTGTAACCAGGTAGCTGGCCACCTTCACCTGGCTTTGCACCCTGGGCCATTTTGATCTGTAGCTCGTCGGCATTAACCAAATAGTGCGTCGTCACACCAAAGCGGCCGCTGGCAATCTGCTTAATGGATGACCGACGGCTGTCAGTGAAGCGCTCTGGGTCTTCGCCACCTTCGCCTGTGTTCGACTTAGCCTTGAGGAAGTTCATTGCGATGGCAAGGCCTTCGTGTGATTCCCTCGAGATAGAACCAAGGCTCATCGCGCCCGTTGCAAAACGCTTTACAATATTGGCCGCTGGCTCGACTTCCTCAATCGCGACGGGAGTTCCGGGGACAAAGCGCAACAATCCACGGATAGTGCTTGCGCGCTCAGGGGCCTCATCGATTGCCTTGCTGAACTCCTTAAACGTTGCATACCCCTTCTCTGCGTCGTCATCACGTACAGCCTTTTGCAGCTTTTCAACCGACTCAGGATTGATTGAGTGGGATTCCCCAAAGCGACGCCATTGGTACTGGCCACCAGGAGCAAGCTCAAAGTCACCACTCACGCCATCTTGTGGATACGCGCTGTCATGAAGGCTTCGCACTTCGCGCTCGATGTCATCCAAGGTCACACCTTCAATGCGGCTTGGCGTGCCAGAGAAGTATTTCTCAACCACACTCGATGCAATTCCAACCGCCTCGAAAATCTGCGCTCCGCGGTAGCTCGGGATTGTGGAGATGCCCATTTTAGACATCACCTTGAGAAGTCCTTTGTTGATGCCCTTGATAAAGTTATTGTTCGCCTTCTCTGCGGTAAGCGTTGTGATGACACCTTCTTGAATCAGATCGGCAAAGGTGTCAAAGGCGAGATACGGGTTGATTGCGATGGCGCCGTAGCCGAGGAGGCATGCGAAGTGATGGACTTCACGCGCCTCTCCCGACTCGAGGACAAGCGCAGCCTTGGTTCTCGTGCCTTCACGAATGAGGTGATGGTGGACAGCGGATATGGCCAAGAGGGAAGGTACGGGGGCGTGGTCCTTATCAACGGACCGGTCTGAAATGACGATGACGCTTACACCATCTTCAATCAGGTCACTCGCCTTTCTGCAAAGCCACTCGACCGCTCGCTCCAGCTCACCATGTGGCTTATTGACATCAAAAACAGCTGGCAACGTCACTGTTCGGAGGTTCTTAAGGCGGACATCATCGAAGCGACGCAGCTTCTCGAGGTCCGTGTTCAAAAGAATTGGGCTTTCGATCTTCAGCTGATGCGCATTTTCCGGGACATCCTCCAAAAAGGAACCATCGGTGCCGATGTAATCCGCAAGGTCCATGACCAGCGATTCCCGGATCGGGTCAATTGGAGGGTTGGTGACCTGAGCAAACAGCTGTTTGAAGTATGAGAACATCGATTGCGGGCGGTGCGACAAGACGGCCAGTGGCGTGTCAGTGCCCATCGATCCCAATGGCTCCTCGCCGTTCATCGCCACAGGAGTCAAAAGCATACGGACATCTTCGCTGGTGTAACCGAAGGCACGCTGATGTGCACGCAACGACTCATGTGGCTCTTGAGGGCCCATCTGTGGCGTTGGTAGAGCGTCGAGCTCGACGCGATGCTCATCCAGCCATGCACCATATGGATGAAGCGAACAAATCTCAGCTTTGACTTCGGCATCGCTTCGAATACGACCCAGCTCGGTGTCAACAAGGAAGACTTTGCCGGGCTGCAGGCGGCCACGCTCCTGAATACGATCGGTGTCAAATTCAATAACACCCGTTTCACTGGCAAGGACCACGAGACCATCCGTCGTTATCGTGTACCTTGCTGGCCGCAGACCGTTACGGTCGAGCACCGCACCTATCTGCTTGCCATCGGTGAATGCTACAGCCGCCGGACCATCCCATGGCTCAACCATACACGCGCCATATTCATAGAACGAGCGACGTGCAGGGTCCATCAGCGCATTTCCAGACCAAGCCTCAGGAATAAGAAGCATCATGGAATGGGCAAGACTGCGGCCACCCTGAACGAGGAGCTCAACTGCTTGATCAAGCGTCGCAGAGTCGCTTCCCTCACGGCTGACAAGCGGAGAAATCTTACGCATATCATCGCCAAACACCGATGAAACCATGCCTGCTTCACGCGCACGCATCCAGTTTCGGTTGCCGTTAATGGTGTTTATCTCACCGTTATGCGCTACATAGCGGAACGGATGCGCCAGTGGCCATGATGGGAAGGTATTCGTTGAGAAGCGCTGGTGAACGAGCGCTATTGCAGTTTCCATGCGCTCATCTGCAAGGTCACTAAAGTAAGCTCGCATCTGATGCGGTAACAACAGTCCCTTGTAAACAATTGTCTGGGATGAAAGACTGGCGAGGTAAAACTCACGAGGGTTTGGAATCCCACACGCTCCTGCAATCAGCGACTCAACTTGCTTGCGGATGACATAAAGCTTGCGCTCAAAGCTCTCGGACGGCGTCGTCGAGCCACGGCCAATAAAGCACTGACGAATCAGCGGTTCGGTCTCACGGGCCTGAGGGCCAATCGCGGATGAGTTTACCGGGACATCACGCCAGCCCAGCAGAATCTGTCCTTCCTGCCTGACAACGCTGGTGATTGTTCGCTCACACTGAGCCCGGTGATCGGCATCCCGCGGTAGAAAAACCATCGCAACACCGTAGCTGCCACGCTCAGGCAGCGAGAAGTCGACGACACTCTTGAAGAATGAGTCTGGAAGCTGGAGCAAAATGCCAGCGCCATCGCCCGTCTCAGGGTCGCATCCACATGCACCACGATGCACAAGATTTTCGAGGATTTGCAAACCCATGCTGAGAATCGCGTGCGATGCTTCGCCACGCATTTGTGCAACAAATCCGACACCACAGGCATCGTGCTCCGTCGCGGGTTCATACATTCCATTAGTCAACTGCGTTAGATGGTTCTCAGTCACTGCGTCAAATCCGGTTTCCACACCGGCACAAGACCGGCGTTCTGCAAGTTTCCGGCGTCAGTGCCGACAACCTATCGTCATTGACAGGAATCAAAATGTATCATCTTTGAAAACGTTGCTCAATTGCACATATTTTCGAAGATGTCAACTACGTTACGGATACTGCCACTGGACGAATCGATTCGTCCGAGAAACCGGCAGCGACCTTTAGAACGTCCCCGATGGTTATTGCAATAAAGGTCACTCTGTTTGCAATAAGCCGGTTGACTGGGTAGTATTCCGTCTGTGTCAAACCCATCCACTCAATCGCAATCAGCACAGACGCATCAGTGGCACATGGATGCCATGGACTGTCCAGTAGAAGCAAATCTCATTCGGAAGTCCCTTCGGTCGATGGATGGCATCGAGGATCTCTCATTTGACTTTGTCGATCGCGTCCTGACGGTGCGGCATAAGGCGGATGCGGCTCAGATTCAGGCCCGACTGGCAGAAATCGGTATGGAACCTCGGCAAGTTTCGACGGGGGATGCCACCGGACTGGTAAAGCAATCATCAACGCTATGGCTGGTCGGCACCAGCGTTGCTTTTGGAGCCATCGCTGAGCTCCTTGAGTGGATGCATGAAGCCAATCCTGGCTTTGCTGGCATCACGCCGCTCCATATCGCAATCATATCCGGGTGTGCTGTCGTTCTGACATTCCCACCCACCTTGAAGAAAGCGTGGCTTGCCCTTCGCGGCCGAACCATTACAATCTCACTCCTCGTTTCGATCGCCGTCCTAGGAGCAATCGCGATTGGGCAATATCCGGAAGCTGCGATGGCGGTGAGTCTCTTTGCGCTCTCAGAAGCCATCGAGGCGGCGAGTCTGCGCCGCGCTGGAAACGCTATCAAGTCGCTCCTTTCTTCGGCCCCGCTGACGTGTGAGGTCATCCAGTCGGACACATCGGTAATGACAGTCGCAACCAATCTCGTCGCAATCGGAGATCGCATCCGTATTCGGCCAGGAGGGATGATTCCACTTGATGGAACCATCATCGCAGGTGTTTCCGAAGTGGATGCATCAGCGCTCACGGGAGAGCCCATTCCAGTAACCGTTACGACGGGAGATTCCGTCTCTGCAGGGACATCGAATACAACAGGCACCTTCATCATGGAGGTCACTGCGGCAGCGGGAAACACTACAATGGACCGGCTTATTCGCTCCGTTCGTGAAGCTGCGGGAGACCGGGCAACCACGGAGCGTCTTGTTGATCGCTTCGCCGCAATCTACACACCTGCGGTAGTGACCATGGCATTCATACTCGGTTGCATCGTCCCGCTAGTTACCCAGCAGCCTATTGTCCCATGGATTAGCAAGGCGCTCGTCTTATTGGTAATAGCGTGCCCTTGTGCTCTGGTCATTTCCACACCTGTAACGGTTGTCAGTGCCCTCACTGCGGCTGCCCGTGCTGGTGCTCTTGTCCGCTCTGGGAGGATTCTTGAAAGCATCGCTTCAGCAACCATGGTCGCGTTTGACAAAACTGGCACTCTAACGACCGGCAAGCCTAGCGTAACAGACATCGTTCCACTGGTGGATGGTCTCTCTACAGACGATGCCCTTCACCTCGCCGCAAGCGTGAATCACCCGAGTGAGCATCCTATTGGAGCAGCTATCGTTCAGCATTGCGCTACCCGTCATCAATGTACACCAGATGAGCTTGATACATTCGAAGCCCTTATCGGTCGAGGCGTTGCAGCGTCAATCCGCGGACAAATGCACTTCATCGGAAGCCACCGCCTCGTCCACGATAAAGACCTCTGTGGAGACCATGTGGAAGTCGTACTTGACCGCTTGGCCACTGAGGGGAAGACATCGGTCGTCCTGATGTCAGATCGTCAGGCACTCGCCGTTATCGCTGTACAGGATACCGTCCGCCCTGAGACACATAGAGCGCTTGCCCGGTGCAAGGCGCTTGGCCTCAAAGCCGCGATGCTTACAGGTGACACATTTGCTGCTGCAAGCTGCCTTGCGACAAGCCTAAGCATCAACGATGTCCGGGCAGAACTACTACCCCTCGAGAAGCAGGATGCGGTCAAGCAGTCACAGCATAGTGGCGAGGTTGTCGTAATGGTTGGGGATGGGATTAATGACAGTGCTGCGTTGGCGCAGTCTAACATTGGAATGGCGATGTCGACGGCAGCAACAGCCGTCACCGTTGAAATTGCCGATGTAGCCCTGCTCAGGCCAGACATCCGGCTGGTTCCTGAGCTAATTCATCTCAGTCGGCTCGTGCGAAGCACACTCTGGTCAAACATCGCTATCGCGCTAGCCTTCAAAGCCGTGTTTTTTGTTCTCGCATTGCTTGGGAATGTCCAGCTTTGGATGGCTGTCTTGGCCGATGTTGGAGCTGCATTACTCGTTACGCTTAATGGCTTACGACTGCTGAATCAGAAGTTGGGGGGAAGCGCACCTTAGAGCTTAGCGGCACCGCGAACATTTACAACGCCACCGTAGCGGCGATCGCGCCGTTGAAACTCACGCAGAGAGTCAATCAGCTGAGGAGTTCTGAAGTCTGGCCAACGTGTATCGACTACAACGATTTCTGCATAGGCAATCTGCCAGAGGAGATAATTCGAGATACGCATGTCTCCGGCAGTACGAACGAGTAAGTCCGGGTCCGGTAAACCGGCAGTATAGAGACCATCGCTAAAGACATCCGCTGTGATGTCATCGATTGTAATCTCGCCACTCGCAACCAACGCGGCCGCCCGCCTTGTCGCCCGCAAAATTTCGTCCCGGGCCCCATAATTCAGGCAGATGTTCAATACCAGCCCGGTGTTGTCCTGCGTTAAATCGATGTGCCTTGCCAGCTCAGCCTGCAACGCAACCGGAAGGGTGGAAAGGTCACCGCTAAACATCATTTTCACGTTATTGGCGTGGAGCTCGAGGAGCTCTCGCTTAGCCCCCTCAATGAAAAGGGCCATCAGGCCATCCGTTTCATCCTTTGGTCGGCTCCAGTTCTCGGTCGAAAATGCATAAAGCGTCAAGGCCCCAATGCCAAAATCGCTTGCCGATCGGACAATCTCCCGGACGCTTTGATAGCCCTGATGATGACCGAGTAGCCGGGGCATTCCCCGCTCACGCGCCCACCTGCCATTACCATCACAAATAATGGCGATGTGCCGCGGAAGGCGATCTGGAGCAATATCATCCGGAAGTATGGCAGGGGTTCGCTTACTCATTTGAGTTTAACTTTGCTGGGCAAAGTAATACTGAAACTTAACCACAAACCCCTATAGGTTGCAAGGTTATCAGCGCTCGAATGCAGTAACCGAGATGGAATCTAGGAGCTCCTCTTGCGCCACTCCGGTAACCGACACAACTTTGACCTCTCCCGGACAGACATGGAAACCATTGTCGCTCAGCTTGAGACTGATGCCTTGTTCTTTTGCACGAATCACGACAAATGGTGCAAACCGGTCGGTTCGGATACAAACATTTCCACCCGCATCGAGTGATACATTCAGCTTCACCTGACCCGTACGTAGGTGCTTTGGCTCCGCCAAAAGGCTTGATGAATGGGCGAACACCTGACTTCCTGATGTGAGCTTTGCTTCGGCATAGACCTCTTCCGGGGAGTCGGCGATGAAACCGGGAAGCGTAACCGATGCTGCATCACGAAGCGCACTATCCCCATCCACAGTAATAGCTTTTCTATCGGCAACAATCAACTGTCCATCAAAGGTACGTATGCTCAACTCGACATTGGCATCGATGCGCTCAGTTGTATCGTTCACGGTGTGCGCCACGACACGGTTGCCATCCTTGACGATGCTGATGATTGTAGGAGCACAGCTGCGCTTGACTTGGAAATAGGCTAGTTTAGGTACGCCTGCACTGTCAATGACTGCCCAGCTGTGGGTGGCCCAGCAGTCATTTAATTGCCAGAACAAGGTACCCATGCACCTCCCGCGAAGGCTTCTCCAATGCTCAATCCCACACTGTAACGCCATCGCCTGATTGGCTTGTCCATAGAAAACAAAGTCATCAAAGGTAGCGGGCTCAGGAAAGTGGCGGGTGATAAATCCAATGTAAGTGTCGTAGCCCTTTCGCGTCTTGTCATGCCACTTGGAAACTGCCGAGTGGACATCCCAGTCTGATGGTGCCATTGCGGTTCGCCACGCCGCTTGCCCTGCGGGCGACGCAAAACCAAACTCGCTACTGAATCGGCACGTGCTCTTGCGATAGTTGACCCAGTCGCCATCCGAACCTGGCTCCTTCGAGTGCCATACATTCCAGTAATGTGCCGTTCCAAAGTTCTCGTTTTGGGCATTGCCTTCGCCGGCATCACCAAATGGAGAATTTGGAAGGAACATTCGCGTTGGATCTTCCGTTCCAAGAACAGACGGCAGAATCTCCGAAACAATGCGCTCACCAAAGAATCGCTGTGGAGCGCGCTCACCCGACCACTTGCCTTGACTGAGTTCGAGGTTTTCGTTCCCCCCGCACCACATCGCAAGGCAAGCCCGGTGACGTAATCTACGTACCTGTACGGTTGCCTCATGACGTACATTTCGAACAAAGTTGACATCATCATCCGGGTAAGATGAACACGCAAACGGAAAGTCCTGCCAGACCAACAGTCCAAGCTCATCACAAAGATTGTAGAAGGTCTCAGATTCGTACTGACCGCCGCCCCAGACGCGAAGCATTTGTAGTCCTGCATCCCGTGCTTGTGTCAAGCGCTCACGCAACCGTGCATCGGGTACCTCTCCCGGGAAACAGCCATCAGGAATCCAGTTAGCACCCCGAATGAACAAGTCGCGCCCATTTACGCGGAAGTTAAACCCGGCACCAAGGCCATCGTCATCGGGCTCCTGCATAACCTCAATCTCCCGATAGCCAACTGACTTGCCAACATGGTCGACAAAAATCCGATCCATACCGACAGAGTCATACGTCCACAAACGGAGGTTCATCAGGTAACGGCGCTGCTTGCCAAGTCCATTGATATTCCAGCGTTCGACTTGCTGATTCCGGATGATGGGAAGCACGATTTTGTGTATGCCGGCAACCTGGGGGACAGGGGCATCTGGGGTGTTATCACCCATCGCATAGAGTGCAACTCCGGTTGTCATCGGAATAGAGTCATCATAGACAGCAACTGTTAGCGTAATTGCGATGTCAACGGTATTTGCGCTGGTGAAAGTGTAGTTCTGCTCCCAGTCAACAAACTCGGCCACCGGGATAGTGATGAGGTTTACCTTTCCACCGATACCGCAGCTGATGAGCGATGGACCCCAGTCCCAGCCAAACATATATTGCGGCTTTCGCACGAAGGCGCGTGGTGCAAAGTTGAAGTAGTGAAGCTGACCCCGTTCCGATGTTCCATCGCCTAAGTAATCATCCGAAAGCACACGCCCTTTAGCCAGTGCGGATGAAAACTCGACGCGGATTTCATTTTCACCTGCGATAAGTGCATCGGTGACATCAAACCGATGCGGAATGAATGCATTTTCAGCGGTGCCGACAAACTGGCCATTCACAAAAACGCTGGCAAAGATATCCAGACACTCAAAGCAAAGAAACTGCCGTCCCCGACCACGCGCATTTAGCTCATCCAATGTGATCTCTGTCGATGTCCTGTACGTCCAGTCAGCCTCATCCACCCAAGTACAGCCTTTTTCTCCAAGGCGATAGTTTGGGTCCTGGATCACGCCCGCTGATACTAAGGCTCCATGGACGTATCCTGGCACGCTGGCTGGATACCACTCAGACTCTCCAGAAGTCATGGAAATGAGGTCAATTGGACCCGAATGGCGCTGCGCAACCTGCCAACCGGAGTCGATAGGGCGACGAATCGTGGAGAGATAATCAGACATATGGCACATTCTACTACTGCAGGCTTGCCGGTTTTAGGCGTAGCATAGCGATAGATGGGTTCGTTTGTAAGGAATTTGTAAGCAGATGGCAAAAGTAGCAGTGCTGCCCGGAGATGGAATCGGGCCTGAAATCGTGCGCGAGGCAGTCGCAATTCTCCAATTGGTCGCCCCGGATATTGAGTCGCAGGAAGCTCTCGTCGGCGGCTGTGCATTCGATGCGACGGGGCATCCACTGCCCGCAGAAACCCTTGCTCTTTGCCGCGAAGCCGATGCTATCCTCCTCGGTGCCGTGGGTGGCCCAAAGTGGGATGTCATCCCTGATCCTGACCTTCGCCCGGAGCGTGGCGCACTTCTACCGCTTCGAAAGCATCTCGGGTTGTACGCAAACCTGCGACCGGCTATCCTCCATAAGGCTCTCGCAGATGCCAGTGCGCTCAAGCCATCCCTTGTTGGCGATGGCCTCGATGTCCTCGTTGTCCGGGAACTAACCGGAGGCGTTTACTTTGGGCAACCCAAGTCCAACGATGGCAACCGTGCGATTGACACAATGGTCTACACCAAGGAAGAAATCGTCCGTATTGCACATGTTGGTTTTCAGGCAGCACAAAAGCGGGGTAAGCGCCTGTGCTCAGTCGATAAGCAAAACGTGCTCATGACATCTGTACTCTGGCGAGATACCGTCAACGAAGTTGCCAAGGAGTATCCGGATGTCGAACTGACCCACATGCTCGTAGACAACTGTGCGATGCAGCTGGTACGAAATCCGAAGCAGTTTGATGTCATCGTCACCGAGAATCTCTTTGGAGATGTCCTCTCAGATGAAGCAGCGATGATCACGGGTTCCCTCGGGATGTTGCCAAGTGCATCTCTTGGCACGGGAACATTTGGTCTCTACGAGCCAATCCATGGCTCAGCACCTGACATCGCTGGCAAGGGAATCGCCAACCCGCTTGCGACAATCCTCTCCGTGGCCCTAATGCTACGCTACAGCTTTGGTCGTGAAGATGCAGCACAGCGCATCGAAGCGGCGGTCGGCAAGGTCCTCGAAGCAGGTCTCCGCACGCCGGATATCGCAGGTTCTGGCGAAGCAACGGTTGGAACCGTGGAAATGGCGGCGGCTGTCCGCGCAGCGCTTGTGTAAGACAAACGACAGCGAATTTTGAAGGAGGGGTGGGATGCAAACCGATAGAATGCGGTTTGTATGTCCACGCCTTTTGTTCATCTGCATAACCACTCAGAGTTCTCCTTTTTGGATGGCGCATCCAAGATTAAGGAGATGGCAAAAATCGCGGTCGAAATGGACATGCCGGCGATTGCACTCACCGATCACGGCACGATGTACGGCTCGTTTGAGTTTTATGAAGCCTGCAAAGCTGTTGGTGTTCAACCGATTGTCGGGTGCGAACTTTACGTTGCCACGCGCGGGCGCCGTGACCGCGATCCAAAGCGGGATGGTAACCATCACCTTGTAGCCCTGGCAAAAAACGAGGCCGGTTACAGAAACCTCATGAAACTTGCGACAAAAGCAAGTCTCGAAGGGATGTATTACAAGCCGCGTGTCGATAAAGAGCTGCTCGCCGAGCACTCTGAAGGACTTGTGATTTGCTCTGCGTGTATGGGCGGGGAACTGGCGCAGACGGTTATCCAGAAAAAGGGACACGAGGAGACCAAGCGGGTTGCATCCTGGTACCGTGAAGTGTTCGGTGATGACTTCTACCTCGAGATTCAGGGCCACGGCGCACAGGGCCAGCAGGAAGTCAACGAGGAAGTCGTTCGGGTTGCCCGAGCGCTTAACATTCCGCTGGTCGCTACAAATGATGCCCACTATTTACGCGCCGCGGATGCAAGTGCACACGACATATTGCTCTGTATACAGACATCCACAACGATTAGCGACCCGAAGCGGATGCGCTATGAGCCTCGGGAGTTTTATCTCAAAACTCATGATGAGATGTTTGGCGCCTTTGAACATTTGGCTCCAGATGCGGTTGAAAACACGCTTGGCGTGGCGGAAAAGTGCAAGCTGGATATCGAAGTGGGGCGCGCCCCGATGCCGCCGATTCCACTCCCGGATGGCCACTCAGACCATTCCTATCTCAACGTGCTCTGCTGGGAAGGCCTTGAGCGTCGCATTAAGAATGTCAGCGATACGCATCGTGACCGACTAAAGTACGAGCTTGAAATCATCGAAAAAACCGGTTTCTCACGCTACTTCCTGATCGTTCGCGACATCGCACAATATGCACGCGGAAGCAATATTTACTTTGGTGTCCGCGGTTCCGCAGCCGGTTCGCTGGCATCCTTCTGCATCGGAATCACCGACCTTGACCCAATTGAATACAACCTCACATTCGAGCGCTTCCTTAACCCGGAACGCGTGACGATGCCCGATATCGATATGGATTTCGAGGATACGCGTCGCTCGGATGTAATCAAGCACGTCGCTGAGAAATACGGCGAGGAAAATGTCGGCTTTGTTTCCACGTTCGGTACGCTTGGAGCTAAGGCTGCGATTCGGGATGTCTGCCGGGCGATGGGGCTTCCGCTCTCCGAGACCGACCGCATCGCCAAAATGATTCCAAAGCTGCCGCTTGGATTGTCGATTCAACAGTCCATGGATGGCTATCCGGCAAAAGACTATCCAGGAAATCCCGAAATGAGGCGGGAATACGAAACCAACCCGATGTTCCGTGAGGTAATCGACACAGCTAAGTCGATTGAGGGACTAACCAGAAACTCATCGATTCACGCTGCGGGAATCATGATCTCTGACGTACCGCTGGTCGAGTACACGCCACTGGTCCGTACAAACGATGGTTCAGTGGCCACACAGTATCCGCACAGCTCGCTCGAAAAAATCGGCTTGCTGAAAATGGACTTCCTTGGCCTCATCAACCTGACGATTCTTGCCCGAGCTGTTGACCTCATTCAGGAAACGAAAGGCGATGTCATCGATGTCTGGGATATCCCGCTGAATGCAACTGATCCGAGGGCGCTTAAGGCTTATGACATGCTCAGCCGTGGCGAGACAACAGGCATTTTTCAGCTCGAGTCCGATGGAATGCGTCGCTGGATTGTAGACCTAAAGCCACGGAGCGTGAAAGAACTTGCCGCGATGGTTGCGCTTTACCGCCCCGGTCCGATGGACCATATCCCGCGCTATATTCGCTCAAAATTCGACCCATCACAGATTCAGTACACCCACCCGACGCTTGAGCCGATTCTTGGCGAGACCTATGGTGTCATCGTTTATCAGGATCAGGTTTTGAAAATCGTACAGGCCGTTGCCGGGTTTACGCTTGGTCAGGCTGACCTTCTTCGAAGGGCGATGGGTAAGAAGAAAAAGTCTGAAATGGACCAGCAGCGTGCGAATTTCATGAAGGGCTCTGCTGAACGCGGCATTCCTGAAAAGGTCGCCGATCAGATTTTCTACGAAATCGAGCCCTTTGCCGGATACGCATTTAACGGTGCACACGCAGCCTGTTACGCGATGGTGGCTTACCAAACGGCATATCTGAAGGCTAACTATCCAGCGGAATATCTGGCTGCATACCTCGGAGCCTACGCGGATCGAACAGAGAAAATCGTCAGCGCAATTGATGAATGTGGTCGCCTTGGGGTAACCGTTCTGCCGCCGGATGTAAACACATCGAGGGCAGAATTCAGTGTGCCGGAAGATGGCAAGATTTTGTTTGGTTTACTAGGCATCAAAAATGTCGGTAAAGCTCCGGTGGATGCCATTCTCGCAGCACGGACGAATGGAGGACCTTTTAAGGATCTCGGGGACTTCTGTGACCGGGTGTTTGCCGAGGGCCTCACAAGCAAATCCGTTATCGAGATGCTCATCAAGGCAGGAGCGCTTAGCTGCTTGCATCCGAACCGAAAAGCGCTGCTTGAAGGGTTGGATGATTGCGTGGCCGCAGCACAGCGCAATTTGAGAGACCAGCAATCGGGGCTAATGAGCCTCTTTGATGGCGATGACACACAGGATGCTTCTTTGGCTGCCCAGAAGCCTTTGCCCACAGTGCCTGACTTCTCCCGTGGGGAGAGATTAGCCTTCGAAAAGGAACTCTTGGGTCTTTACTTGACTGAGCATCCCGTAAAGCCATTCGAACCTGAGCTGCGACGCAAGCATAGGGCTGTACGGATCGAGGGTCTCACCGATGTTGCAACAGGTGCAAATGTAGTTGTCGGCGGGATGGTTACAGATATAAGGCAGCGGAATACGACCAGTGGGCAGCTGATGCTAACATTGCAGCTCGAAGACACGAGCGGGTCTGTATCCGTTACATGTTTTCCAAAAGTAACGGCGGAATATGGCCGATTGGTTTTAGTGAACTCAATCCTTGCTATCATTGGCCGCGTCCAGCGCCGTGAGCGCATTTCGAATAACGCAAATGCAGAAGATGAAGCCAATGAAACGCCGGCGCAAGCCGAAATCATCTGCGATCGCATCGAGCGGGTCGTTGAAAATGCGATGGCATCAGATGCCAGACCGCGCATCGTCCATCTAAAAGTAGACAATACGTGTAAGTCACGGTTGCGGATGGTCCGGGACGTTCTCGCGAGTGCAGAAGGCGGATCACAACTATTGGTACACGTTCAGGCAACCGATGATCAGCCTGAGGTCGTCGTATCGACGCGATTTCTTGTCGATCCCGATGAGCAAAAGCTTGAGCAGGTCCGCAGGATGCTGGGTGGTGGCTACAAGCGCTGCTGGATTGAGTGACGTCTTGTTAGGGTATGGTGAGCGGTGGAGAGTCGTGGTCGTGGCACCACAACTATGGGGATTGTGAACATGGATCATTTGTTAGTCACGGGTGGAGCTGGCTTCATCGGCTCGAACTATGTCCGGATGGTGCTCCGGGAGGGACTTGCGAAAAAAGTCACTGTACTCGATGCACTGACGTATGCCGGAAACCTCGAAAACTTGAAAGAGTTTGAAGGGGATGACCGACTGGTCTTTGTACATGGAAAGATTCAAGACCGTGAAGTCGTGGATCAGGCTGCAAAGGATGTCGATGTCATTCTGAATTTTGCCGCTGAGAGTCACAATGATCGAGCCATCCTCGATCCCGATGCCGCTGTCCACGCGAACTTTAATGGCGTTTGTGTACTTCTTGATGCCGCACGTCGCTATGGACATCAACGCTTCCTGCAGGTGTCCACGGATGAGGTCTACGGGTCAACCGACGACATGTTCCGGGAAGGGGATGCGCTGGAACCTAATCAGCCGTATTCAGCAGCCAAGGCCGGTGGAGAGCTAATGGTCCGTGCATACCACGAGACGTTTGGTTTGCAGACCTTGGTAACCCGGGGTTCTAACACTTATGGACAATTTCAATATCCTGAAAAGTTGATTCCCCTGATGATCACGAATGCCATAGATGACATTCCGTTGCCTGTGTATGGCGATGGTCAACAGGTTCGTGAGTGGATGCACGTTGATGACCATGCGCGCGGCATAGACTTGGTCTTGCGGAACGGAACGCCAGGGAAAGCCTACAACCTGGGCTCAGGCTGTGAGCGCGTGAACCTCGATGTTGTCCGTGGCATTCTGGCAGCGCTTGGTAAACCTGATTCACTAATCCGCAATGTGCAGGACCGACCAGGTCACGATCGTCGGTACCTAATGGAATGTAAGAGTATCCGTGCTCTTGGATTCGAGCCCGATATCAACTTTGAAGCGCGCCTTGAAGAGACGGTGAAGTGGTATGTCGATAATGAGCCTTGGTGGCGCAGTATCAAGGAAAAGAAGGCCGAATACCAGGCCTTTATGGACCAGTGGTATGCAAACCGTCGCGGTTAAGTTCGCGTAAACACAAAGGCCCTCTGGAATCCTCCAGGGGGCCTTTCTTAAATCCGACTCAACGATGACGTTACCGTTTGCCTGTAACCCGGTCAAGCTGGGCGAGGGCAATGAGGTAGTCATACTTGCTGTTGGCAGCGTTGGTCTCCGCTTGTGTCAGCGCTGCTTGCGCATCGTAGACAGCAACCTGAGTGTCTACCCCTTCGCGGTAGCGGACTCCGGCGAGACGAAATGCCTCGCGTGCCTCCTGTAGACCCGCCGAGCTCGTAGCAATACGCTCGAATGCATCCATAACTGCAATGTGTGCCTGTATAACTTCGGTCTCAATTCCACGGGCGAACTGTTCAGACTGAATCGCTGCGCGCCTTTCATCTGCGTGTGCCGAGTCGGTAGCCGCCCGGGTTACACCGCCATCGAGTATTGGTTTTTGATAAACAAGTGTCAAACTTCCTGTAGCCTGCTGGTTAGCGACAAGTGCCGGGTTAGGGTTGTAGTTTCCATTCAGCGAAACCGCCACCGATCCATTCAGACCACCCTTTTGATACTTTGTGTTGTGGGCTGCCTTCGTTTTGTTTAATCCGGCAGCAATCGCCTCCGGGCGGTTCTTCTGAGCATAGGCAATGAGGTCTTGGCGCGAAGTGGTAGGGAGTGCCGGGACAGATATCTCATCCGGCTTCGATGGAGCAGCCAGTGTAAATTCTGTGGTTGGAGTAACTCCGATGGCGAGTGCCAAAGCCGTACGCTGTATTTGAGCCTGATTCTTAGCAGTCGTCAGCTGCTGTTGGTCAATGGACACCTGCGTCTTTGCCCGCAGGACATCGTACGCCGCAACCACCCCATTCCGCAGCTGTGCCTCGGCGACTGCGAGCTGCGCCTTGGAGCGGTCAAGATTGGCGGTTGCTATGTTGACAAGGGAGTCAGCACGCAGCGTTGCATACCATTGATTCCGAACACTGAGAGACACTGCATCCTTGGTCCTGCGGATGTCTTGCTCGACAATCGCCACTTCGGCTTCGCCGATGTGATCAGCGAGCCGTATCGTACCTGCAACATCAATCACTTGCGTCAAGCTCATTTGAACGGATTGCTGGTTCAGGTTAATGTTACTCCCGAACACGTTTCCACCGCCGGTGTCTCCCGTTCCATCACCACCGGCCTGACGGGAACGGGTGGGTGCACCCAAGGTAACTGGGACGGAACCTGGAGGCTGTATTTGCAAGCCTATCGGGAATGGGTTTTGAATAGTCCCGGATGCACCGCCGGCACCTCCACCGCCAAATGCCGCTCCAAGACCCGACAGTCGCGTATAGCTCGCCGTTGCACGAACCGTTGGTGACTTTGCTGGGCCAAGAACCTGAGTAATCGTATTTTTCGTCTTTCGAAGTCCCTCGGCCGAAAGCTTAATATCTGGATGCTTGTCCAGCGCTGTAGCAACGGCCTGATCGAGAGATGTAATCCTATCGGCAGCGTGGCTAGGGGATGTGAAAACAACAAGTGAAAGTGATGCGGCAATTATTGCATGGGAGCGGGACATGTTTACCTTCCAGCGGACAAGTGACATCCGCTCATTCAGAACCAATTTAACTAAATGCGATTCCACGTACTTTGTTCCAACCTTCGTCGGAGTCATCCTGACCAAAGTGAATGACATGAACATCAGAGTCAACCGGTACTACAATAGATTCACAAAGGTCACTCATCTGCGGTCCGTGAATTACATTTGTCGAGCCTGACCGATGTAGATTTCCAAAGCGGTCATTTAGTACAGGCGTGCCATAAACCTGCCGATCACGCAGTAGTTGTTGCAAGTGATAAACAAATGGACCAACAACG
>JBJTQN010000111.1:0-14435 GCA_046075665.1 Armatimonadota bacterium | reverse complement strand
GCATGATGGGCAGTAGCGGTCCACGTGCAGGCGGAAGCTCCGGCATGATGGGTGGAGCTGGCATGATGGGCGGCGGAATGATGGGCGGAGGCATGATGGGTGGCGCTGGTGGAGCGGCATTCGGCCGTGACAACGGCAACTTCCAAGCGTCCGGTCCATTCACACTCCCTGTCCAGACAGTTACTGCGAAGTATGAACGCTCAACAGAAGACCGCATTACGCAGTCCGCGTACTTCACTCGTGATCTGGTAACCGAAGGCACGATCACAGCCGGTAATGGTGCAAGCGCCCGCCTTGAAGATGTTTTCAGCTTCAAGTCCCGCTACCGCACCCTCTCGACCAGTGGCAAAACACTTGAGTATGGTGTTGCATCCGCAGACCGTCCTGGTGCCTATGTAGCGCTCCCAGTTATCGACCTTGGTGGCCAAAAGGTACGCATTGGTCAACCGTGGCAGTCCCGGACACCGGTTTTGCTTGAGTGGGCAACACTTGATGCACCTCCAACTGTGGTCGCAAACAATGTTCTTGAGTCTCTCGAATGGCAGGATGGCTACCAGACTGCACGGATTAAGCAGACATTTGAGGGCCGTGTAACGATGCCGATTTACGGTGGTGCAGCCAAGATGGATGGTGCAAAGGTCAAGATGACCCGCATCATCTGGTTTGGTTTCAAGGCTGGTAAGGTCGTTCGCACCGAGACGACGATGGATGTCGATGGTGATGCACCTGCATCCGTTATAGCAGCCATGGTTCCAGGCGCCGGTGTTTCCGGTGGTGCTGGAATGATGGGTGGCATGGGCGGAATGATGGGTGGCATGGGCGGAATGATGGGTGGCATGGGTGGCGGTCGCATGGGCGGCGGCATGATGGGTGGCGATGACGATATGCCATCCATGGGTGGCTCAGGCTTCGGTGCGGGCCTTGGAGGCTTTGGCAACGCTTTTGGTATGCAAGGCGAAAAACAGCAAGAGGCCAAGGTTCCGGCTAAGTTCAAGTCGTTCACCGTTGTAACCCTTGACAAGCCTGCAGCTACGCCTGCGAAGACGGCCAAGAATTAAGGATCTCGCATAGAGCGACGGAGCGCCTCCTGCGGAGCAGGAGGCGCTTTCTTTTTACATCAACGATAACTGGCTCCACACTCCCAGACGTCCCCTTCCACCAATACCGTATTTGCCACCATCAGGGTACAAATCCGGTGATGCAACGATAAGATATAAGGATATGGTTTCTTTTCAAAACGGAACGAACACGCTGAAGATGGGCAAATGGAGCTCGTGGAGCATCTTGCCGAGCTGCGCAATCGCATCTTCAGGATGCTTGGCTACGTCCTCCTTGGCATGATTGCCACTTACAACCTGTTTCCGGTGATCTATAACATTCTCTTCGCACCGGCGCACGTTGTTCTTGCAAAGCTCCCAGATGCCAAACCGGTCTTCCGTGGCATTCAAGATGCGTTCCTTCTGCGACTCGAAACCTGTCTCTTTGCAGGCATTGCCGTTGCCCTTCCGTTTATTATTTACGAAATCTGGGCATTCGTGCGCCCCGCACTCACTCCGGATGAACGAAAACCTCTGCGCTTCCTTGCGCCGTTTGCCGGATTTCTACTCCTCGCGGGCGTCGGAACTGGCTACTCCGCACTTCCATCCGCTTATGGCTGGATGGCCCTCTATGTCTCCGATGTCCCGGATGCAACGGTCCTGCAGGATGCGAAAGACTACCTGCTCCTGACAGTAAAAATTCTGGTAGCTTTCGGAATAGCCTTCCAGCTGCCTGTCCTTCTCCTCTTCCTTAGCCGAATCAAGATCATCAACTCCAAAATGATGGTCACTTACTGGCGTCATGCCGTCGTTGTCATCGCAACACTTGCAGCAATCTTTACACCCACCAATGACCCGGCGACGATGCTCCTGATGGCAATACCGATGTCCGGTCTTTATCTGATAAGTATTGTGCTGGTGAAGGCATTCGAGCCCGATGCAAATGGCAACTCGGATGGAAAACTCATTCAGAAGTTTCTGGTTTCCCTGGTTCCCCTTCTCCTTTTCTCCGCAGTGAGTTTCTGGCTGTACAAAAACAACGCCGTTGAGGCTGCACGCAAAAATGGTGGCATCAAGCCTACGGTAAATGTGCAAAAAGTGCAGGAAATGATTGATGCAAGCATTGCAAAGGGTGCGGGAACGAGCGGAACACCCCAAGGTACGGCTCCGGCGGCGCAAACAGTTGAACTTCTCAAGCGCATTGAAGCCCTTGAAGCGCGTCTCAAACAACTGGAATCAAAGCAGCCATCCACAGCTCCAGCACCAGAGCAGCCAGTGGCTACCCCCGCGAAGCGATGACAACTCTGGATGCCGCATTTGCGATAACCCCACAAGGCATCCTGTCGCGCGTCTCAATCAATATTTCGGATGGTGTTATCAACCACATTACCGGTGATCTGTTCCATGGCAGCGTGCCACGGGATGCCGATGTATTGCTTCCCGGTTTCGTAGACGTCCATATCCATGGGGGCGGTGGTGCGGACACCATGGATGCCACTCCAGCGGCACTACGCGCCATCTGTCGTGCACACGCCAAATGCGGAACAACATCCCTGCTAGCAACCACCATTACGCATGGCGAAGCCGAAATCGCTCATGCACTTGAAAACGTCGCGAATGCGATTGAGCTTCAGGAAGCATTCTGCCCCGATGGTGCGCGTATCGCAGGTGTCCATCTCGAGGGACCCTTCATCCACCCACTGCGGCCGGGTGCACAACCAAAAGAGCATGTGCGACTTCCGGATTACGATGAGTGGCAACGACACATCCAACACTCCCGTGGGACTATCCGTCGCGTTACGATTGCTGCCGAGTATGCGGAAGCCCGACCTATTATCGAGTGGTGCTGGAAAAACAATGTAACCGTCACCGTCGGTCACACCACGATTGGGGGTGATCAGCTTGCAACCCTCCTAAACGATGGTCCACTTGATGCCACCCACCTCTTCAACGCGATGGACCCTATCCATCACCGAAAGCCTGGGCCGATTCCAGCATTTTTGACGCATCCAAATGCCATGTCCGAGCTCATTGCGGATGGCCATCACGTCCATCCGGATGTCATTAAAATGGCTGTTGCTGCGGCTGGTCCGGAGCACATTGTGGCCATCACGGATGCGATGGCTGGTATGGGACAAGGGGATGGGGACTATGTCCTCGGTGGGCATCCTGTTAAAGTCGCAAACGGTAAAGCCTTGTTGCTGGATGGAACGCTTGCCGGAAGTGTTTTAGGGATGTCACAAGCCGCAACTAACATCGCTGCATGGACGGGCTGTGACCTCATGTCTCTTGCCAAAATGACATCCACAAATGCCGCAGACCGAATCGGGCGTACGGACATAGGACGTATTGCGGTTGGTGCAAAAGCGGACTTTGTCCTCATGCATGGCGGAACAACGCACAAAGGCACATTTATACGTGGCATAAAGGTAGATGCTTAGGCGTGCGCCTATCAACGACCAAAGGAAAGACACATGCTAAAGCAGATTTCGCAGCTTGCCCCCGAGATGCGGATAACGACATCGACCAATGTCCGACGTGCAAATTGGATTCTCCCAAGCAGCGATACACAGCTTAAGACGGCTGCCATAGTCATCAGTGGAAATGACATTGTTGTCGACTTCAGCGGCGCAACGGTTCGCGGTACAGCAGCCTCCACTGAGCCCGATATGCGAGCAGGCACGGGCATCATCATTCAAGGTAAGAACATCACTGTCCGAAACCTTAAGATTCACGGGTACAAAGTCGCGATCGCTGCACTCGGTGCAGATGGGTTATCGCTTGAAAATGTCGATGCCAGCCATAACTGGAAGCAACATCTCCTATCAACGGATGAGAAAGAAGACCTTGCGGACTGGATGAGCTATCACCAGAACGAAAAGGATGAATGGCTTCGGTACGGTGCCGCTTTCTACCTGCGCGATACCGATGACTTCACCATCACAAAGTGCACAGCGCGCGGTGGACAGAATGGCTTGATGATGACGCGGTGTGACCGTGGAAACATCCACCATAATGACTTTTCCTTCCTTTCAAGTCTTGGTATCGGGATGTACCGTGCATCCTGGAACCAGATTCTCCACAACAAGATTGACTGGTGTGTCCGTGGCTATTCCCATGGCATTTACAATCGAGGTCAGGACTCTGCGGGCATTCTGATTTACGAACAGTCATCCAACAATGTCTTTGCATACAACTCGGTCACACACGGTGGGGATGGCTTTTTCCTCTGGGCTGGCCAAAACACAATGGATACCGGCCGCGGAGGCTGTGATGACAACCTCCTTTACGGGAATGACTTTTCGCACGCGCCGACTAACGGGATTGAGGCGACATTCAGCCGAAATCAGTTTGTCCACAACCTGATCGCAGAGTGCTGGCATGGCATTTGGGGCGGTTACTCCTACGACACCACCATTGTTGGCAACACCTTTGGCTACAACGCCGAAGCAATCGCCATAGAGCATGGCCGTGACAACCGCATCTCCGATAATGGCTTCTTCCGCGACCGTGTTGGGGTCAAGCTTTGGGCAAATCCATCACAGGATCCTAACTGGGCCTACGTCCGCAAGCATGCAACTAGCAGTGAGCGTTATACGATCGAGGGTAACACCTTTGTAGATGTAAAGACGAAGTCTGATGTTCGCCTGACTGACAGTGTAAAGGATCGGGCGAATCGTGTAGTCAACACGACACCTGCACCGCCTGAGACAATGCAGGGCAGCGGAAACACTATCGTGTCCAGCGAGACGAACCTGGCCGAATACCTTGAACGCTGGGATCTCGCCTGGCATCCCGGCCGACCTAGCCGCCTTGCGTCCCGCTACCATGTCGAGCCATTGGATAAGCCTGAGAGCGCGATGCTGGCGAAGAATGCGCTGCGCGGGCGTCGATTTGTTATCGTGGATGAATGGGGACCGTATGACTTCCAGAGTCCGCGATTAGTCCACCGCGGGGATGGCCATTATGACATTTTGGGCCCCAAGGGTGAATGGCGGGTCGTGGATGCCCAAGGGGCGGCGGTGTCCGCATCGAGTGGCAATGTTCCTGGAGCCGTGACCATAAAGACACCTGCTTGCCAGGCGGGTACATCAAAGGTCATTCTGGAATACCGCGGAGGACCGACTACCGATTACAAGGGTGTGCAAACGGCGGCGGGCCAGCCAGTGCGCTTTGGCTTCATCCGCTTCTTTGCTCCTATTAGCTGGGATGTTCGGTTCCACAGCTGGTCGAAGTCCATCGATCCTAAGGATGTCCATGCTGCGCCCGATCCTGAGCACTTCCGTCAGCAGCTAGGGTCGACTCCCCTGCTTACGATGAAAACCGACAAGCTTGATTTCGCTGGCTATGCGTTTGCCAAGGGCCTTCCGAATCATCACGTGATCACGGTCGCCGATGGCAAATTCACCATACCGCCGGGCGATTACGTTCTCGATACCACGACAGATGATGGCTGCCGCGTCTGGCTGGATGGCAAAGAGCTTTCGCTTGGTGCATGGAAGTACCAGGGCCCGACAGCGTATCCTGCAAAGGTACGCCTCGGTGGCAACCACACCCTGCGCGTAGAACATTTTCAAATCGATGGCTATGCAGCGCTAAAGGTCGCGCTTCGGCCAGCAACAAACTTGTAGTCAGGAAATAATCAATATGAATACAACTCTGCAATCACATCTCAAGGCTCAGATCGACACACTGCATGCGGAAAACCTCTATAAGCCGTTGCTGACCATTGATGGCCGTCCAGGGTCACGCGTCTCCGTTGGTGGACGAGAGCTCATTAATCTGTCGTCCAACAACTATCTCGGGCTCGCCAGCGACCCACGGCTCTGCGAAGCAGCATCCAATGCAGCGCTGAACATTGGTGCCGGTAGCGGTGCCGTCCGCCCAATCATCGGGAATATCGCTCTCCACGACCAGCTGGAAAAGCTGATTGCCGAGTTCAAGCATGTCGAAGATGTCCTCGTGTTCCAGAGTGGATTTACATCCAATGCGGGCACGATTCCGACGATTATGGAAGCCGAGGATGCGATTATTACGGACAGCCTGAATCATGCATCGATTATTGATGGCTGCCGTTTGTCAAAGGCAAAGCGTAGCATTTATCAGCACTGTGATATGGACAGCCTTCGGGATGCGCTGATTGCATCCAAAGATGCAAAGAAGCGGTTGATTATCACCGATGGTGTCTTTTCCATGGATGGAGATGTCGCGCCGCTTGACCAGATATGTGCGCTGGCGGAAGAGTTTGATGCGGCGGTCATGGTTGATGATGCCCACGGCTCGGGTGTGATGGGTGCGAATGGCCGTGGAACGGCTTATCACTTTGGCGTCACCGACAAGGTTGACATCCAGCTGGGAACGCTCAGCAAGGCCGTCGGTGTTATGGGTGGTTATATTGCCGGTTCCAAGGCATTGGTTGACTTTCTAAAGCAGCGCGCCCGGCCATTTTTGTTCAGCACGGGATGTCCACCGGCGACGGCAGCGGCGTGTATCCGCGGCATCGAGATTATGCGTGACGATGCCACATTAACGGAGCGTCTTTGGGAAAACACGCGCTACTGGCAGACTGGTTTGCGTGAGCTCGGGTTTGATCTTGGTGTGACGCAGACCCCTATTACGCCGGTAATGGTTGGTGATGAAGCGAAGACTATGGAGCTGATGCGTCGTCTGCGTGACAAGGGAGTGCTTGCGCTTGCGGTTGTCTTTCCGACGGTCGGGCGCGGGAAGGCCCGTGTTCGCACGATGCCAACGGCGGCGCACACCAAAGCAGATTTTGATGAAGCACTTGCTGCATTTGAGGAAGTCGGTACCGAGCTCGGCCTAATCTAGGGCGATTAAGAGAGAGCAGACATTTCTATGGAACAACGTAAACTACGCTCCGCGATTGTTGGATGCGGTGTGATTCATACGGCACACGCGGATGCGATATCCCGCTTGCCGGACATCGTTGAGCTTGTTGCCGTCGCGGATGACAAGCTTGAGCGGGCAGCAAAAGCCGGAGAGTCCCTTGGCGTGCCGCACTTCCATGGACTGGATGCACTTCTGGAGTGGGGTAAATTCGACATTATGCACGTCTGCACACCTAGCGGAATGCATGCGGCCTGTGGCATCAAAGGCGCCAATGCGGGTATGCATATTCTCTGCGAAAAGCCTATCGATGTCACTCTCTCAGCAGCAGATGCACTGATTGAAGCCTGTGCAGCCAACAACGTCAAGCTTGAAGTGGTGAGCCAGCATCGTTTTAGCGATGGCATGCAAAACCTCAAGATGTGGCTGGATGAAGGTAAGCTTGGGCGTCTCGTCTTTGGTGAATCGGTCACGAAGTGGTACCGAACACAAGCGTACTATGACTCGGGCGGGTGGCGTGGTACCTGGGAGCTTGATGGCGGCGGCGCTCTGATGAATCAGGGTGTGCACTATGTCGACCAGCTACGCTGGATTATGGGTCCCGTGAAGTCTGTTGCCGCGACCATGGGCACACTCTCGCATGAGCGCATCGAAGTCGAAGACATTGTTTCGGCTACGATTGAGTTTGAGAATGGCGCTGTAGGAACCTTGATGGCATCCACATCCATGGTCCCCGGCTTCAACCAGACCCTCGAAGTCTACGGCTCCAAGGGCAGCGTTCGCATCACAAACAGTAAGGTGCAGTTTGCACAGTTTGTGACGGGTGATGAACCGCAAACGATGTGGGGCCTTGAGGGAGTTCCGGCGCCATTGGTTGTGGATGGTGTTTGGCAGAACGATGATACGGAGGCAGAGGCAACGACGCAGGGACAAGGTGCCGCTGACCCGCGGGCCATCTCAAACCTTGGGCATGTAGCGCATCTCAAAGACCTGTGCGAGTGTATCCACAGTGGTGCTGAGACATTTATGAATGGTCGTCAAGCCCGCTACGCGCTCGAGCTGATAGTAGCCGTTTACCGTAGCGCAAAGACTGGCCAGCGCATCTCCTTCCCACTCGAGGACTAATCCATGGGATTCACGCTCGGGCGCTTACAGCCATCCCAATATGATGAAGCAGCCTCACTGATTCATGCATCTACGAATGCCTGGTATCTGAAGAACACTGGCCGGACTGCATTTTCTTGCGAGCCAAGTGGCTGCCGGCTGTTCCCGGATACGTACGATGCTCTGGATTCCGGACAGTGCATCACCGCTGTGGATGACACAACCGGCACACTGATCGGAACATGCTACCTTCATCCAAGGGAGACACACATCGGTGTGGGGATTGTGAACACCGCCCCGGATGTGGCATCCTCAGGTTTGGCATCTCAAATGCTGCGTGAAGCATGCGCCATCGCGGATGCAAGCGCCCTTCCGTTACGCCTCGTGAGTTCGGCATCCAATCTGGATTCCTACAGTCTGTACAACCGACAGGGTTTTGTGGCTCGGCAGATTTTTCAGGACATGTTGCTACCAGTTCCAGAAGACACCGTGGCGCTTACCGGTGATGCTGACACGTCCAGTATCCGGCGTGCGAACAGTGAAGATGTCCCGGCCATCTCGGCGCTTGAGCGCGAGTTGACGGGCAGCTATCGTCCGGCAGATTGGAACCACTTTCTAGAGACGGATCACTTTGCGGTCTTTGTGGATGTTGCTCCGGATGGCTCCATTACAGGAGCGCTCAATGTGACGAATCATGCGGCGAACTGCACGCTTGGTCCAGCCCATGCACGGGATGAAGCAAGTGTGTGTCGCCTCCTTGCCGCGGCACTTCCAGTGGTTGCAGGTCGGACGGCACTGATTTTGGTATCCCCAGCTGCGACCAAGGTGACATCATTGCTCTACACCTGGAAAGCACGCAATGCCGATATCCATGTCTTGCAAGTACGCGGTGCGTATCAGGCTCCGACGGGCGTTCAGCTGATGACATTTCTCCCGGAGTCGGCTTAGTTTTGACATTTCGTGCCGAGCGCATCCAAAGTGCCGCAGCCTTCACATCGCAGTTGCAGCAGCTCTGGGATGAATGGGCAGCTGCGACTCCCGGTGCAACCGCCATGCAGCGCTGGGCCTGGGTCGGCGCAAACATCGACCGGGTTCCGAAAGGGATGTTTGTTGGAATCATCCTACTAAACGATGATAAACAACCGGTTGCAGCGGCTGCATTCAGGTGGGCAGGTCCGGGAGTATTAGTTCCGATCGGAGATGGCGTGAGTGATTACCTCGATATTGCCATCGCCCCAGATGCACCTCCGACGACGGTGGATCAGCTTATCGATGCGATCAGTGACCTTGCGCCGGCGGTGCTGTTTCGGCAGTGTCATCCACTGGGACCGCTCGGTCGTGCCTTCCGAGGTGCATTGGAAGATGGCGAAGTCTGCCCGATTCTTCCCCTTGCAGAAACGGTCGACCAGCAGCAGCTGGCGATCCCAAAGCGCATCCGGCAAAACCTGAACTACGCAGACCGTGCGCTTCGAAAACAAGCTACCGATGTGACGTACCGCATTGCCGACAAGGACAGTCTCGCGGGTGATATCGATGCATGTATTCGCTTACACCAGGACCGCTGGCGTCGTAGGTGGATGCCGGGGTTGTTTGCGGGCGATACTCAGAAGCAATGGTTTGCGGATGTCTCCAAGCGCCTGTTGGATGCCGGCTTGCTCAGGCTTCACACGCTGTCCGTGGATAACAAAGTCATTGCTGCGATTTATTGCATGACATCCGGTGGCACAACGATTTACTACCTCGGTGGCTTTGACCAGGAATACCATAAGTGGTCTCCCGGGATGCTGGCAACACGGGCAGCAATCCTGCATGCAGTCGCAGAAGATCAATCTCATACCTTTGACTTCTTGCGCGGAAATGAGCCTTACAAGTACCGCTGGGGCGCTGTCGATTGTTCGAATATGCGCTTACTCCTTAGCCGTGGTTTCTACGGAAATGCCATCTGTGGACTCGAGCGACATCGATTCTCAATAGAACTCAAACTCAAGGACAGAATGCACTTGTTGCACGGTGGAAAGGCATCTCATAACCGGTCAGAGAGCGTTTCGGATAAGATAGACGCATGAAGCGGCGCTCTGGGGGAAGGGCCGGTGGCTCAGTGCTGCCGGGCATCTTATTAGTCATCACCGGAGTTCACGGTTTTTTCACATGGTTGCTGCTCAATCGTGTAGTGCATCTTGAACAACAACTTGGCGTCAGGTCATCTTCGATTATCCCGACGGTTCGGATACCAACCATAAAGAAGCCAGAGATCCCACGCATCGGCGTTTCGGACTGGCAAATTCAGCTTGATGCAGCTACGGCGCACGTCGAGCGTGCCCGGATTGCCATTTCAAAGGGAAACATGGGAATCGCCCGGGATGAATCCGCAAAGGCACTGGAAACGCTTACCCGTATCAGTCGGATGCCCGCCGTCGATACTGATGCAGTTGCAGCGATACGCGGACAGCTCAGCGCGATTGAAGGCCAGCTTCGGGGTGACAGTCCAGCATCCCCTGCACCGAAAGGACCATCAAAGTGATGCAACATTCAAGATTTCTCGTTGCCGGTTTACTTGGGGTGGTTTTATTGACATCCACTGGGTGTCGCAGAGTTCGCAATATCTACTCGCGCACGGATGAAATCCGAATGGGGACGCAGTTTGTTACGGCATTCAACGAGAGTAAGGATGGCGCGAAAATCGTGCGGTCTGGTCCGATGGTGAACCGTCTGCAACGGGTTGCCCTCCCAATTATCGAAGCTGCGCGCAAAGACTGGGATGTTCCCTACACGGTCACGCTCATCAAAGAAAATGAAATTAATGCGTTTGCTGTCCCAGGTGGCCCGATGTTTGTGAACACCGGCCTGATGCAGCTGGCGACATCGGATGATGAGCTTGCGAGTGTACTCGCCCATGAAGTCAGTCACATTGTAAAGCGTCACTCTGCCCAGCAGCTCTCGGATGCAGCCGTCAAGCAGGGCATCGCTGGGATTCTGTTTGGTCGCTCTAATGCCGATGTCCGGACTGTAGTTGGACTTACGCTGGACCTAAAGGACAGAGAGTTTAGCCGCGGTGATGAGGCCCAATCGGACGAGTACGGGTTCAAGTACTTGGTTGCGGCAGGATATAACGTACGCGGTATGGCGTCAATGTTCACGAAGATGCAGGAGTCCGCTGCAAAGTCCAACGAGAAACTGGCTTTTCTGAGCACCCATCCACTGACGCGAAAACGTATCGAAGCCGCCGAAAAGCGCGCCGAAGCCTACGAAAATGGCACGTGGAAAGCGCCCAAGTGAGGTGTGCCGCCGTCATCCCGGCTTACAACGAGAGCACCCGGATTCTGGGTGTCCTTGGTATCCTTGCCCAGGCAGAGAATGTCAGCGAGATTATCGTTGTAAATGATGCATCATCGGATGACACAGCGGCTGTAGCACGCACGTTTGCATCGACAGCTCCTAAGAGAGTTCGCGTCTTTGATATGGCATCCAATGGCGGTAAGGGCGCTGCAATGCACCGTGGTGCAACTGAAACGGATGCCGAGGTTGTCCTCTTTCTGGATGCCGATCTGGTAGGTTTGACAGTTGAGATGGTACAGAACATGACATCAGGAGTCATTGCCGGTCAGGCAGACATGACACTTGGTGTGTTTCGTGGCGGTCAGTTTTGGACAACCCTCGCACAGATTTTGGTACCAAACATCAGCGGACAGCGTTGTATTCTCAGAAGCCTTTTTCTGGATGTCCCCAATGTGGCAAATGCACGCTACGGCGTCGAGCTTGCTATTACAAACCACGTGCTCGCTACTGGCGTTCCGTGTTCAACGGTGATTCTTCGGGATGTCAGCCACCCTACCAAAGAGCTAAAGCTCGGCATCATAAAAGGAACCATCGCCCGTATGAATATGTACATCCAAATGGTGCCGTACATGATCAAACGGGTTTCTTCTCGGCGTAAACGATAGATATAGGAGTCAGTGATGAGCCTCAGGGATGCACAGCGTGGATTGGGGGCGTTACTGGAATTAGATATCCAGATCGACCGACGTAAACAACAGATTGCAGCGCTTGATCCAGGGACGACGCTTGCGGCCAAGTACAAAGTGAGCAAGCCAAAGGCAGATGCGCTTCGTACAGAAGCAAACAGGCTTGCTGCTGTTCAAAAAGATGCGGAGTTGACGCTTGCCGGCGTCGAAGGAAAAATCAAAGCAGCGAATGACAAGCTGTACTCCGGAAAAGTGACCAGCCCCCGCGAGCTTGAGGATTTACAGGCTGGAATCGATGCCCTTGGTCGCCAGAAGGCGACGCTTGAAGATGAACTTCTGGTACATATGGAAGCTGCATCCACGGCGGATACCGATGCCAAGGCCGCCGAGCTCGATGTCGCTAAGGTTACGCGTGCCTACAGGACACTGAAAGATACGAACGCAACGCGTGAAGCGGAGCTTCTGGCGGAAATCGCGGCGCTGGAACCCCAGCGTAAATCGTTGGTCGTAGCAATCACTGACAAGACGGTTTACAAACAATATGAGGTCATCCGTGAGCGTAAAGGTGGCGCAGGTGCTGCATACATGACAGTGGACCGTACCTGCACTGCGTGCGGGATGATGGTGAATGGCACGACCGTAAATGCGGTCACTGATGGCTTGGTCCTTGCGACATGCGAGCACTGTAGTCGGATTCTCTTACCTGGTTAGGGGTTGCTGATGTTGCCAGAGCGGTTGGATGTCCTTGTTGTCGGCGCGGGGTTTGGTGGCTCGCTTCTGGCTCAGATACTGGCTAAATCAGGAAAACAGGTTGCGCTGGTTGAGCGCGGTTCGCATCCAAGGTTTGCGATGGGCGAAAGCACATCGCCGCTTACGAATCTATTGTTCGAGCAGTTTGCGGACGAGTATGACCTCCCCCACCTTAACCACTTGGCAACGTGGGGCGCCTGGAAAACACACATCCCGGAAATAGGCGTTGGGCTGAAGCGCGGGTTTACGTATTACGGGCATCAGGCGGATGGCGGCGATACGGGTGTCCGCGGGCCGCTCGCCGTCGCCGCGAGCCCCGGCAACAGCTGCGCGGACACGCAGTGGCTACGCTCGGATGTCGATTCCTGGCTTTGTCAAAAGGCTGTCGATGAAGGCGTTCACTACGCTGACAATACATCGGTCATCGATGTCAACCCATGCGAAAACGGACGTTGGAATGTGCTTCTTCGGCATGAAGATGGAACAGAAGTGAATGTTGATGCCGGATTCGTAGTGGATGCCGGTGGCAGAACGGCCACACTTGCGCAGCATGTCGGGGCGACTCCTGCCAGATTCAATGATTATCCGGACACGCTTGCACTGTATTCCCACTTTGATGGCGTTGCGCTCGCGGCAGATATTCCTGAGCTTGGCGAGCCCGCAGATGCCCCTTATCCAATCGACTGGTCTGCACTGCACCACTGTTTCCCAGGCGGCTGGATGTGGATGCTTCGCTTTGATGACAACCGTGTCAGCGCAGGCGTTGCCGTTGAGCGCTGGCTGGCAGATGAGGTTTCTCTCCTAAGCGATGGCGGCTGGGAACGCCTTCTCGCACGGATGCCAGCGGTTGAAAAACAATTCGCAGCTGCACAGCGTGTCCTCCCATGGATGAAAGTTGATCCGCTGCCGGTTCGAACAGACCGTATTGCAGGCACGATTGGTGATTCTTCCTGGGCATTCTTGCCAAGTGCGGCAGCATTTATCGATCCGCTGTACTCAACCGGCTTTTCGCTGACGCTGCTTGGCATAGAACGCCTGGCGCAACTGATTCTTAGGGGATGTACATCTGAGCCTGAGCTCGCTATATACGAGGCAGCGGTGCAACGTGATGTTGATTGCGTGGCGCGCTATATCGCAGCCAACTACAGGGCTTTTGCCGACTTTGACCGCTTCACAGACATCTCAATGTTTTATTTCGCGGCGGCTAGCTGGTCTGAAATATGCCGGCGAATAGGAAAACGAGAGCTTGCACCTGGGATGCTCCTTTCAGGTGATAGCGACTTTTGGGAGCGCTTTGATGCATACCTTGCGGGAGAGTGCACAGCAGCGGATGCGATTGCTCCGTGGAATATTGCAGGGCTGGCGGATGCATCTAAGAACGGGTTGTACGGCGCAAACCTCTCCGATATCATTGCAGCTGCTGAAAAACTCGGACTAACACAGGCGCAGATGGAGGCAATCATAGCCGAGGCACCCTGGGCGCGCTGCGACTAGGAGTGGAGCCCTCGGCGGCGATATTCCATCGGGGAGATTCCTACACGCGCACGGAACGTGCGGCTAAAGTAAGCGTGGCTGGCAAACCCTGTACGCGATGCGACTTCGCTGACGGTCAAGCTGGCATTTGTCAGCAGGGACTCAGCGGCGCGAATCCTGGCTTGCAGGAGATCCTCAATCGCTGAGACGCCGTAGAAGCGCAAGTACAGCTCTGAGAACCGGCTAACCCCAAGGTGCACTT
>JBJTQN010000110.1:0-9326 GCA_046075665.1 Armatimonadota bacterium | reverse complement strand
CATCGCGTTTGTGCCGATCTCGCCGGATGTCATGAAACGACGGTCTTGTGTTTGGTCCGGTTCCACTGATGCCTCTCATGGAAACAAATCCTTTGCGTAGGGGCGTACCGCTGTGTCCGCCCGCGCCGTGCGATGCGGCGGTTCAGCAGCTGAACTGAATATAGTGGCAAAATCGTGTGAAAATCGGCGCCCGTACATTTCCGGGCAGGCGTGTCGTGGTCACCTTTACACTACACGTTCCATTCTGCGTTGATTTGGGTATATTGGAATGCAGAAATGAACCAGCGCACACTTGGCTATATCCATCTCAGTAATGAATCCCACGAGTCAGAATTAGCCCGTCACCGGACAGTTCTTTCCGCGGCCGATGTCATTTATGAAGATGTTCACTGTGGGGGACGTATCGTCGAAAGGGCACAGTTTCGCCAGCTACTATCGGAAGTCGTGCCAGGGGACATCGTGATATGCGCAAGCCTTGACCGCTGGGCGTGGACGCTCGGCGATTTACAGTCGTCTATCATGCGGCTTAACGAAAAGAATGTCACTCTAAAGGTCCTTGAGCCGAATCTGGTCTTTTCACCAGCCGGTGATACCGAGAGTTCATCGGCTCTGGAGCTTCTCGATGCACTTGCCGACTGGGATACCACCCTGCAAAAGCGCAAAATGCAGCACGTGGTTCGAGGTGGCTCCAGGACTGCATCGTCGCGTCCAGCACGACTAATAAAGCCAAGGCTGACTGATGCCCAGCTCGTGAAGGCCGGTGAGCTCCAGCGCGATGGCTACACCGTTCAAAACATCGCTGATTACTTCGGTGTGAGCCGAATCACGATGGTGAAGTATATGAAACAGGCCGAAGAAGCGGGATTGTATTCTGCTGACTGACGTCGTTATAGTCGCGATGTCGTGCTAATCAGCGCTGACGATGCCGTACTGCGTTTGAACACCCATCATTCATCGGTACGAAATCGCCTGTATGTTCAGGAAATCGCCAAATTCGATGTCAACTCGCGAGCTAGTTATCAAGATTGGCATCATTTCGACCGCCGCATGGCTCGGAATTGTTATTCCATTTCTGACTGGAGACCGCGATGGTCGGCTCGAAACCGAGGATGTTCCTACTGCTGCTCTCTCTGACGATTAGGTCGATTTTGGAGCTTGGTGCCAAAGGTTATTGACGCGCAACAATCGCCTCAATCCATGTCGGCACAAACGGACTGATACAACCCTTACTTGTAGGGTAATCGCGATACGCTCCGACACGCTCGCCAATCGCAATCGCTTCATCCCGAAACTCGGCATGGTTGATGCCAAGCTCGCCGAGGCAAATGTTCATCGTCCAACGGGCCGGTTCCGGTGTAACTGCCAACTCAGCATCGATGCGCTTGAGGATCACCGCTAAATCAAGACCATCCGGTGACTTACTCACTTGCTCTGTCGTCAGACTCCAGGCCGTCCGGGCGAGCCAAGGATCCGTTTGGGCATCGATGGCAAGCCATGCGATTCTCATCGCTTCCTTTTCTGGATGCTGTTTCTCAAGATAGCTGTTGACCCAGTCCGCCAAGTGACCATAGGTGGCTGACTGAATCAGCGTTTTCAGTTGGTCAACCGACAGCTCTTTTGGCTTCATGATCAGGATGGCTACAAGCCGCGCTTCAAGATAAACCGTAGCCCAGAGCTCTAGACCGAACGGTGTGTTGAGTTTGATGGACTTTGCGATTGTGCGAAGTTCACCCAGTTTGACGCCAAACTGCTTTCCACTTTAGCCGTGGCGTGTGTTGTGTGCGCGTAGCTGCTCCGTACCGAGAGTTTCCAGATTTGCAAGGACATCCTGAGTTGTCATGCTCGGATTCTATCAAGTCGGAGGAACACAAAAGTAACATAAGGACCAGATCAAACGGTCCACGAAATGCCTAATAACATCTTCTACTAAAGGGCATTGTCACCTTCCATTTTGATGTGCCATTTGTGCTTGATCCTTCACCGAAGTTAGTACAGCAGTTTGACAGCACCTAACCCGTTTTCTGACCAAAATTAGCGAAACGTAGCGAAATCCAGCATCACCAAATTGCGCATTTTTAGGATTATGGTAGTATTACTTCAGCCTATGCGGGCGTAGCTCAATGGTAGAGCTCCTGCCTTCCAAGCAGGTGGCGTGAGTTCGATTCTCATCGCCCGCTTCACTCAAAACTCTTCCGTATGGAAGAGTTTTTTCTATGTGAAATCATGCTGCCACCAACACGGCTATGATTCCATTATGCCGAACCGATTTCTTAACACTGGCTTCTCAAAGTGCAGACGGTTTACGCCTATACTTTGAGCATTCATATTCGGGTACTGCATAGCCGAACCTCTTCAACAGCCTTCAACTGAAGGCTTTTTTTATGCCGTGGCCTTTCTTGTGGGGCACCATCGTTCTGCCAGCCGAGATCCCTGCTACAGACGGAAATCATTGACAATTACCTACTTTTCGGGACTTCGTGTTATCGTGAGAACAGTTTGTAGTAAGTAACCGTTTCTTTGTTTCGTACAGATAAGGAGGTGGTATCTATGCAGATTTCTGCACCACGTCGTGGTTTTACGCTCATTGAGCTCCTCGTCGTAATCGCAATCATCGCTATCCTCGCGGCGATTCTGTTCCCTGTGTTTGCACAAGCAAGGGATAAGGCACGTAGCGTCAGCTGTTTGTCCAATATGAAGCAGCTGGGTTTAGCACTGACGATGTATTTGCAGGACTACGACGAGAAAGTCCTTCCTAGATACGCAGCCTGTCCAAGTACAGGACCTACCAGTAAGAATGACCTACTTTGGACGGGTCTCCTACAGCCATATATCAAAAACAAGGGCATCTTTGTGTGCGGCTCTGCCAGTAATACAAACTACGCCGATCAATGGAGGCAGTGGGATTCAAGCATTGATGTAAAAAATAACCGAGGGCGGGTATCGGTTGGATATAACCAAACGATAAGCGGATGGTACTACGCGACAAATGCTTGTGGCGAAATGATACTTCCGACGCTGCCGCAGGTCGCTGTTCCTGCAAAGAATGTGATGTTTGCAGATTCCGTGTCGGGTGATATCGGTGGCGGATTTCGGGGATACCTCTTTGGAAACACGGGACTAAACGTTCCGTACACCGCCACACCTGCCGGAAGCATGGGAGCCAGGCATCAGGAAGGAACAAACCTAACCTTTTTTGATGGTCATGCGAAGTGGTTCAAAGGAAAATCACTTTTGTGGAATCCCAATGCGACCATTGATTGTCAGGATACATCGTTGTGGTTGAACCCATATTTGGATATGAACGAGGCACATGTAAAGTTCAATGTGTCAGATTCGTGCATTCCAGATCCGTAGAGAGGACTTGATGATGAAAACGAACAAGCCTATGACGATGGTTGCCGGCATATTGCTGATTGTCGCCATTGTTATTGGTTACATTGCGTACACAAACACTCCTAAATCCGCCATGGGTGGCGAGTTGGAGCAAGTGATTATCAAGGCAGACAACCCGGATGATCCAAAGTACAAGCCCGATCCTAAGCTCGGTCTCTCAGGCGGCGGACAGAGATAAATCTACACAGCCCCATCGGAACCATCCGATGGGGCTGAGGTATCCATTATCGACTATCGTGGCTACAGCGCTCCCACGACCTTGTGCGGCACATAGAGCTCCTCCAAGTAGTGAACATCCTCACTTGAAAGTTTGGCATCGAGTGCTCCGATTGCGTCATCGACATGTGCAACCGTCGTTGGACCGACAATTGGCGCGGCAACCTGAGACTTTTGTAATAGCCATGCCAATGCAACATGTGAGCGGGGGATACCAAGGCGTTCAGAAACATCCCCGACCCGCGCCAGCACCGGGGCATCAATATCTGCGCTAGCCCCATACTTCAGCTGCAGAATCTGATCAGTGGATGCACGATGGCTGCTCTCTTCCGTCCATGCGCGCGTCAGCTTGCCACTTGCCATCGGGCTGTACGGAATCACGCCAATGCCCGCATCCGCACATAGCGGCAGCATCTCTCGCTCATCCTCGCGGTAAATCAGGTTGAGATGATTTTGCATCGAGACGAACTTCGCCCAGCCCTGTCGCTCACTCACAAACAGCGCCTTTTGGAACTGCCAGGCATACATCGCAGATGCGCCGATATAGCGGACTTTTCCCGCACGGACGATGTCGTTGAGCGCTTCCATCGTCTCCTCAATCGGTGTTCCATAGTCCCAGCGGTGAATCTGATAGAGGTCTATGTAATTTGTTTGCAGGCGTCTAAGACTGTTGTCGACTTCGGCAAGGATTGCCTTTCGGGACAACCCGCCGCCGTTTGGCCCATCTTTCATCCGACCGTGTACTTTGGTCGCAAGGACTACGTCATCGCGGTTTGCAAACTTTTTCAATGCGCTACCGACATACTGCTCGCTCGTTCCAAGGGAATAAATGTTGGCTGTGTCGAAGAAGTTGACTCCACGTTCGATGGCATAACGTATCACCGTGTGCGTCTGCTCTTCACTCACGACCCACTTATGCAGCCAGCGTTCAGGGTCTCCAAAGCCCATGCATCCAACACAAATGCGGGAGACTTCGAGGCCGGTATTGCCAAGCTTTACGTATTGCATGCATCCTCCAGTCGGCAGACCCGACAAAAGCAGGCTGTGTGCCATCCGCGTTGTAGCCTAAAACAGTCGGAATGAACTAAGCTGCTTTGTTGCATCGATAACGTGAGTGCGAAGGCGTTTTCCGCTTACTTTTGCTCTTTATGCAATGCAACGGCTCTGCGTGCGGCTTTCACTGCAGCAACCGTTACATCCGATTCCGTTCCATGCTCCCAATCGCGAAGCGCTCCGATGTTATCCTCAACTTTGTGGAAAATCGCTGCAATCCGCTCCATCGCTCCCTGATCCGGAACTGTGTAATTCCATCCAATTAACAGATCACGTGCAATCTTATGCTCCGTCCCAGGACGAACGATGCCACGATAATCCGCTCCATAATCGCGAAGAATACGCTGCCACCATACTTCAGGACCATCATATTCTTGCCAGAGCAGTCGCTTCCATTGATAGATTGGTGTCGGGACGTAAGGTCCGATTTCCAAGCCCTCTGCATTCAATGCCTTGCAATAGGTATCACGTGATATTCCAGCATCATCAAGGTTGAAGTTGAGATTGACGATATGAAAGGATGGTTCTATTCCCGGCTCGTACTCCGGAAGTTTCGCCAGGGTCAACCCGGATAGCATTGGGCGAAGAACATCGACATTTTGCCGGCGGCCATCAATCTCTCTGTCCAGTTTTTCCAGCTGGCTTGGGAACAAGGCGGCGATCACCGGCGAAAGGCGAAATGTCACCACCAGTGAGTCTACGTACTGCTCGTAGTGCTTGGGGAAATCTGGTTCGCCTGCCCGCCCGTAGTGCTGACATGTCATCGCGGCACGCCAGAAGACATCCTCATCGGATGTCGTCATGTAACCGGCTTCCGCCAGGCCAAGGAGCTTCCATCCCATACATGAAAACGCTGAGACATCTGAGAAATTACCCACGACAGTGCCGTTGATTTTTGCTCCGTGCGCCTGTGATCCATCCTCAATTACTTTCAACCCATGCTTTGTTGCAATCGCATTGATCGCAGGCATGTCAGCCGGTTGACCATACAGGTGAACAACCATGATGGCTTTGGTACGGGGTGTAATTACAGCCTCGAGGGATGATGGATCCATGTTTCCTGTTATGGGATCGATGTCAGAGAAGACAGGTATGCACCCACATGCCAGTATTGGCGAAACAGTGCCGCCCCAAGTGTACGGTGGACAAATGATTTCATCCCCCGGGCCAAAGCCAAGACCCATCAGCGCTGCTTGAATAGCTGCCGTTCCAGACCCCAACGCGAGCGAATGGCGTCCATCGTGATAGTTCGAAATCGCTGCCTCAGCATTGACAATGCTACTGTGTGTGCGACCAAGTCCAACGGTTTCACCAATCTCCAACAAGTGTGTCGCAGAGTGAATGGCATCTGGAGTGAACTTCGGGTGTTGAGGAGCGGATTTTGTCCCTATCGGGTCTCCGCCCAAAAGTGCAAGTTGACCGTGCATAAACTACCTCCGTGCTACTTGGATTCTACACTTAGATTCGCTGTGACAGCCCTTCCGTTACACGGCGCAACCCCGGAGATACATCATAGCGGTCAACGTGGACATTCAGGACATGTACTCCGCCACACTTCAGCGCAGTGTCAAGCGCTGCTGCAAGGTCGCTTTCTGTGCGCACCACCCAGCCGGTCCCGCCACCGATGACATCCACAATACGGTCATAATTCCACATCGGGAGGTCATTAAAATTTCCCTCGAGCAGGTAGCGCTCTGTTGTGTAACCATCGTTGTTTAGGATGACAACAATCGCCGATTTCTTGTAACGCACAAGCGTACTGAGCTCTGTGCACGACATTTGAAATGCACCATCCCCGACGAGAACGACCGGAAGGACATCCGGGCGGGCGAACGCAACCCCAACCGCTCCCGGAATAGCCGAGCCCATGCTTGTGTAATAAGCCGGTGAGAGAAACGCATAGCTTGAGCGGATATGCAAGTCGCTCGCACCAAACATCACATCGCCTACATCCGCGATAACGGCAAGCTTTGCGGAGAGGTGGTGGTTAATGGCAGACAGCAATACGGACGTCGTGATCGCCTTGCCACTTTCCGGGTTCCACTGCGGTAGTGGGAAGCCGCTCGGGACGTTCGGGGTAGGTCGCGGTGTGCCAGGAATTTGAAAGAGGGCTTCACAGAAGTCTTGGAAGCGTATCGCTGGATAGGAATGCGAGCGGACACGGATCTGATCAACTGTCGCCTCGATGACCTGCGGTTTCTTGAACTTCGCCGGTTGGAAGTTCAGGGCCATATCGGTCCGAATATCGCCAAGGATGATTAGGCAGTCGGACTCCTCAACCAGCTTGATGGTCGCATCATTGGATGCCGTTCCGCCGTAAATTCCGGCGAAGAGCGGGTGGTCTTCATTAATGAGCGATTTGCTATGGAGAGCCAGCGCAATCGGGATGTTGTGTGCTTCGGCGAAAGAAACAAGCTTTTCAGACATTCCACAGCGCGCGGTCTCGACTCCGGCGAGGATTACAGGCCGCTGGCTAAACGCAAGCCACGCTGAGATTTCGGAGATACAGGCAGCCAAGTCTTCTTTGTCAGTCGGATGTTCGATCGCCGGAGCGGATGATTCGAGAGCAGCAACAGGGATCTCCATTTTGACAACATCCCGTGGAATCTCAATATAAATCGGCCTGAGGTTTTCGCGCATCGCGCGGAATGCAGCATCAATGAGGCGTGGTGCTGTGGCCGGGTCATCGATGGCAACATTTGCGCAGGTGATTTCGGTGAAGAGCTTTTGCTGGCTATCGAACGTGTTGACCATATGGTGCAGAAGAAACCCTTCACGGCGTTCAGAAAGGCCAGGAGCTCCGGAAATCACGACCATCGGGGAGCGTTCTGCAAAGGCGCACTGAACTGCGTTAACAACTTTGCTCGCCCCGACCGAATAGGTTACGAGGAGACAACCTGTGCCCGCGATACGTGCGTAAGCATCGGCGGCGAATCCCGAATGGTTTTCATCCGTGTTGTTGATGACATCGATGCGTGGGTCATCCCAGCATTCGCGATAGAGATCCAGGACATAGTCACCAGGGATACCAAAAATGTGGCCGATGCCTTCATCCACGAGGCGGTTACGCAGAAACTCTCCAACGGTCATTCGATTTCTCCACAGGCGTTACGCTGCACGGAGTTATCATCTGTACAACGTACGCTATAAGGAGTCTACCTATTGATGTCTGGCATTTGTGAGACATCTGACTGAAAAAACGCGAGGTTTTGAATGCATTTAGAAACAGAATTTTTGAGCAAAATGTAAGGACGGCAAGTTCGGTACCTATTTGCGTAATCGCAGTAAATCGGGCGCCGGGATCTTTTGCACCATTTAAGAACTCACCAACAAAGCGAATATGCGCGCTGGATGAGATAGGCAGAAATTCGGTGAGGCCTTGAACAATTCCAAGAATTATCGCTTCGATCATCAGCGCCTCCAATCAATCTCTAGAGGGCAATAGTAACGAGCATTTATCTATTAATCCTCGAAAGGTATATTTGAGGCATGAAGGCGAGCTTGGCACTTGATGATTTAAAGGGTTACGGCAAGAAGGGCAGAGTTGGCGACCTTGCACGGTTTTACAAAACCGCACCTGGCGAATATGGCGAAGGCGATCTCTTCCTTGGTGGAACAGTCCCCCAGACACGATCTGTTGCTAAGAAATTCAAGGATCTTGATTTTGTTGAGTTGACCAAACTATTTAATTCTCCATTTCACGAAGCTCGACTTTGTGCATCGATTATTCTTAATCTTCAATTCAAAGTTGCTAAAACCTCACACCAGAGAAAGAAGATATTTGATTTTTACCTGAAGCAAGTCCGTGCTGAGCGAATCAATAACTGGGACATCGTTGATGTGTCCGCTCCTTGGATGGGCGTTTATCTTTTGGAAGTCGAAGATCCGATGCCTCTGTTGATCAAGTTCTCTAAGTCAAAGTCTTTATGGCAACGACGTGTTTCGATCATTCTCACTTTTGCACTGATCCGCGCTGGCGATCTAGAACCAACTTTGATTATCTCGAAAGCATTACTAAAGGACAAAGAGGACTTGATTCACAAGGCAGTTGGTTGGATGCTCCGGGAACTTGGCAAGAAAGATGTCATGCTTCTTCGAAGCTTTCTTGCAAATCATTCGCATGAGATGCCTCGAACGATGTTGCGATATGCAATCGAAAAATTACCTGAATCCGAGCGCAAGAAATGGCTGATCGAAAGTAAGTTCTAGAAACCGCAACTGCAAACTTTTTGCAAGTTGCAACTTATGCTTGAACACAGTAATTTACGCAAAACAAATCGCGATCAATATCTTATCGTCGCCTTAATGTATATTCATTGTTTGGAAAATCCGTCACATTGACAACCTATCGATAACCACTAGATCCGAAGTGGAAACTAAATCCATCCATCTCCAAAATACGCGCATCCACCTGAACCCTTTCCCTCATCACGAATCTCTGTATCGATGGCAACCTTCCGGAACACGCCGGGACGCCTCGTTCACGGGAGGCTGCCCCATCAAATGAATGCATAATGGACACACGCTTTGGATTTGGTACGGTTGTTACGGCATCATTTAATGACTCCATCGAGCGAGTCACGGCCGCCCTCAAGGATGAATGCGTTGGCGTTTTGACAGACATCGATGTCGCTGCAACGATGAAAGCAAAGCTTGACAAAGAC
>JBJTQN010000109.1:0-4129 GCA_046075665.1 Armatimonadota bacterium | reverse complement strand
AACCAGATTGACGGTGGACTTTTGGAAATTACCGAAATCCAAAACATCAAGAGCACTTCTTGAAGCAACAAGCGCCAAAATAGATGCTGAGCAGTTGAAGACTCGTTGTATCAACTTCCACTTTGTATGAAAAAGGTGCATTACAGATGCAAGTAGAAGGTATGTAGTACCTTGCTTTGCATCCAACATCGTCAGAGCACATATTTGTAACATGAACGATGTGTTGAGTGTTATCTTTGTCCGACCAATATCTGGCAACGGCAATGTGACCTGCGTCATTCTCGCTAGTTGAGTCGCTATCAGCCATATAAAAGAAGCACCCGTTATCATTGGACCAACAGATTGAACGTGACATGAGACTTGCAGTGCGTAACTGGTGGTTGCGCTACAAACGAGAAACGCAACTAAAATTCTTGGACTCATCAGTGTGGATTATGAGCAAATGCTAAGGAATCCTTATAAAAAAACTACGAGAATGTCTCGTAGTTTTTATAGTCAGACCTATCGGACCTAACCTGCGTTGCCAGTTCCCCACAATAATTCGCGCATATTATTTGTCTCCATCAATACCACTAAACGGACTTTCACAATAATCCGTTGTTTATGATCATTTTCGCATTTATAACTCCGGGTTTTCCACCACGGGCACTAAGTATAACTAACAGGTTTTGGTGTGTCAAGTAAAAAGTTACTGTTGAAGTTACCAGACTTCTGACATCCATTCAGCGCACTGATAACCCCGTGAAAATGTCCACATCAAGTTAAACCCAGGTTCCACCCGAATATTCAGTTATCCGGAGTTCACCGTTATGTACTCAACTATTTACACACAAACCCAGCAGTCATCGCCTGCACACGACGTCACACCAGCAATCCAGGCTCAGGCGCAGATTAATCAGATTCTGATCGATGCGGTTAATGCAGGTGCGAGTGACATTCACATCTCAGCCGGGTTGCCACCGATGGTCCGTCACGATGGAAACCTCCATCAAATGGGTATGACACCTTTGGCTCCGAATGACGCAAAGATCCTCGTAGAAGCACTTCTGTCTACGGACCAGAAGAGCCGGATGCACCGGACAAAGGATGCAGACTTCACGTATGTCATTGAAGACTTCGGCCGCTTCCGCGTAAACGCGTATCAACAAAGGGGGACGCTAGCAGCAGCAATCCGCCCAATTCCAGCCCACATCCCTAGTATCGAAAGCTTACGATTACCAGCAATATTGAGCGACTTAACCAGATGCCACGCCGGTCTTATCCTGGTCACGGGTGCTACAGGTTCGGGAAAGTCTACGACGATTGCCGCGATGGTAGATCACATCAATCGTGAGCGAGCAGTTCATATTCTGACATTGGAAGACCCTATTGAATACACGTTCCAAAATCGCAGGGCGATGGTTAATCAGCGCGAAATTGGTTCTGATTCAGCCGATTTTCATAGTGCGATGAGAAGTGCGCTACGGGAGGATCCCGATGTCATTGTTGTCGGAGAGCTACGTGATCGCGAAACAATGGGAGCTGCCCTCACCCTTGCTGAAACAGGCCACCTTGTGTTTGCAACCCTGCATACAAGAAGTGCACCAAGCACCGTTGACCGATTTATTGATGCATTTGCTGCTGATCAGCAAAACCAGGTCAGAACACAGCTAGCCGGATCCCTGCAAGCAATCATCTCTCAACAGCTCATTCCCAAAACTAACGGAGGTCGAATCGCGGCCATTGAAATCCTAACAGCGACCGCCGCCGTAAGATCCCTGATTCGTGAAGGGAAAACCCATCAACTCGCCAATGCAATCGAAACGGGAGGCGAAGCTGGAATGATCAGCATGGACCGAATTCTGTCCGACCTGGTGAAACAGGGATTTGTTAGCCGCTCGGATGCCCTGGAACGCGCAATCGATCGCGAGTCTATCCAAAGGTACCTCCGTACACAAACGGTCGTTCAACAACCATCAAGGGCTGCCTAATCGATGCCTTCTTTTCATTACAGCGCAGTCGACGCTGCAGGGAGAAGTATACGTGCGCATATCGACGCTGATACCCTTGGGGCTGCGGTTCATCGTCTACAAAATCAGGGCCTGCACATCCTAGATGTAAAGCCAGCCAGCGGGCAGGTTCACAGACGCATATCTGCCACGGCCCGCCCAAAACTCGAAGCCCTTGTGGTTTTCTCCAGACAATTTTCAGTGATGATCGATGCAGGGCTTCCAGTTCTTCGTTGTCTGGATGTTCTGTCATCCCAGACGAAGGATGCCGCACTCCTTCGGGCCCAGCTAGCTGTCATCACTGATATAGAATCTGGAAAGCCCCTCGCCGCAGCCCTGAACAATCAGCCTCAATGCTTTTCCGAACTCTACGTCTCGATGGTACGTACGGCCGAAGCCGGTGGCATCCTGGACATAATTCTTGACCGTCTCGCTACCTTTCTCGAAAAAGAACTGGAAATCCGAAACAAAGTCAAAGCGGCTCTTACCTATCCTGTACTGGTTCTCATCTTTACAACAGTGATGCTAAACGCGATGTTCATCATCGTGCTGCCCACTTTCTCGAAATAATCGCCGACCTCGATGTCCCATTACCTACGCTAACCGCGATCCTGTTTGGGCTCGCGCAGGTGATGCGTACCTTTTGGTACATCCATGTCGCGATCCCAATCATCGCGATTGCGATAGCTAAGAAATGGACATCCACTCGAAATGGACGCATCACCCGCGACACCATTCTCCTGAAACTGCCAATCCTCGGCGAAGTGATTCAAAAAATCGCCCTCGCGCGCTTTTCAAGAACTCTCGGTACCCTGCTCTCAAGCGGGGTCCCACTCCTCCAAACCATCGAAATCGTCTCTGCAACCGCAGGCAATACCATTCTCGCAAACGCTATCACTGGATGCAGCCGACAAATCCAAAATGGCCGCCGGCTACTTGAACCACTCCAGGAATGCCCGTGGTTTCCCCCGATGCTGACAAACATGGTAGAAGTCGGTGAAGAAACGGGACGACTGGCGGAGATGCTGGAGAAAGTTGCGGATTTCTACGAAAGTGAAGTGGATGCCACCGTCAAAGGACTTACATCCCTGCTAAAGCCGGTCCTAATCATGTTTCTAGGAATCGTTGTCGGAGGGATTGTCCTTTGTGTCATGGTGCCTATGTTTCAACTTATCCCTATCCTTGGTGGATAAGTCGAAATCAGATTACGTAGGCTTACATCGCATTCACATTGAATGCAACAACCCCACTGAGATATACTTCGTATCGGTATCAATCCCGCAGCGACCGGAAATGCGACAACCACTGCATTGTTATGTCGGTATCCAAGCGGTGTGGAGCACCGCACTTCTCACATTAAGGACGCACCCTGTATGGCACTGGACGGCACAATTGACGAGTTGAAGGCGCGCATCGCGCATCTTGAAATCGAGCTCAGTCAACGCAATAAAATCATCCAAGATCTAAACCTTCGTGTACAGGAATCCAATGATTCAGCACAGCCGACGCCTGAAATTAATGAGATTGAAGAGACGCTTCGGCGGTTAATGACCCGTATCGGGATGATTGTCCAAGGCACAAAGTGTCTTCTGATGGTCCATGATCCTGAGTCAAATGACCTTATCGCCGAGCGCCCAGCCCTCGGATTGGATGAATCTAACCTGGATGCCTTGCGCATAGCATCCACGGATGGTCTTTCAGGCCACGTGTTTACATCCGGAGCACCGGCAATCATGTACGATGCCGTCACCGATGAATATGGCTCGAAGGAAATTCTTAGCCAAATCGGTGTTCGCAATGGAGTCTGCGTACCCCTGATTGTTGAAAAGCGTGATGAAGAAACCAATAAGGTTGTTGACCGCAAAACAATCGGTGTGCTGCATGTGTTCAACCAACGGTTTGGTGGCGTCTTCACCGATGAGGATGTAGCCCTTCTCGAGCGGATGAGCCGTAACGCTGCCGCCGTTATCAACACAGCAACCACCTTCCGCCGCGTTGTCGAGGAAAAGCGCGAGCTGGAAGAGCAAATCAATGCGCTTTCAATCGGTTTGGTGATGATTGGCAAGAACGAGCGTGTTTCGCAAATGAACGCATCCGCGCGGCAGATATTAGGCATTGCACTTGATGAGAGCCTGCATAAC
>JBJTQN010000108.1:0-4396 GCA_046075665.1 Armatimonadota bacterium | reverse complement strand
GTGCACGCCCGGAAGTTAAGGGAGCATTCGCGGTTATCAATGCGGATGCCTTTTACGGTCGTGATGCCTTCGTACAGATGGCAACGTATCTGGAGTCCGTTGGTACACAAACGGACAGCTATGCGATGGTTGCCTTTTCTGTCGATGGCACCCTTAGCCCATTTGGCTCCGTATCCAGAGGGGTTTGCCAAGTGGATATATCCGGGAACCTGATTGAAGTCACCGAACATACCGATCTTACGGGGGCGGAAACAGGAGTCGTTTCGACATTTCCCGATGGTTCATCAATGCTGCTGCCGTTTGATACGCTGGTCTCAATGAATTTTTGGGGCTTTACTGTGGATTTTATGGACCGATGTGAAGCCTATTTCAAAGACTTCTACCCGCACAACCACACATCGGCGAAGGCGGAATGCTATCTTCCATCAGCTGTGACCTACCAGATGCAAAATGACATCGCTAAGGTAAAGGTACTCAGGACAACCGGGAAATGGTTTGGACTCACATATCCTGAAGACCGTGAAGCGGTTGTGAATGTACTTCGTGAATATACAAGCCATGGAATCTATCCATCGCCGTTGGTAGACGGGGTACATCATGATTGACGCACATTTCCAGCGTGAACTATGCGAACAGTATCCTGAGTGTGGCCGATGCATAGGCGTTGAAGTGCTTGCTGGAGGTCATATAAACGACACGTATCTTGCAAAATATGAAGTTTCCGGTGGTATACGGAGTCTGGTTCATCAACGCATCAATCACAACGTGTTCAAGGATGTCCCATCTGTGATGGAAAATGTCGTCCGGGTGACTGAACATGCGCGGGTTTGGTTTGCGAAGAATGGCGTTCTTGATGTCGAACGTCGGGTGCAGACGGTTTATCCAACCCGTGATGGCAACTACTATTGGCAGGATTCATCTGGGAACTACTGGCGGACGCAGGACTACATAGCGAATGCATTTTCACGGGTTACGCCCGAAACGAGCGATGAAGCATATGAGGCGGCATTCGCGTTCGGGATGTTTCAGCGTGTCGTAGCGGACTTGGACAAGCCGCGTCTTCATGAAACGATTCCAGGCTTTCATCACACGCCGCAACGATTCGCCTCTTTCGAAGCCGCAGTTAGCGGAGATACCAATGGGCGCTTGAACGGTTGCCAGTCTGAGGTTAGCTGGATACTAGACCAAAAGCCCTGGCATGCAATGGTTCAACAAGCCTGGGATGCAAACATCCTGCCTGAGCGGGTCGTGCATAACGATGCAAAAGTCGCTAATGTCCTCTTTGATCAGGATACATCGGAAGGTCTCGCAGTAATTGACTTGGACACGGTGATGCCCGGACTTTCCATCCATGACTTTGGCGATCTTGTGCGATCTACAACCTGTACTGCTGCTGAGGACGAGACGGATCTCGCAAAAGTAAGTGTAGATATTGATATGTTCTCTGCACTTGCTACAGGTTTTATGACCGGAGCCGGACAGCTGCTAACGCGCGAGGAGCGCTCCATGTTACTCCTTGGCGCAAAGACGATTATATTGGAACAGGCTACCCGATTCTTGAAGGACCATTTGGAGGGGGATACCTATTTCCGTGTCTATAGGCCCAACCAAAATCTTGACCGGGCTCGAACGCAAATCCAGCTAATAAAGAGTATTCAGATGAATGACTTGATGCTAAGCCTAATCATTAATGATGTCCAACAGGGAGCAGCTTCGTGAGTCGGCCGAAAGTCTTAATCACCGGCGGAGCCGGGTTTGTTGGTTCGCATATCGCTGACCTTGCATCAAAGCATGCCGATGTTCGCATTCTTGACAATTTCCGGTCGGGATTCCGAGCCAATCTTCAAGGAATTCCGCACGAACTGATTGAAGGCTCGATTGAGGACAATGGAATTCTCTCTGACGCGATGTCTGGAATCGATTATGTCTTTCACCTCGCTGCGATGATTTCGGTTCCCGAGTCGATGCTCAATCCCAGTGAGTGCGTAACGGTTAATACACTTGGGACACTGAACGTCTTGGAAGCCGCTGCTCAGGCCGGTGTGAAGAAACTTGTCCTGTCATCGACGGCTGCAATCTATGGCGATGATCCAACTATGCCCAAGTGCGAGTCGCTCCCACCATGTCCAAAGAGTCCATATGCTGTCACTAAACTCGATGGTGAGTATTACTGTGCGATGTTTACCGCGCTTGGCCGTTTGGATACAGCCTGCCTTCGTTACTTTAACGTTTTCGGACCGCGTCAGAATCCAAAGAGTGCCTATGCGGCAGCAATTCCCATCTTCCTCAGCCGTGCTCTATCAGGTAACGATGTAACCATTTATGGCGATGGAGGTCAAACCCGTGACTTTGTTCATGTATCCGATATCGCAGGAGCTAACTGGCATGCGGCCACGACTCCCGGGATGACGGGTGTTTACAATGTTGCTTGTGGAAAAAGCCTTAGTATTCGTGAGCTGGCCGAGCAGATTGTCAAAACAACAGGGTCGATGTCGAAGCTTGTTTTTCAGCCGGAGCGCCTCGGCGACATAAGACATTCAATTGCTGACGTTACCCGCCTTACAACGGCAGGCTATGTATGCAACAGTGACTTTGACATGCTATTGGCATCCACTGCTGAGTCTTACCGGAGATAAATCTTAGTCACGAAGGGCATCTTTATGTCGCGTTACACCAGCTCAAAGATATCCCTCAGTGTTCTCTTGGTAGGTATATTTCTTCTTCTTGCCAATCCAGGTGAAGCAAAGGATACCGATTACTTTGAACAGCACATCCGGCCACTATTAGTAACCAGATGTGCCACGTGCCATCGTTCGGAAAATGCCGCTGCTGGCATCGATTTTTCCACATCCACGGGTATCCGAAAGTTCATCACATCCAAGGGAATCCGCAGCACTGCTAACGCGGCTGGGAAGGATTTTATCCACCGGGTTACGACGGACTCTGAAGCAGTTCGGATGCCGCCAAGTGGCGAGCGTCTGACAAAGTCCGAGGTTGGCTATATCCGAAAGTGGCTTGATGGCGGAGCCAAGGTCCCGGAGACCGGGCGCTCCGGCTCAGGCATGCTCTGGTCACTTAAGCCAATTCGGAGTACCAAAGGCGATTCGATTGATTCGATTGTCAACCGAGTACGGGCAAAGCAAGGGCTAATCGCATCGCGGCCAGCCGACAAGCTCACCCTTCTACGGCGGCTTTACGTTGATCTGACCGGTCTCCCGCCATCTCCTCCGACCATCGTGGCATATCAGCAAGACAGATCCAGTAACGCATATCAAAAGATTATTGACCAGCTGCTGGCATCCAAGCGATACGGCGAGCAACAGGCACGCTACTGGCTGGATGTTGTGCATTATGGTGAAACCCATGGCTTTGACAAGGATAAGCGTCGTGATGATGCGTATCTCTATAAGCACTGGGTCATTTCTGCGTTTAATACCGACCTTTCCGTAGACAAGTTTGTGCAGTTTCAGCTGGCGGGGGATGTCCTTGCTCCGACGAACCGAAACGCTGTGATCGCGACCGGTTTTCTCGTCGCTGGCCCTTGGGATTTTGTGGGGCAGGTTGAGCTTCCTGATGGTGTGGTTGAAAAGGCGAAAACACGCAACCTCGATCGAGATGACATTTTGACATCGACGATGCAGACATTCACCGGCCTGACCGTCCAATGTGCGCGTTGCCACGATCACAAATTCGACCCTATTCCGCAGCGCGATTACTATGCACTACAATCTGTTTTTGCTGGACTTGAGCGAGCATCGAGGCCGTTGCCGATGCCCGGAGGCCAAAAAATAAACGCCGGGCCGAGTCCATCAAATGGCTGGCACTCTGCGATTGAGACATCTGCGGATGCTAGCCATTGGGTGGAAGTGAACTATGCTGCACCGGTTAATGGTGATGAGCTGCTCGTTACACCTGCGAGGCCAACGGACTTTCAGGACACGCCTGGATTTGGTTTTCCACAGCGCTTTCGCATCGATGTAACGTACGCCGATGGCTCTCATGGCTGTGTTTTGGATGCAACATCGGCGGACTATCAAAATCCAGGGGCTCAGCCAGTTAGCGTTCGCATCGGTAAACCCGTATCGGCAATACGCATCACGGCAACCAAACTCTGGAAGCGTACAAATGACTTTGTCTTTGCTCTGGCGGAGGTGGATGTTGCACGAAACGGAGAGCGTGTTGGTGGCGCAGCGACGGTTACGTCATCCTCCAGCATTGAGCAGGGACGCTGGTCACGCACTGCATTAGTGGATGGCTTTGATTCTCGCGGGTCGGTTGTCCCAACAGTGTACGGGGTTGTCTCCGTTACTCCCCGCGAAATAAATGTCCTTGGGAGAGGAGAGGTTACGGCGCCGCTGGAAGCAGTAAGTCCAAAGGGCCTTTCTTGTATCCAAGG
>JBJTQN010000107.1:0-3081 GCA_046075665.1 Armatimonadota bacterium | reverse complement strand
CCTGCTGCGTCACCGCCGAGGTTTACAAATGACTCTGCAACCTTCCAGTTTTTGTAGACATAGACAACATTCTTCGTCGTTGCTGCTGTGTTCACTTTGTATGCAGCGACTGCATCATCCTTGGAATCGAGGACGGCCATCCCGACGCCAGCGAGCTCTGGCTTTTTCGCGGCTTCGGCAACGGCGGCTTCAATGGTCTTCGCGGTCTTCGGAGTGGTCAGGAAGACAACCAGCCCCTTGAATTCCTTTGCCTTGTAGGTCTTCATCGCAGAGCTCAATGTGCCCGCAATTCCAGCAACATTTGTCAGCGAATCACCGTTTACCCAAACCTGAACCTGAGGGCGGTTCTGGAAAGTACAAGGGAAGCAGTCAGTGGATCCAGCAAGGGGACCCGCGAGGTGCTTTGGATGAAATGGGGTGACAGATTCACCCTTCTTAAGTCCGCCACCGGGTGCGGCAACCGCCATCACTGCCGCAAAACCGGCAATCATCGTAACTAGTCCAAGTGTCTTCATTATCGGATGTCTACTTTCAAGCGTGAGTGTTCGCTCAACACGAACGTGCAACTCTCATAACGATGGAAACACAGCGTTAGTTCCAAGGGTTTACGTTTAGTCCTTTAGCATCACTTCGATGACGGGGACCGCCGTATCTGGCTTGAGCACTGGCAATCGGAGTGCCGTGCCGTTGTATGCCCGTTTTTCACCGCTGAAGTCGTGTTGCCAGGCTTCGATGTCCTGACGTAGCACTTCGCTGGCATCGTTTAGCAGCTGGGCATACGCAACCCGTTCCGGCGCGATGCCATCAAGGTAGAGCTGTCCAAATGGCCACGCGAACAGGTGTACATACAGTCGCTTTGTGACAGGGTTCCAGGTGTAGCGGCAGTCCTTCGGCGGCGCTCCGAACGCTGCCGGCGCTTCCGTACATCCGTAAATGGATTTCTTGTGATAACGCATCCACTTGCCGATTCCGCGGAGGCGCTCCATCGTGCGCGCATCCAGCTCACCGCGTCCGGTCGGTCCAACATTTAAGAGAAGGTTGCCCCCCATACTAACTGTGTCCACAAGCATCTGGACGAGCATTTCAGTGGATTTCCAGCTGGCTTCATCCCGGTGGTAACCCCAAGAGCCACTGAATGTCTGGCACGCTTCCCAGACGACAGGTTTGCCGTTGACTTCAACCCCGTGGCGAGGCTGAAACTGCTCAGGTGTCTTGATGTCCCAGCCAGCTGGTAGATCCATGCGGTCATTCATGATGATGTTTGGGCGGAGCGACCGGATGATTTTATAGAGTTCCTCGCTCCCCCATGCATCCCGGCCCTTTTCAGGCGGGTAGCTGAAATCGCACCACAAAATATCGACATCCCCATAGCCGGTCAGCAGCTCACGAACCTGTCCATGGAGGTAGTCCCGGTAGCGGGTCATGTCACGTGGCACATTCAGGCTATCCCGATCCGGATGGTTACGTTGTGGGTGGTGGCGATCGATTGTGAAATCCGGGTGATGCCAGTCAATGAGCGAATGGTAAAGACCCGCGCGCATCCCGCGGTTTCTGAAGGCATCCAGCATAGGGCGAATCAGATCACGACCAGCTGGCGTGTTAGTGGCTTTGTAATCGGTGAGCTCTGAGTCCCAGAGGCAGAAGCCATCGTGGTGTTTGGTCGTGATGACAAAGTACTTCATCCCGGCATCGGATGCCGCTTCCGCCCAGGCATCCGGGTCGTAAAGGTCCGGATCGAAGTAATCAAAGTATGGTGCGTAAGCCTCATCGGACATTTCTTCGCGGGTCTTCAGCCACTCATGGCGCGCTCCCATCGAATAGATGCCCCAGTGGATAAACATCCCGAAGCGGTCTTGTGTAAACCAGGATGTATCTCCCGGGGTTGGGTCTGGGCTAGTGCTCATTCGAAATACCTCACATTGCTGTCTTTCAAAAGTCGTGGGTTAATCCCATTCACATTAATTGGCTCAATCAGTGCGCATGTCCTGGAAAGCGCAGCTCCCCAGCCTCGATAGCAACTTTGAGAATATTCTCTCTGTGTGGCAATGGACACGTCGCAAACGATGCATAGGCACAGGGCGGGTTGTACGCACGGTTGAAATCAAGGCGAATACGGCCGGACGGCGTAAATGGTGCATCGAGAAACCTGCCAGGCTGATAGGCGACTGTATTACAAGATGAATCTCGGAAGTTGAAGAAAACCATTCCTTGTTCCGGCGTACCGGTACCTTCAAGCCTACATACACGATTGTTGATGCGAAACTCGGCATAACCATGCATTGGTGAAGGCGTGCGCTGGCCAAGCACATTTGCAATAAGCACCGTTCTTGGTTTAGTGTACGGAACCCACTTCGCCAGAAAGTTCAGCTGCGGTCGCAACGGCGCCCAGCGCAGACCAACGCGAGCGAGGGCTTTGCCATGGTCGATATTCCATCCCCTGATGCCAAATCGGTCACCACGCTTTATAAACGCCCAGGTGTCCGGTCCACATTCAATGAGGTCCGGAGTTCCATCGATATCAGAAGCGAGCTCCCAGTTCCGAACCGCAATCCCATTTACCTTGATTGGACGACCCACAGTTGGTGCAACAACCATCGCATCGCCAAGCCGGGTTACAGTACCAAGTGGCTCCCCTTGCTTTGCACCACGGGTTCGTAGCAGCGCAATCTCGCCATCGGCAAGCCAATCCAACGAAACGAGAGACATCCACCCGCGACGTGTCGCGAGGCTATCCGCATATGCCTTTCGCCACTGCGGCGTCGTAAGCGCTTCATTCACCATGGCCTAACCTCCGCACGGTCTATATATAGCTCTTGAGCCACCCGGCCCAGAACAGCATCATCATTCAGGCGGTCATCAAAGCGCCCAAACGCCGTACTCGCCCCGTAAAACACAACCGTCGGAACATCAGGGCCTTCCGCACTGCCATTTGGTAAGACATTCACCCAGCCGCCCCCGCGAACATCCCAAACCCCAAAGTTGTCCACAAACAGCTTCTTCAAAACTGCATGGTAATACGCGTCAACCTCATCAAAATCAGGTCCAATCACCACTGCAAATGCATCCCCACGCTCCAACAAG
>JBJTQN010000106.1:0-3504 GCA_046075665.1 Armatimonadota bacterium | reverse complement strand
GCGATGAGCGCAATCCCCAGCGCCGCAAGCGGCGAGTGGTTGACCTTTTCTGTGATCACAACGACAGCCGATGGAATCGGCGCGCTTGGCAGCAGCACAAGGCATGAAATGATCACGGCGATGGCCGCAAGCTTAATACCTATCATGATGTTTTGTGTGGTCGCACTGGTTCGGAGACCGAGGAGGTTGACGATGTAGAAGACGATGATGCATGCGGCGGCGATGCCATTCACTGGGATGCCCGGGAGGACGCCATGGATGTAATCGGCGCCAATCAGCGCGACGCCGCCAATCGTTACCGAGTTTGAAATCAGGGTGACGGCATTAATGGCGAATGCGACGGCGGGTGAGTATGCCTCTGAGAAGATGCGGTAGTAGGCGCCGGTGACAGGAAGGCGGCGGCCGATTTCGGCGAAGGTGCGCGCGCCACAGTAGGTGATGATGCCTCCGGCAATCCAGGCGGCGTAGAAGATAAACAGGCTGCCCGATTTGAGCGCGACCGTCGCCGGCGTGCGGAAAATGCCCATGCCGATGACGAGGCTTATCACAATCATCGTAAGGTCAAAGAGTTTAAGGGTTGGTTTTGTTTCTTTACTTTGAGCGGACATTTTGTTTTTTGTTTAGTTCAAATTAGTTCAAACCGGACCGGGAGCGATGGGAGAGGCAAGGCTGATCACAATCATCGCAAGGTCAAAGCGCATGACCGCTATCGCTACCTATAAAAACAACCACTATCGGTTTCGCGCATCATACACTGCAAACACTCCAGTGCATCATCGCGGCGCGCATAGGGCACAAAGATATGGTCATGGTAGTACGCAGACACGGCATTTACAGGAATGTCCATCGCGGCAAGCGATGTTGTAATCGCAGCGAGAAAGCCCACCGCCTCGAGGCTGGAGTGGATGGAGAGTGTGATCATCGCCCAGACCGGCAAGTCGTCATCAGCCGGTGTGGCCGGGCTGATAATCGTGACGCCCTCTGGCTCCCGAAACATCAGTAAAGCTGTTTCCAATGCGTCTCTGTCAAAGCCGATTTCCGATGTTCGAAAAACCCATTTGCCAGCGATAAGCCTTGGCTCCATCGTGCTGATCAGAACCGCGAGGTTACGTTCTCCATCCATGATGACACTCTACTGTATGCAAGCGTGCTCACCTGCAGGCATACTCACTCACCAAGTTGCTTTAGTTTTGCTACCGCCGCGGTGAGCTCTGTTTCGGTCATGGAATCGACTTGAACCCGTTTGTCACGCCCGGTGTGCCCGGAGACCAGTGTGATACCGCTGGGACGCGTGCCTAGCGCATCCGCGAGGGCTTTTACAACTGCCGCATTCGCCTTACCATCCGCCGGCGCATCCGTCACCCGAACCGCGATTACACCATCCGGGCGGCGCCCCACCACCTCAGTCCGGTCAGCCCGCGGCGTGACGCGGAGGGTGAGTATCGGGGGTGTCGGCACGCCATCACCTTACCGTAAGCAAAACCATCACCACCGTAGAATGAATCACATGGACACCCGATTTCCAGAGCCCGATTGTGATCAGGTCCGCGCGATGGTTACAAAGCAGTTTCCAGAGTGGACTGGGCTGGAAATCCGCCCGGTGGATGTCAGCGGCTGGGACAACCGAACCTTTCATTTGGGGGAAACGCTGCTGGTTCGGATGCCGAGTGCTATCCATTACGTCGCTCAGGTCGACAAAGAGCAGGAATGGTTACCGACCTTAAGTCGCTTCATCTCGCTGTCCATCCCAGCGCCCGTCGCGAAAGGGGCACCCTGCGCGGAGTTTCCCCAGCCTTGGAGCATATATCGCTGGATACCAGGTGAAACGCTGGCTTCCAACACGAACATCGACCAGATGGCTCTTGCGAGGGCGCTTGCAGGGTTTCTGCGCGAGCTCCAAGCGATTTCGATATCAGGTGCCCCGCGTCCTGGACCGCACTGCTTTTATCGTGGCGCGCATCTCGATGTTTATGATGCCGAAACACGGCAAGCGCTGGACGCTCTTGCGGATAGCGTAGATGTCGATGCCGCATCAGCGGTTTGGAATCGCGCACTGGAAAGCCCTTATCAAGGCAAGCCGGTTTGGTTTCACGGTGATATCGCACCCGGGAATCTCCTGCTAACGGGTGGGCGGCTCAGTGCGGTAATTGACTTTGGTTGTTGCGGTGTTGGTGACCCGGCGTGTGATCTTGCATTTGCATGGACAGACCTTCAACCAGCTGCACGTGAACGCTTTCTCAGTGATGTTGGTTCAGGTGATGAAATGACATCTAGGGCTATGGGGTGGGCTCTTTGGAAGGCGCTGATAGTCGCAGCAGATTGCGCAGATAGAAGTTCACCCAGCTGGCATAGATCAATGAAAACCATCCATAGAGTTCTTGCCAACGCATAAGATTGAAGTACAGAGCTCTGGACAGCACTGTGTGGTATGTAGTCGGGAACTTTATAACCATCCACTTTGGTACAATCGGGGTATCCGCAAGGATGACATTTTCCGGGAATCTGAAACGAATAGCATGTTTAGTCGTCTGATCAATCTCATCAAGTCGTGGTTTGGATTCGGGCTGGACAAGCTCGAGAATCCTGACATTCTGCTCGACCAGGCAAAGCGTGAAATGCACGAGATGCATTCGCGTAACCGTGAGCGTGCTGTCGCCGCGATCACACAGAAGAACAACCTCCAATCGATGGTGGATGAACTGGAAAAGCAGATCTCCAACCTTCAGGCAAAGGCTGAGTTCGCCCTCAAGAAGGGCGAGCGCGATATCGCTGTTCAGCTTTTGACCGAAAAGCAGGCGATTGAGTCAAACCTTGGATCGACGAAAGAAGCGTTGGCCCAAGCGATTCAGACATCTGAGCAAGTAAAAGAGCACATCAAGCGCGAAGAGGAAATGATTCGCCGCAAGACCGCAGAAGCGCTGCAGCTCAAGGCTCAGTGGAAGTCTGCACAGATCCAGAATGAGATGGAAAAGGCCTTGGGCGCGATGGGACAGTTCGAGCAGGCTGAGACTGCATTCGGGCGTGCCAAGGAGAAAATCACTCAGTCGCATCACGAGTCCCGTGCACGTGCCGAGCTGGGCAAGGGGCGCGTCGAATCCCGCCTCGCTGGCCTCGAGGATATTGAGCGCAGCTCTGCAGCAGAAGCTGAACTGGCTGAGCTCGAGCTCAAACTGGGCCTGACCAGCGCACCGCTACCGCAGCAAACTGTCACATCCACGGCACAAACGGATGTCGAGCGACAGCTGGCAGAGCTCGAAGCAAAGCTGGGCAACGGTGGTGCATCCGGGTCGACATCGGGAACTAACTAACCCATGTGCCGGATGCTTGCGGTGATTGGCCGCCCTGGCTCCGCAGAGTTTGATCCGTAGACACATTTGGTTTCCGCCCAGCATTCGTTGCGCTCGCAATGCGAGCGCGCCTTTGTGCCCCCGGGAAATGAGCCTGGCCACAAGGATGCCTGGGGTGTTGGCTGGTTCGACACCGATGGCCGTGTTTCGTTGATTC
>JBJTQN010000105.1:0-19473 GCA_046075665.1 Armatimonadota bacterium | reverse complement strand
GACATCGATGATTCGGCAGCCACGCTAGCGTCCCCGTTGAGTGATTTCAACTATGGTTCTCGCGAGTCGTGCGGGATCATGTCGGATGATGCCGGTATCAGACATCACGTTGGCGCGTATGATTTCAATCCCCAGTTGCTTTAGTGCACCAAAATCAACATCCACCGGTATTGCGCCCTTCTCCTTGTACTTTCCAAGTGCTGACTTCCCAGGAAGAACATCGTTTACGATGATCGTATCGACAACACGTGCATCCTTTCCGATGCATTGGCGTGCGTGACGTTGAAGCGCTGTGATGTGCTTGCTCGCGGAATATCCATCTGTTTCACCCGGCTGTGTCATGATGTTGCAGACATAGCAACACGGAACGTTGCTTGCTGCTATTGCGCGCGCAAGTTCAGGAATGAGCAAGTGTGGAATCACGCTCGTGTAGAGAGAGCCTGGCCCGAGTACGATAATGTCAGCACTACGTACAGCCTCGATTGCACGGACAACCGCCCTCGGAGCTTCCGGGCAGAGACTGATTGATTCTATGGCCACCGGACTGCTTGCGATTCGTGTTTCGCCCGTCAGCTCAGAGCCATCTACCATTCGTCCGACCAGAGAAACCGGTTCAACCGTGGATGGCACTACCGTACCGCTAATCCTCAGAATCTTGGATGTTGCCTGGACAGCGTGGTCAAAGTCGCCTGCAACACTCGCCATTGCTGCAAGGAACAGATTTCCAACGCTGTGGCCACTGAGGCCATCTTCGCCCGTTCTTGTGGCAAATCTGTATTGAAACAGTTCCTGCATGATCGGTTCTTCATCGGCTAGTGCAACGAGACAGTTACGGATATCCCCAGGTGGAATCATCCCGCCGAGCTGGCGTTGAAGTTGCCCAGAGCTGCCTCCGTCATCTGTCGTTGTCACGATTGCTGTCAAGTTGCTTGAATACTGTTTCAGTCCACGTAGAAGGGTCGAGAGTCCTGTGCCTCCACCAAGAACAACAATTCGCGGACCATTTGCCAGACTTCTCTTCTTGCCGATGAGGTCTGCAAGGTGCCCCATGTCTGTTGGGGCTACAACGGACACAATGCTACGATTCACAGCGATCAAGGCAGCCATTAAGACAGCGAGGCCAACAAGAATTGCGGTCAGGCCAGCAGGAATGGAAAAGCGGGGATCCCCTATTTCAAGCTGAACTCGGTCGGCAACCTGTGTTGCTACAAAGTCGAAGATGTCTGTGACGCGAACGCCTATAATGAGTGCTACTCCCGTTACCACAGCAAACAATCCAACTGGAAGGAGCAACAACCAGCGTTTGACTCCAAGTCCAGGACGGAGCCACTTAATCCACGATGAAATCACTTGCCCAGTATCGTTCAGCACTAGTGATGCCCCTTATTGACATCCCGGTGGTCGATAATCGTCCTTACCCCAGTCTCACGTAAGTACACCCCAAGTCGTTCGGCAATATAGACCGATCGGTGCCGCCCTCCCGTACATCCGATAGCAATCGTAAGATACGCCTTTCCTTCATTGGAATAATGTGGGATGGTCCATTCAACGAGATCTGAGAGCTTATCGAGTAGTATCGATGTTCGTTCATCTCGATCAATGTACTGTTGAACATCTTCATCAAGACCAGAATGTAGACGTAACTCAGCCACATAAAATGGGTTATGCAAAAATCGAACATCAAACACCAGATCGGCATCCAATGGGGACCCATGTTTAAAGCCAAACGAGACAACAGAAACGATCAGGCTGGCATCCGTAGCCTGGTCCAACGAAAATCGTTGACGAAGCGCCTGACGAAGCTGCAATGCCGTCAGCACCGTCGTGTCAATGCTTACATCCGCTTCTGCCTTGAGTGACGACAGTGCTTTTCGCTCGGCAACAATAGCCGGTATGATTCCACCACTGACTGTGAACATTGGGTGCGAGCGACGAGTTTCCTTGAATCTCCGTACCAAAACCTCATCCGTCGCATCCAGAAACACCACAGTCGGCTTGGTTTCCCACTGTGCGATGGCATCGTGAAATCCACTAAGGTCGCCTCCGCGAGTGTCGCATATGATACACAGTGGACGATCAACTACGTGGCCGAGCGGCTGCATCCAGGCAGCTGGAAGATTATCAATCACCGTCCAACCAATGTCTTCAAAGACGCTGGCAGCGAGCGACTTGCCCGCCCCACTCATTCCGGTAAGCAACACAAGCGGATTACTCACTCATCACCCCGCAACTTCGCCGGAACAATCAAGTCCAAAACCCAACCAAGAATCGTTAGCGCAATACTTGCAACAATTGCATCCAGAAGACCTTGCACATGAAGCCCAACATTTAGTTGGCTAACGAGCATCCACATTGCGCCATTGATTACCAAACGGAACAAGCCGAACGTCATCATATTGATCGCGCAGGCAAGGGCATTTACTATCGGACGGAGAACGGCATTTACAAGAGTCAGCAATGCAATACTTAGGAGTGCAGCTGCAAAGTTGTCGATACGAACTCCATTCATCCCGGCGTTATTCGCCAGCTTGACGGCAACCGTCATTGCAATTGCGGCAAAAACCCACCGGATTAAGGTCCTGATCATTGCACACCTCCTAACTTCCTTAAGATTGCTACCTCGGATTGACTGGCTCACCGTTTCTTCGAACCTCAAAGTGAAGGTGAGGCCCTGTGGCACGGCCAGTCGAGCCAACCCGTGCGATCAGTTGTCCCTGTGTCACCTGTTGTCCCTCACGAGCAATCAAGGATGAGCAATGAGCGTACAACGTGGATGTTCCACCGCCGTGGTCAATCAGGATTACGTTGCCGTAGCCGGACATGGTTCCGCGAAAAGTCACAATTCCCGCTGCAGCGGCGCGTATGGGAGAACCAGATCCTGCACCAATATCGATCCCGGTATGCATACGATTTCGCTTCAAAATCGGATGAAAGCGCATACCGTAACCCGACGTCACAGGACCATCTGCAGGCTGCGCAAAGTTTCCACTGAACTTCTTACTAAGCCGGGCCTTACCACTGGCCGTTCGTTCCATCGCGCGGATTCTTGCAGAAATGGCTCTTGAGTCTGCGGCAAGATCTCTAAGCTCCTGTTCAAGTGCTACCCGTACTTGTTGTGCTTCGGCAAGCAAACCTCTTCGACGCTGAACAACACGTGCTTCTTCTTGCTGCTGACTGCCAAGTTCGTTCTTTCTTTCAGCAATTTCTCGCGCTTTGTCATCAACCTGCTTCTTCCACCTGACTACTTTTGAGCGGTCAGATTTCACCGATGCAATAAGCGAGGCATCATGTTTAACGATGGACCGCACAAACTGTGCGCGCGTACTCAGGTCAGCCATTGATCGTGAGCCAAGAAGCACCGATATGTAGCGAACCGGGCCTTGACGGTAGTTGGCAACAAGTCGTTTGGCAAGCTGTAACTCCTGCCGTCGTAGCAAGTCCTCACATCTTCTAAGCTCAACGGTGATCTGCTCAGATTCCGAAAGTGTACGGGCAAGCCTTGACTTGGTTTGCCGTAGTTGACTACGCGTTGACCGTAGGGCATTTTGATTACGGTCAAGTTCATCCGCAATCGTAGCTTCAGTCCGCCGCGCTCCCCGTAGCTCTTGCTTGGTCTGCTGTATTTGATTTTGTATTGCTCGGACCTGATTTCTAAGCTTGCTGGTGTCAGGCTTTGATGACTGTGCATTGACTGGTTGATGTAACGTGCAAACAAGGCCAGCAATGACCAACGATTGCCCAAACTTGCCCACAGTTGTCACATTCATCCAGCAGTCCTCCAGCAGAACTAAACGTCAACGTACCTGACACATCAAACACACACCCACATTGTACGTTCGAATCTGCTGCATACGAACAGGCAGACGACATTACTCATCGGCAATGATTGCCCTCAGGTCAAAATTGGAGTTTCAGTAACATGGTCGCTCCTGCCTTGTCGAGGGGGGTGTTGTTGTTTCCACACTTTGGCGACTGAATACAGGCGGGACAGCCCGATTCACACTTACATCCGCTAATGAGGGATGCAGTTGCATTCAGCCACTCCTTTGCGACGCGAAAACCCGCTTCCGCAATCCCAACTCCCATCGGCACGGCATCGTGAACGAACACCGCCGGCCCACCCACATGTGGATGATAGGCAGTAGAGACTCCGCCAATATCGTTGCGGTCGCAAAGAGCAAACAAAGGTAACAATCCAATGGCAGCGTGCTCAGCGGCATGCACCGTTCCCGGTAAGTCGGCTCCGTGTAGCCCTAAGTATCGTTCCGTTTCCGGAGTAACCGGATACCACACTGCCGTGGTGATGAACTCAGTTTCCGGCATGTCCATGGTGATGACTTCGGGTGGATCATCAGTGCCAAGACCGCGCTTCTCATAGCCCGTCACCTGTCGTTTGACTTTGACCAGCCCAAAGTACACAATCGTTTCACCGACTTCTTTGGACCCAATCGTTTCAATGACATCAATTGAGCCCGTTGATCTAGCATTTGTGATGTAGTCCCGATTTGCACGGGAAACCATGACCACTTTTTTTGTGCGATCAAGGCCCGTGACTTCGAACGCAATCCCTTGATGATAATAATATGCACCAACAAAGGCTTCTTCGTTGACTCTATGTCCCTCTAGTGACCCGATCATGGTGCCATCCGGTGTCGTTACGGAATACGTCGTACCGTCCGCTGACCTGATACTGAACTGGTCACATGCCCTTGAAGGACCGATGTAGCGATAATAGCTACCATCAAATCGTAAGACACCGCTCTTCTCTAGTAGGCTGATCGCGTACGATGCACGTTCACCGTACATAGCGAGTACCTGCTGATGGTCGAGCAATCCTTCATCTGCCGCACAACATATATGGGCACCAACAACGTGGGGATTGTTCGGATTGATCACGGCATTCTCCACACCGGTTTCGAACAGATACGTTGGATTACGCATCAAAAACTGATCAAGAGGATTATCAGATGCAACCAAAATCGTAAGTGACTCAGTCTCCCTGCGCCCTGCACGACCACTTTGTTGCCATGTACTCGCAATGGTCCCCGGATAACCTGCGATGACCGCGGCATCAAGTGAACCGATATCGACACCCAATTCCAGGGCCGATGTTGCGACGACGCCCAGTAACTCGCCGGAAAACAGGCGTTCCTCAATTTCGCGACGTTGTTCTTTCGTATAGCCGGCACGATAAGGCGTTATCCGGTCCACCAGTTCCTCACCGCTCATCGTAGCCGACAACATAGATACCCAGTTCTTGTAGACGAGCTCCGTTGAGCGTCGTGCACGCGTGAAAACAATCGTACGTGCATCACGCTTTACCAGTGCAGCAGCCAAAAATGCGGCCTCACCACCCGCTCCGCGCCGACGAGGGGTATCTCCCTTTGTCACAGGAGGATTCCACATGGCAAACACCCGGCGCCCCCGGGGAGCATCCCCTCCGTTTACGTGGATGACCTTTTGCTGCGTGAGGTTTCCAACGAACTCGACCGGGTTCCCTACGGTGGCGCTAGTCACTACCCATTGTGGAGTTGCTCCGTAATGACGACACCAACGTGACAGTCGTCGGAAAATACTGCTGACATGGGTACCGAAGATTCCACGATATGCATGTGCTTCATCCACCACGATATACGCAAGGTTTCTAAAAAAGTGCGACCACATCGCATGATTGTGGAGGATGGAAACATGTAACATGTCAGGGTTAGTGAGGACAATGCGCGCTGCCCGACGGATTGCCGATCGCTCATCTTTGTGCGTGTCACCATCATAGGTAGCGTGTGCTACCCTACCAAACAAGTCAAGCTGTGACATTTTTTGTGCTTGATCATAAGCAAGTGCCTTGGTAGGAAACAAGTAAAGAGCTCTGGCATCCCGATTCGCCAACAAATGTTCATAAACCGCGCCGTTATAGCATAGTGACTTTCCACTGGCGGTGGGTGTCGTGATCACAGTGTTGTAGCCACTTCGCAGCAGATCAATCGCTTCACGCTGATGGGTCCAGAGTTCGGTAATACCTAATCTTTCAAAAGCGTGAGATAAGACTTCTGGAAACGATGGCTCAAGTAGTTTTGGGGATGCCGAAACCGCAGGCAGGACATGTCGATAAACCAACTGGCCATCATATTCCTGGCTACGCATCAGGGCAGAAAGCATCGCATCAGGATCAATCACACAGCATTCTAAAGGAACTAATCCGCGTGTGCCGGAGTTAAGTTGATATGGACACAGCACATCCCCCACGACCAGCGATTATTTCGGAATACGGACCCGTCTATACACTGCGGAATGTCGCACGAATTCCAGGGGATGGTGGAACTTACATCGATATCCGGAACCTAATCGGAAAAGATTCAGCATCAAACGCAAGTCGTGTACAAATCGAAGTGCCCGCTCGCAAAGGTACTTTTCGCTTGTACTATGCCCCGCTAAGCATCCACGGACAGGGCTCCCTTGGGGAAGCCTCTACATTCAAAGATGTCACCTTTGCTTCCGGTGTTCCGACGGACGCACTGTATGAGTTTCGGTCTTACCGCTTTACGTATCGTCAACCATGGAAGCACACGAGTGGTTGGAACCTTGAGCTAGGCGGAACGCTGAAAGTTCGAGATGCGACGATTTCGTTACGGCAGCCAACCGTATCTGCTGCTGAGGCTAACATTGGTTGGGTACCCCTTGTTCACTTATCGGGAAGCAAGCGGCTTTCGCCTAGTACAACGTTGTCGTTCGACTTGGATGCTCTTGGTGGTGGCCCGGGCCGTGCGATTGACCTTGGCGTCCGAGCAAGTTACTCTATCGGTAACGATTACACCGCCGGTGTTGGTATCAGAACCATCGAGGGTGGCGCGGATGCCCCTCGCGTTTTTAACTTTGCCTGGTTCGCCACCCCTGTGCTAACGTTTACCCGCGTCCTTTAGAAGCGCTCCGTCTCCGTTTTTTACCAGCAACGAACAGTTGCTGGGAGTCTATGCGACGTTTACGTGGGCCCGGCCGTAAGCGTTCCCACCCGCCTGCGGAAGTGAGTTGTCGTGCCTGAGCCGTGTCCGAGAGCATTGTCAAGAGCACCTGCTCTACAACATAATGTTTGTGGCGGGCGAGCTCGACAGGAAAGACAACTTCGACGCGCCTATCCAGATTACGTGTCATCAGATCTGCACTACCCATCCACAGCTGCGTATCGCCATTGTTATGGAAGTAGTAAATGCGTGCGTGCTCGAGAAATCGTCCAACAATCGAAATCACACGAATATTTTCCGACCAGCCATCTAGGCCAGGGACAAGACAACAGATGCCCCGAACAATCAAATCAATGTGAACACCATGACGGCTGGCATCATAGAGCTCACGTATCATCTCTTCGTCAACTAATGCGTTCATCTGGAAGATAATTCGCGTCGTTCTGCCCTTTCGGGCATGATGTGCTTCCCGCCGAATCATCTCAATGAGGCGTTCCCGGAGATTAAGCGGTGCGACCAGCAGTTTACGGAATGACTTTTGTTTCGAATATCCAGTCAAGACGTTAAAGAGATCCGAGACATCCGCTCCAAGGTCAGGGTCGGCAGACATCAACCCAAAGTCCGTGTAGATTCGTGCTGTTGTCGCATTGTAGTTACCTGTACCAAGGTGCACAAACCGCCTGATGCTTCCATCAGGATTTCGACGCACAATCAGCAAAATTTTGGCATGGGTCTTTAGCCCGATCAAGCCATATGCAACGTGCACCCCGGCTTCATCCAGCCGGCGGGCCCAAGGTATGTTGTTTTGCTCATCAAATCGAGCTTTGAGCTCAACGAGAACTGCGACCTGAGTGTCGACATCCCGAGCTTCCATCAGCGCCTGAACAATTGGTGACTTCGTCCCGACTCGGTAAAGCGCCTGCTTTATCGCAAGAACATCCTGATCCCTCGCGGCTTCCTGTACATACTGGATGACTGGGTTGAAGCTGTCGTATGGATGGTGTAACAGAATGTCTTCACGGGACACCAGTGAAAAGATATCGTCTCCACTTGTAAAGGCATCGGGGATACGCGGAACATGTGGCGCATATTTAAGCTCTGGATATGGAAGCCCCACGAGTTCCATATAGGCTGAGACACCAAGAACGCCAGATCCGGATTCATTACTTACAGCAAGGTTTCGGGCATCCATCTCAAGCCCCTGGACCAGAAGTTCGCGAATGTGTCCGGGCATATCACTTGAAACTTCAAGTCTTGTCACAAAGCTAAAGTGCCGACGCTCAATATCAGCTGTAACGGCCTGCATCAAGTCTTCGGCTTCCGCCTCTCGAATCTCGACATCTGCATCCCGCGTCACACGAAAAGGATACGCTCCTGTGGCAACATAGCCTGGAAACAAGCGCCCTATATGCCGGGATACGACATCTTCAAGCCAAACATATGTCGGCGCAACGCGGTCACCAACAGGGAGCAAGCGCGGCAATGTAGCGGGAACTTTGACGCGTGCAAATCGCTCCATGCCTTCATCTTCCAGAGTAACGGCAAGGTTTAGTGAGAGACTTGAGATATGAGGAAACGGATGTCCCGGGTCGACAGCCAGAGGGGTAAGGATAGGAAAAATGTGGTCATCAAAGTACAGGGAGAGCGCCGCCTGTTCCTTGTCAGTCAGACTTTGGACATTCATCACTCGAATGCCCTTGGTGGCAAGTTCACCAATGAGATGACGCCGGCATAGTTGAGCGCGGTCAACCAATGCAGCTGTCTTCAAAGCGATTTTATCGAGTGCTTCAGCTGCCGTGAGGCCATCCGCTCCACGATCAACCATTCCTGCCGAGCGCTGAGCCTGTAAGGCAGAGACGCGTATCATGAAGAACTCATCAAGATTGCTACCGAAGATAGCAAGAAATTTCACCCGTTCCAACAAGGGATGCCTGGTATCAAATGCCTCATCAAGTACACGCGCGTTGAAATCCAGCCAGGAAAGCTCGCGGTTCATGTAGGGCATACGCACAACAGGTGCTACTTCTGAGACGGCATCATCCAAAGGCTCCATACGGTAGTGTACCAAAGGCTAAGCTGCGTGGTTCCCCTCCTCCAACGGTAAACTATGCGTCGACATGAGCCTCATTACCATTTCCGACTTGACGATGGAGTACGGTCCCGACACGATTCTGCAATACGTCTCTCTTTCTGTCGCTCGCGGTGAGCGCATCGGAATTGTGGGTCGTAACGGTGGAGGCAAGACCACGCTCCTCAAAGCGGTTCTTGGGATAGAACAGCCTGCCGGCGGAAACATACACATCGCCAAAGGAATCAGAATTGGCTACTTATCTCAAATCCAGTCAATCGATGAATCTCAAACAGTCATTCAAGCCGCTGAAGTTGCACTCACTGCTGTCGCAGATGCCGAAAACGAACTACGAAAAGCAGAAGCTGCACTGGCGGAAAATCCAACGGATGAAGAGCTTACAGAAGCATTAGGCGCTGCCCAGGATCGTCATCAATATCTTGGCGGTCACTATGCCGTTGATGGTCTTCACGCATCCCTGAAGGCCCTTGGATTCCCAGAGTCAACCTGGGACAAACAGGTATCCGTTCTGTCAGGCGGAGAAAAGACTCGTCTGGCGATGGCTCGTCTGCTTGCGACAAGCCCCGAGGTCCTCATTCTTGATGAACCAACAAACCACTTGGATATCAAGGCAATCGAATGGCTAGAAAACTTTCTGGTTCAGGTGCCGGGCGCTGTCCTCGTTGTTAGCCATGACCGTCGCTTTCTGGACCGGGTCACGAAAGCTACCTGGGAAGTCGATGCCCACCGCGTCAATGTTTATGGCTGTGCTTACAGCGAGTATCGCCGTCGCCGGGATGCAGAGCGTCAGCAACAGCTTGACGAGTACCTGAAACAACAGGCTCACATCCAGAAGACTGAAGAGTACATCCGTCGCAATAAAGCTGGTCAGAACACTCGAAATGCGATGGGGCGTCAGAAGGTCTTAAATCGCTTGGACCGGATAGATCGTCCAATGGATGATGGTGCGATGATGCGTGCCTCCGTGGGTGATGCGGGCCGTAGTGGCTTGGATGTTGTTGTTGCACAAAACCTTAACAAGAGCTTTGGAGAGCGGATCATTGTTCGGAATGCCAATTTTACCCTTAGACGTGGCGATCGTGTTGGTGTCGTTGGGCCGAACGGTGCGGGGAAAACGACACTAATCAATATGCTTCTTGGCGAAGACGAAATAGACTCAGGTCATATTCGTACCGGACATGGAGTAAAAATCGCACACCATAAGCAGGAGCAGGATGACTTCGGTGATGAAGAATCTCTCTTGGATGCTTTTTATGACCGCGCAGGTCTTACTATTGCAGAGTGCCGAATGCATTTGGCAAAATTTCTGTTTACGGGTGAGGACGTCTTCAAGCCGGTATCTGGTCTCTCTGGTGGTGAGCGTGCAAAGCTTGCGATGTCCCTGATGGTTTTATCCCCGGCAAACCTTCTGATATTGGATGAACCGACAAACCACTTGGATGTTTTTTCCTGTGATGCACTAGCCCAGACCCTTGCAAGATTTGCCGGGACCTTATTGGTCGTCAGTCACGACCGAAGTCTATTGGATGAAACTACAAACAAGACGCTTTACTTCGATGGCACCGGAAATGTAACCCTTTATGACATGCCATATTCTGCCTGGCGCGATGCGATGGCAGCAATGGAATCCCAACCAACACGCAAAAAGACGATTGACCAACCGAGTGTTCCAAGTGCACCAAGCGCACTACAACGAAGCCGTGACAAGCGAAAGTTACAAACTAAACTGGAAGCTATCGAAGCAAAGATTACTGAGGTTGAAGCCGAAATTGCAGCACTCGAGGCACGCTTGTCCTCACCGCTGACTCCTGATGAAGCGATTGCAGATGCCAAGAGCTACGAAGCCAGTGGTAATCAGCTTGAACAACTGATGTCCGACTGGGAGCTTCTAGGATCTCAGATTGACGAGCTAAGCTGAGTGTTCCAAAGCGTATCCGTTTGTCGCTAAATGCAAACTAACTGAGTGTCTGCACGAATCGGCCGATTCGCACGATGGCTTCTTCGAGGAGCTTAGGTGCAGTTGCGTAGCAGCAACGTACATGCCCCATCCCTCCAGGTCCAAAGACATCGCCAGGAACCACAAGAACACGTTCTTCCTTCAGAAGTCGTTCTGCAAAAGCGGATGCATCCAGCCCAGTGTGTTCAATGTTTGGAAAGGCATAAAACGCACCTCCAGGAAGCTCACACGGAATACCCACACGGTTCAGGCCAGCAACAAACATCCGTCGTCTACGATCGTAGTCTTCGACCATATCTGCGACATCACGTTCTCCATTGCGTATAGCTTCCAAGGCGGCAATCTGCGATGTAATTGGTGCACACAACATCGTGTACTGATGAATCTTCATCATTGATTCAATAATTGGTGCCGGTGCACAAACATACCCAACACGCCACCCAGTCATGGCATACGCTTTGCTAAATCCATTTAGCAATATCGTACGGTCTTTAGCTCCGTCAAGACCGGAAATACACACGTGCGGAGCGTCATAAGATAGGCGATCGTAAATTTCGTCCGTGAAGATATAGAGGTCATTCGAGGATGCAACATCGACAACATCCTGCAGCTCTTTACGCCCCATGACTGCACCCGTTGGGTTTGTAGGGTAGCTAAGTAAGATAGCCTTTGTCTGTGGCGTTATGTAATCCGCGAGCCCATCTGCACATACCTTAAAGCCATCTGCAGCGCGCGTCGGCACGGGCACAGGAATGCCACCAGCAAACATCACACATGGCGCATACGAGACATAGCAGGGCTCGGGGACGAGTACTTCATCACCCGGGTTCAAGATAGCCCTGAATGCCGCATCCAGCCCCTCCGACACTCCGACGGTGACGAGGACTTCATTCCGATGGTTGTACGTCACTCCATAGCGGTTGTCGATCAGCTGGGTGATTGCATCGCGTAACTCGAGCAGTCCATAGTTACTGGTATAGGTCGTTCTGCCCTGTTCAAGGCTGTGGATTGCGGCTTCGCGGACCCTCCAGGGTGTAACGAAGTCAGGCTCGCCGACACCAAGCGAGATGACATCATCCATTTCGGCGACAAGGTCAAAAAATTTTCGAATACCGGATGCAGGCAGATTTGAGACCGTATGCGACAGGCTTTTCACGGCGTCACAGCCAGCCGTTCGTCGTTTGCCGGTCGTGCAAAGGCATCTCCCTCCTGCTTGTAGCACTTTAGGACAAAGCGGGTTGCCGTACCGCGTACGCCATCTATGGTCGCCAATCGCTCAGCGACAAAGGTGGCCACAGCCTGCATCGTTTGACCACGCACAACCACTCTGAGATCCTGCGAACCTGTTACCAAATGAACGCTGACCACCTCTGGAAATTGGCGAATCCGGTCGGCAATGCGGTCATAACCGTACCCTCGCTCAGGCTGGACAGCCAAGTCTATAAAACTCTCCACTTGAGGGGATGCAACCGCATCCCACTTGATTCTCGTACGGTACCCACAAATGACACCAAGCGACTCAAGACGATTTCGCATTTGCTGTATCTCTACGTCATCGCACCCAATGATCGTTGCAAGTTGGTCATCTGTCAGGCGAGCATTCGCTTCAATTGTTTTCAGGAAATGTTGCTCAGTGTCGGAAATGGTAACTGCCACGTCCTATAACCCCATCTCGTCCATCAGTGATGGCAGGAACTTAGTGGAGATTGCGTTTGATTGATACCGCTCATCCGCCAGAATTGTTTTGAGAAACGTTACGTTCGTTGGAAGGCCATCAACGGTAACTTCTGAAAGAGCGCATTCCATTCGAACGATTGCTTCTTCACGGGATGGTGCCCAAACGATTAACTTGGCAAGGTTTGAATCATAAAACGGCGGAACTGTGTAGCCGGAGTAACACTGTGAATCTACACGGATTCCGAGTCCGCCGGGCATTATGAATGACGACATTTTGCCAGCGCTCGGTGCGAAACCCTTTGCTGGATTCTGAGCGGTCACGCGACATTCGATTGAGTGTCCGTTCCAGCGTACATCTTCCTGAGGAATTGTCAGCGGTTCACCTGCAGCAATTCGAATCTGCCACTTTACAAGGTCAATCCCGGTTACGGCTTCCGTTACAGGGTGTTCGACTTGGATACGGGTGTTCATCTCCATAAAATAGAAGTCACCACTTGGCGTGTAAATGAACTCTACGGTGCCTGCATTTGTATATCCGACGGCTTTGGCAGCACGAACAGCGGCTTCGCCCATTGCCGTCCGTTGTTCATGTGTAAGCGATACGCTAGGCGCTTCTTCAACCACCTTTTGATGACGAACGGTTTGCACTGTGCACTCGCGTTCACCGAGGTGAATCACATTTCCATGTTCATCGGCAAGGATTTGCACCTCGATGTGCCTCATATCCGTGATGTATTTCTCGAGGTAAACACCAGCATTACCGAATGCGGCCTCAGCTTCTGCCTGAGCGACTTTCAAAACCTTGAGAAGCTCTTCTTCAGACCACGCAACACGGATGCCGCGTCCACCGCCACCCGCCGTGGCTTTTACAACAACCGGGTAACCAATGGTTCCTGCGATCCTGCGGGCGTCTTCATCGGATGTCAACAAGCCATCTGATCCGGGAACCGTTGGTACACCGGCTGCGAGGGCCGTCTCACGGGCGGTTGCCTTGTCCCCCATCTGTTCAATGGCTGACACTGGCGGACCGATGAACTTGACGCCGATTGCATTACAAATCTCTGCAAAGCTGGCTACTTCTGACAGAAAGCCATAACCGGGATGAACCGCATCCGCACCAGTGTTACGTGCTGCGGCCACGATATTAGGAATATTCAGGTAGGAATCTTTGCTGGCACTGGGTCCTACGCAGACTGCTTCATCGGCTAATCGGACGTGTAGCGAGTCAGCATCTGCATCGGAATGAATAGCAACCGTTGCCACACCTAACTCACGACATGCCCTTATAACACGCACAGCTATTTCGCCACGATTGGCTATGAGAACTTTCTTAAACATCTGTGTTACGCCTATCTCCGTCAAGGGTTGGATGTCGAAATGAACCCGGCAGATTGGCTGACAACACCTGTCGCAGGATCATAGTTGAGAGGAGCTTTTGTATTTGGGTCAACAATCATCTGGTCAGTTACACCATATGGTTTTAGGTCGCTAAGGCTTGGAGGTAGCTGCTCATCGTGATCCATCTTGTACATTGTGATGGCTTGCTGAATCTGTGCTATGTATTCATTTCCCGCCGTGATTTTAGCCCGTTGCGTAGGTGATGGAACTTTACGTCCACCTTTGTCAACACCACCGCCTCCAGACACGTATCGGACTACGAAAATCGCAAGAACTGCGATTATGGCAATTGTGAGCAATGTACCGATAAGCGAAAAACCGCGTCTCAACTGGCTTTTCTCTCTGAGAGGTCGAACAAATTCTGACCATATTCCACGGGTTGGCCAGCCTCGACATGTACAGCGGAAATCACTCCTGAAACAGGGGAAACAATGGCATTCGTAATTCCAACGGTATCGATCGCACCGAGAGCCCGGGTTCCATCGACAAAATCACCAACCACAAAAGCAGGTTCAGCCGGTACGAATACACCAACGCTCTGCGCAGTAACATGAAACGGCGTGATAGCCTCCGGCGCTGACGATGCATCGTCGCCTGACGCAGGTACGGATGCATCGACTACAGAAATACTTCGTCGCAACCGAACGTGGATGCCATCAGCTATGACTTCCAGCTCCGTCATTTGTGGTTGCGATGTCATCGCTACAGCATATGCTTCAATCAAACTTGTATCCATCGTTACCACTTCTTCTCAAAAATAGCCCATTCGAGCGCATGAATAATCTTTGCGATGATCATGATTGAGCCGGCTAGCACAAACAGCCAAATTGCAGATTCATTTGGCTTAGCGACTTTAATGGCCGTTGTTGGGTCTCCGGTAAATGCAAACCTACGAACAGTCATCTCGATCGCATTCATTACGTTTCCCACAGAGTCACGCATTTCGTATCCAAGAAAAGCACAAATTCCAATGGACAGAATCATCACCACCGGTAGAAGAATCTTGTACTTTTCTCGCTGATGTTCATTGTAGATGATGCAGTTTCGGCAACGCTCGACCTTCTGAGCATCGGACAAAAACACAACTTTCTTGGGCGTACTGTTGTTTGCATAATTTTGGGACTCGTTGGGAGCCATCTCAAGTACGGTGCCGCGAGACTTTTTCGTCGCCGTGTTTACGATTTCCTCATCGCAATAACACCCGCGACGTCTCTGCCAGCAGGTATCTTTGGCCTTGAATATGGGGCAGTGCGTCCGTACATAATCCCGACAATAAGCACCTTCCCAGCACTTGCCGATAAGAGACATCCTGACAGGTCGATCTTCACGTTTGGCACCGTTTCCAAACTGCAAGTCGGATGCAACTTTGCTTTGCCGCTCGAGAGAGCGAATCAAGCGAACGATCAAATCTCTGACCACAAGTATGAACGCGATTAATCCAGGCGCAAGCGCAGAAACAGGAAACTTCGCAACGGTCATCCGCATCGCCGCAGATGGCTCCCCACCCATGCTGGCAAAGGCCATCGGTACACCAAAGTACAAAGCTCCAGCCAGAAGAGCCATCAGATAACCGGCAGTTTCCTCGTACCAGAAGATGACTAGTGTGCAGATTGACCCGATAACAGCTGCGGCAAGCATCGCATTCCCGGCTAGGTTGATGTTACCCAGCATCGTTACCTGACGAGTTCGGTCCCACGATGCAAAGTCACCCAAGCCGAAGAAAACGCCATATAGCAAATAAGCCGCGGCCAACCCGAACACGATAATGCAAATGTGGAACACATTACTGGCAAACGCCAGCATCACAGGTGTGCTTGCTCCGGTGCGACTATACTGCTCCTGATCCATGGTCTTCCTACTTCACGCGTTCAAGGTATGTATCAGTACGTGTATCCACACGAACTTTGTCCCCTTGATTCACGAAAAATGGAACACGAATTACAGCACCGGTTTCTAGGGTCGCAGGTTTGCTTCCTCCGGATGCCGTATCGCCCTTAAATCCAGGATCGGTTTCAGTAATCACTAACTCCATAAAATCGGGAGCTGTGACCTGCACGATCTCTTCCTTGAAGATAATGACCTGAACGTCAGTGTTTTCCTTAAGGTACTTTTCCTTCTCTCCAATCAACTTACGATCCACGGTAACCTGTTCAAAGGTCTCCATGTCCATCAGGTGAAAGTCTGAGCCTTCGGAATAGAGGAACTGCATCACCTTACGGTCGAGGCGCGCCTGTTCAATCTTTTCACCTGCGTTCCAAGTACGATCAATGGTCGCACCGGTTCGCAGATTCTTCATCTTGGAACGTACGAACGCTCCGCCTTTACCTGGCTTGACATGTTGAAACTCAACAATGGTGTAGATGTCATTGTTGAACAAGATAGACAAGCCGTTTCGAAAATCTCCAGTATCCATACGGGCAGATTATAGCACGATAAAGAAAACCCCCGGTTCGAAAGAACCGAGGGTTTGGCTTTAGGCTGCGCAAGCGCAGTTCAGGTTAGAACTTAACCGAGAACTGGGTTGCAACAACTCCACCCTTTTGTACATCAGCTGTGCCATCGTTGTACGAAACAACCTGGTACAGAAGACGGAAGGTGGAAGTAGCGCTAAGGGTCTTTGCGTAAGCATAGTTCGTGAATGTTTCACGTCCCTTGAGTGCGCCTGCATCCGTGTACTTGGTAACTTCTTGGGAAACGGAGAAGTCGGATGTTGAACCCAGCTTGTAGGTGAAACCTGCTCTGGTGTTCTCGGACTTCTGATCCTTGGTGTTTCCACCCTTGTCAGTACCGGTGTAGTTCTGTGTTGCCAAAATTACGTTCAACTTGGATGTTGGGGTCCAGTTCCAGGATCCGTAACCACCCTTGATGTCGGTTGGGTTGACGTTGGTACCCATACGGCCCCAGCTACCTGGTGCGCCGAAGAGAGGCTCAACTTCCCTGTAGCCACCGGACAAGGTCCAGGAGCCGTTGGAAAGCTTGGTGTGTACGTTGTATGCGGAGTTGTCGCGAACTTGGACGTTCTCGCCACCCAAGCGGGTGTTGGACTCAGCATACTCACCGTAAACATCAAGACCGAAGAGCTTGATCTTAGCATCAGCGCCGTAGACGTTGACCTGATCGAAGTCGCCATTGCTCTGGCCAGCAGCCAAAACGGTGCTGACACCGACTGGGATGCTGAAGAGCTTGAAGCCAGCACGTCCACCAGCAACACGGCTGACAGTGATACCGGTCGAGTTCGGGGAACCGATCTGGTCTGCACGGTCAAATGTGAAAGGAGCCTTCAATCCAGCCTTGATACCGGTGGAGAGCGTTGGATCTCCAGCGTTGATCAGGGAGGAGTTGGCGATTGGATCAGTCTTACCTGCAAGAGCGGTGATCGCAAATGGACCAATCTTGAAGGATGCATTCAAACCATCAACAAGGTAGTTGCCATTGTCGGTCTTGCTGTTGTTGAAGTAAGCATCAACGTCATAAGCCTTGAAGGTCAAAGCAGACATTTGGCTTGGGACACGTCCGATGTTAGCTGCAACCGTACCCAGAACAGGGATGCTCTGCTTGGTGGAGTAAACAGCCTTGTAGATTGTCTGTCCCTGATTAGCGGTACCAGCTGCATACTGAGCAATGGAGCCCAAGGATGGAAGGTAGTTACCAAAGTTCAGGGTTACATCGACGGAAGGAGCCGAGATGTTGACATCGAGGTCATGGCGAACCGTGCTCGTTCCGAGAACGGTCGAACCAGCAGCGATTGCAGCGCTGTTGTAATCAATAGCACCAAGACCGTTGGATCCGAAGTCACCACGAACATACGCGTTGAATGCACCGGAGATCTTGACAGCGTTCTTGTTAGCTGCTTCAAGAGCTGCAATGCGCTTCTCATGATTGTCGAGGGTCTTCTTCGCCTTGTCGACATCCACTCCGAGGGTGGTGAGTTCAGTCTGGAACTCAGCAACCATCTTGCGGATGAGGTCAATGTCAGACTGCTTTGCAAGTCCGGAAAGGTCAACCTTTGGAGCTGCAGCAGGAATGTCAGACTTCTTCGCATAGCCACCGAGCAGGTCTTGGACCTGATCCATGGAAACACCAGTCTTGACTTCAGGAGCTGCTGGCAGAGGAGCCTTGACGTAAGTTGCGTCTGCCCAGCGAACGATACGGTCTACAACCATAGCGAGCTCGTAGCGGGTCAGGGAACGCTTGCCTGCAAACTTGCCATCGGTGTCGCCGATGAAAACCTTGTCCTTGGCCAATCGCTCGATTGCCTGGTATGCCCAGTGATCGTTTGGAACGTCCTTGAAAGGACCGTCCTGTGCGAACACAGGTGCAATGCCAATACCTGCCAGCGTCACTGCGAGTGCGCCGAAGGTCATCGTCATATTCTTCATTTTTTTCCTTGAATACAACGCGTAATTGGAGTTACGCATAGGGCTACATGAAGTTCTAGCGCCGTGGATTCCCGCCCCTCACGGGTAGTATCCTCGTTGCCTTCCGCAAGTATTGGCTTCTCTCGCACAACGCTGTCGTTCAGTAACCAATGTCTATGATAACCGAAACGGGCTCAAGTTTCAGAAAAATTATGAATTTATTACTGGCTTACCGACAGACTTCGGCACGAAACGGCCAACCAAACGCCAACAGAATACGTTCAGCCGCCGAATGGGAATGTATACCGGGCATCCCGAAGCATTAATGAGCGGCTGCTTGCTAGTCCCTTTTTGTTTCCAAGAAAGGCGTCAAGCCAATAACTAACGATATCCGGGTCCAAATCCGCGCCATCCGGGCTCAAAATGGCGAGCTCATACGACCAAACTTTTGTCCTCTCGTCACACTCAAGTGTCAGCTCAAGCCACAACCCATTGTGAAACCGTCGGTAGCGTTCCCGATCAATGACGCCATACTTTTGCAGCGCAAAAAGTGTCAGTGGCTCGTTGTTCGCCAGTGTCCACATTTCCTGAACGACACGCATGTCGCGCTCGGAAACGCTACTCATCCGATCAGGTTCTCTGGATTCAAGCCACCTAGAGTCTCTGGAATGAAGATGCCATCCTTTCGAATCAGGACATCATCGAACCAAATCTCCCCCCCACCCCATTCTGGACGCTGGATTAGGACCATATCCCAGTGAACACCCGAACGATTTCCATTCCCTGGGGAGGCATAAGCATTTCCCGGAGTGAAATGTAGTGAACCGGCAATCTTTTCATCAAATAGAACATCACGCATCGGATTAAGAATTACTGGGTTGAAGCCAATCGCAAATTCTCCGATGCGCCGTGCACCTTCATCGGTATCCAGAATTTCGTTTAGTGACTTGGTATCGGATGAAGTTGCCTCGACAATGACACCATCTTTCAGCGCCAAGCGGATATCGCTGAACGGCTTGCCGGCATACAGGGTAGGCG
>JBJTQN010000104.1:0-3537 GCA_046075665.1 Armatimonadota bacterium | reverse complement strand
GTGTGGTCCGCACAGGTCTTTGTGAAGAGGTCCCACTGTGTTCTGGTACGCGCTTCCGTCTGCGCGTAGGCATCCATGATCAGGTCACCGCCAAAAAGCAATGTAGCCGGCTTATGTTTCTGCTTCATGATGTGGTCAAGGCAGAGTGCAAGCCCCTTTGGTGCGCCAAGCTCTGGTTGAACGTGCGAGTCCGTAAGGTGGACGATACGCGTGGACTTCCCCTTTGCAATTCCGGCTGGCTGGGAGGCGGAGTCCGCCGCTGCGTGTGCGAGTGACAGGGGCGCGATGGCGCCGCCGATGAGGATATCCCGTCGGGTAATCATGGACAGATTGTAGCGTGAGGCAGATTCGTACCGTTAAGGACGTAGTGCAAGTACCTTCCGGCCGAGCCGCGCCGTCGGCGGGTCAAGCTTGGCGATGACATCCGCAGCGGGCATCCATTCAGTGTCCTCCCCGGGCTCCCACCCATCCGCCATCACGAAACCAAATCGGACATCGTAATGGAGATGCTCCGGCTGGTCCTTGTGCGCTGGGATTGGATGGACATCGACATCGATAATGCCGAGAAAAGTCTGGATATCCGTAATGCTGGCTCCCGTTTCCTCGCAGAGCTCGCGCAGGGATGCATCCGCGACGCTGGCATCCGAGTCCTCAACATGCCCGCCGGGCTGCACCCAGCGGCCAATCTTTTTGTGCCAGAGTATGACCATCCAAGGTTGGTTAAGGTGGATGGCCACACAGCTTGCTGTCATGTGCCCATCCGGGGTATCCCGGGACAATGGGTTTCCAGTACAGGTTTCAAGAAACTGGATGGTGGCAGCCTGATGCGCTACTTCTGTTACATCGAGTGGTGTGTGCTGTCGCAGCAGGTTAGTGATGTCCTGAAGTCTGTAATCGGGCATCCAGCAATGCTACCAGAACGGCTAGAATAGAGCATCACACCGGGAAATCCCGCATCGTCAGTGGTGCGGAGCAAGGCAGACATCGTGAACAAAAAAGTCCTCCTCCTTGGCAGCGGCGAGCTGGGTAAGGAATTCGTCATTGCACTCCAGCGCCTCGGACAGACAGTTATCGCCGTTGATAACTACGCTGGCGCACCGGCGATGCAGGTTGCGGATGGCTTTGATGTGATCAATATGCTTGATGGCGACGCATTGGATGAAGTCATCGCGCGACACAACCCAGACATTATTGTGCCCGAGGTCGAAGCGATTCGTACGGAGCGGTTTTATGCCTATGAAGCGCAGGGGATGCGGGTTGTTCCCAGTGCGCGGGCGGCCAATTTTACGATGAACCGAAAGGCGATTCGTGACCTTGCAGCCGAGGAGCTTGGTCTGCAAACGGCTAAATACCGCTATGCGACGACGGCGGATGAACTGCGTGATGCCGTTGCGGAGCTGGGTTTACCGGTGGTTGTGAAGCCTCTCATGTCAAGTAGTGGCAAGGGACAATCGGTGATCCGGGATGCATCCGAGATACAGGATGCCTGGGACTATGCGTGTAGTGGCTCGCGCGGTGACCTGATGGAAGTGATTGTCGAGGCCTTTGTAGACTTTGATTTTGAAATTACATTGCTGACGGTGACGCAGCAGAACGGCCCGACGCTGTTCTGTCCACCTATCGGTCACAGGCAGGAGCGCGGCGACTACCAGGAGAGCTGGCAGCCGATACCAATGCTGGAAGAGCACATTGCCGAAGCGCAGCGGATGGCAGGTGCCGTCACCGAAGCGCTGACGGGTGCGGGTATTTGGGGCGTCGAGTTCTTTGTGGGCAAGGATGGTGTGACATTTAGTGAGCTGTCTCCGCGTCCGCATGACACGGGCATGGTCACACTTGCGGGTACGCAAAACCTGTCGGAGTTTGAGCTGCATGCGCGTGCCGTGCTGGGGCTGCCGATTCCAGAAATCACCGCAGAGCGCGCGGGTGCAAGTGCGGTGATTTTGGCGAGTGGATGCGGACCTCTGCCTCCGGTAATCACGGGTGTTGCGGATGCCATTTCGGAACCGAAAACGGACATTCGGTTGTTTGGCAAGCCATCTACGCGGAAGTACCGCCGGATGGGTGTTGTCCTGACCTATGGTGCAGTGGGCGACGATGTGGATACGCTTCGCGAGCGGGCAAGGGCGGCGGCGGCGAAAATCGCAGTGGATGGCGTGCCAACTCCACAATGACATCGGGAAATGGCAGTCTGGCGACCATCTTAATCTCCGGTTCCCCCTCCACGGTATAATCACGAGGCTGTAAAAGCCCCATTTTCTGGCGCATCTCGTATTGAAAAGCAACAGTCAAGCGCCACAAAGAAGGTCCAGTTATGAGTACCATTGATTCCATTCAAGCCCGGCAGATCCTTGATTCCCGCGGCAACCCAACCGTCGAGGTGGATGTCTACCTCGAGAGCGGCGTCATCGGACGTGCAGCGGTTCCAAGTGGCGCATCCACTGGTGCACACGAAGCAGTCGAGCTCCGGGATGGCGACAAGTCCCGCTACCTTGGCAAGGGTGTTCAGAAGGCTGTTGACCATGTCAACGAGGACATCGCTCCTGAACTGATTGATATGGATGCCGTTGAGCAGACCGCCATCGACCACCTCCTCCTCGAGCTTGATGGCACACACAACAAGGCAAACTTTGGCGCGAATGCAATCCTTGGCGTTTCTCTCGCTGTTGCAAAGGCAGCGGCTGAAGAAGTCGGCCTCCCCCTCTACCGCTACGTTGGTGGTGTGAGCGCCCGGCAGCTTCCTGTCCCGATGATGAATATCATCAACGGTGGCAAGCACGCTGACAACTCCGTCGACCTCCAAGAGTTCATGGTCATGCCGGTTGGCGCTGAGACATTCTCCGAAGGTCTCCGCTGGGGAACAGAAATCTTCCATGCGCTGAAGTCAGTCCTTAAGGGCAAGGGTTACAGCACGGCAGTTGGAGATGAAGGTGGCTACGCACCAAACCTCAGGAGCAATCAAGAGGCCTTGGATGTCATCATGGAAGCGATTGCTAAGGCAGGCTACACCCCTGGTGACCAGATTCGCATCGCTATGGACCCTGCGACAACCGAGCTTTACGAAGAAGCTAAGCACAAGGGTGCAGAGGGTAGCTACTACTTCTGGAAATCCGACATCATGAAAACCCGTGATGAAATGGTCGCATTCTGGGCCGACCTCGCTGCGAACTATCCAATTATCTCGATTGAGGATGGCATGGCTGAGGATGACTTTGAGGGCTGGAAGATGCTCACCGATGCGCTTGGTAGCAAGGTTCAGCTCGTTGGCGATGACCTATTTGTCACCAACACCAAGCGCCTGTCCGATGGAATCGCACGTGGTCTCGGCAACTCCATCCTCGTCAAGGTCAACCAAATTGGTACCCTGACGGAGACATTGGAATCTATCGAGATGGCAAAGCGTGCCGGTTATACCGCCATTCTTTCGCACCGCTCAGGTGAAACCGAAGATGTCACAATCGCTGACCTCGCCGTCGCAACCAACTGTGGTCAGATCAAGACCGGTGCGCCTAGCCGTTCGGACCGGGTCGCAAAGTACAA
>JBJTQN010000103.1:0-2795 GCA_046075665.1 Armatimonadota bacterium | reverse complement strand
CGCGGCTTAACATATAAATTCGTTAAGTCGACGATGAAGGATGTCGCGAAAACGTAGAACCAGCCTACTTAAACAGTCCGACAACCGCATGAGGGATTCCATCACGCAGTACATATCCTGCGCAGACACTTTCGACACACGATGATAATCTGACCTCAGGTTTGGCATCCAGCTGTGATACAGATGCACTTCGTCCCGTAATCGAAAATCGGTAGCTACTCCACTTGGAGTTGCCCGCGTTTTGGGTTGTCAAGATGGCTGCAGGACCCGATGAATCCCGGTGTGTCATCGCCAGTATGCTCAACACATCTGCTGAGTCAGTTTTTGTTTGTAACTCGATTACGCTCTTTGGTGATTCTGGCAATTTGGTGTGAGTGATGGATAACAATCCACCTTCATACACCGCCGACACAACGGAGCGATCCGGGGCCGATGTGTCTCCGCGGGATATCAAAACCGATGACGGTGATGGTTGGAAAAAGTCATCGACAAGCCTAATTTCGTACGTTGATGAAGACATCAACATAACTCGATGCGCCAGCTTTGTTCCCACGATTAATTGCTGCGTAACCCACATTTGGTCATCAGGTCCTGCTTCAACCTTAATGTAAGATGATTGCCGGTTAGGCTCATCCCCGAGGTTTTTACTTAGTGCAAGCCTTCCGTGAGCGTCCAGTGCCATAATGGCGTATTTTCGTGTCACGGTATTTTGCGATGTACCTACCATGCTGCCTGCAAGAAAAACTTGACCAAATCTATCCGTAGCGATGGATTGGGTGACAAATGGAAAATCTCCCACTTGTTTATCAAAATCCACATGTCCATTTTCTCTGATGTGCATTACTTCAGGGATTGATCCACTTGATTTGCGACTTTGAATGGCCGCCCAAACACCACCGACATTGTCCGTCGTTAGCCACGCATCCCGTGGAGACTCAACTGCTACTGCTTGCCCAACAAACTTATTGGCGACAATGCCATTCGCTCCGACCTTCCAAACAATCAGGTGCCAGCCGACTGGGATTTCCCGACCATTCACTGTTATCCGCTGGTCTATATATGTGTCGCCCGCTACCCAACAACTTCCATCCGGTTCAGGCAAGACTGAAAATGCCCGATCGCAATCACGGCGAAAGCCGGGGAGATCAGTCTTCCAAACCAGACCTGACTTCCGGTTGACCCGCATCAAAAAACCATCGACATCTGAACCCGCAGTACGCATGTACCCGCAAGCGAAGACATCATTTTCCGCTCCAACAGCCACAGCTGTTGCTTCTGAGTTTGTCGGTACACCAGTGTTTTCACGGTCTTCAGCCAATACGAAGGCGGTAAATGGAAGGACTTTTGGAATGACTGGTTTAGTTGTAGTCACAGCCTTCGGCTTAAGAGCAAGTAAGCCAAAGATGGCAGCTCCGATGATGGTAGCCCCGATAATGGAAAGCAATCCCACCGAAGGATTTCTAGCACCGTGACTGTTCTGTACGGTATCAGCTTGGGGTTTCGTGGATTGCGAGGTTGAATCGAGCGACTCAAAGTCCGTTGACAGAGCTGCTTGAAGAGATTGAAGTGCGGCCGCCCACCGTGTGCCGAGCGTCTTATTGGTATCTATTGCCTGCTGGCTAAGCTTGCGTTGCCGAAGGTTTTGAAGTAATGCGTCAGCCTGCTGTCTCGAAATGTCAGTGGTTGAATTGTCTTTGAGTGCCTCGATGGTTGCTTCAAGCTCGCCAAGCTCAGTATCGGCCAGCGTCAGATCGAGACAAACATTGCCATCGATTGTCTTGATCGAATCCTGTCCAATGATCTTTCGAAGCTTGGCTAGCGTCTGACTCAGCCTTACCTGACGGCTTTCAATGGTAGATGTCGGCCAGAGTGCATTTTGTATGGAGACGCGACTACAGCCAACAGGAGATGCAAGCAACATTGCGACAAGCATTTGCTCTTTGTGCGAAAGATAAAACGCCGTACCATTGTCATCAACCAGTGAGAGTGGTTCAAGGATTGAAATGCGCATTGCCCGATTTCCATCGTACTACAATTCAACAACACAGGTTTGCACGGGGATTCTTCCATCCGTTGTTGTCATGACCGGCACACGGCGAAGAATCGCGTATTGTTCTGCTGAATGAATAATCGACGACGATGCATAATCCCCAAACCTCTGATTACGAGTACATCGAAAACAACCACATCCGTGTAGGCATCACGCGCAAGTGGGGTGGTGCGATTACACACGTTTCTGTCCCGGGTGGACCAAACATCATTAACTCCCACGACCTCGGCCGGCAGATTCAGCAGTCGTACTATTCCGGACCGGCAAATTACCAGCGTGCGGGCAAGGAAAAGAGTAAAGAGTGGGCATCGTTTCCTTGGAATCCAATCCAAACCGGGGATGCGTACCGTAATGGATCAAAGGTCGTGGATGTCCGTGTCGGGGATGACACATTATATGTAACGACAATCCCGATGCTGTGGCCGATGAATAATGACCCGGGTGAGTGCACGATGGAGACCTGGATCACACTTGATCCAAAGCAATCTGCGTTTACATACAAAGCGCGTCTGACGAATCATCGGGGAGACAAAACGCAGTACAAAGTTGGAGCGCAGGAAGTCCCGGCTGTTTATGTGAATGGGCCATTTCACCACTTAATGACGTATACGGGGGATAAGCCATTCACATGGGATGCTCTGCGCGAGCTGCGAAACGACCATAAAGAGGGCTGGCCGTGGGTCAACGCGTTGCCTACGGAAGGGTGGGCTGCCCTGGTTGACGATGACGGATTTGGCCTTGGCGT
>JBJTQN010000102.1:0-11765 GCA_046075665.1 Armatimonadota bacterium | reverse complement strand
TGGAAATGCGGGCGCGGCAAATCAGACCAGCATCAAGCGTTTGCTTGGTTATTCATCAGTTGCGCACGGCGGCTATATTGTTCTTGGCCTTCTGGCTTCGCTTGGAGCCACGTCTCAGTCAGCGGCAGTAACTGCTGTTTCCTTTTACATCGTAGCTTATTCCATCACTACGATTGGAAGTTTTGCAGTGGTCGCCTGGCTAGGCAAGAATGGTGAAGATGCTGATTCTGTTGTCAGCTATCGCGGTTTAGCAAAGCGTAACCTTGGAGCTGCCATCACGTTTGGCATCTTCCTGCTATCACTATCTGGCATTCCATTGACAGTAGGCTTCCTCACTAAGCTTGGGATTTTCATGTCGTTGCTTAGTGCCGGTGGTACTTGGATTGCCGTGATTGCGTTAATCGGGAGTGCGATTGGCCTGTACGCGTATTTACGTGTTATAAGTCAAATGTTCTTCTTCGATGCTGAGCAAACGGATATTGTCACATCAGATGGACCAAGCAAACTGGTTGCTGTTTCAGCGGCAACATTAGTGATTGTGATGGGAGTCTTCCCGAGTCAGGCGTTACTGCCATCGTTTGAGAAGTCGGTCACAGACACTATGGTTTCTGGAGACGAATCAAAATGATTATTGGTGTCCCGCGTGAAATTAAGGTGGATGAAAACCGGGTAGGGCTTGTCCCTGCTGGTGTCGAAGCGTTGGTTTCAGCAGGACATCGAGTAATCGTTGAATCCGATTGCGCTGCGGGGATCGGTCTTGGTAACGATCAGTACACTGTTGCTGGGGCTGAGGTTGTACCGACTGCCGCTGATGTCTGGGATACGGCAGACATGATTGTGAAGGTTAAGGAACCGCTTCCCTCCGAGTATGCACATCTTCGTAAGGGACAAATTGTCTTTACATACTTCCATTTTGCGGCAGTTCCAAGCCTTGTGGAAGCTTGTAGAACATCTGGTGCAGTCTGTATTGCCTACGAGACCGTTCAATCACCCGATGGTCAGCTGCCCTTACTCGCACCGATGAGTGAAGTTGCGGGACGTATGGCGGTTCAAGAGGGAGCCAAATATCTCGAGCGGGCAATGGGTGGACGGGGAATTCTACTCGGCGGTGTTCCCGGAGTCTTACCTGCAAACGTGGCTATCATTGGCGGTGGTATGGTCGGTACAGAGGCTGCCAAAGTTGCTGCAGGTATGGGGGCTAATGTCGCTGTCCTTGATGTGTCACTTCCGCGGTTACGGTATCTGAACGACGTCATGCCACGGAATGTTACGACACTCTATGCAAACAGTGGAACAATCCGTGATTCTGTGCTGAACGCCGATCTACTCATCGGTGCCGTCTTAATCCGTGGTACAAAAGCGCCAACGCTTGTACCTGCATCGCTCGTTTCAGCAATGAAGTCCGGCGCTGTGATTGTTGATGTTGCGGTAGATCAAGGTGGCTGTGTGGAGACAATTCGTCCGACAACACATCGGGACCCAGTGTACTTTGTTGATGGAGTGCTACATTACGGTGTAGCCAACATGCCAGGAGCCGTACCCTACACGTCGACGTTTGCGCTTACAAATGCAACCCAGCCCTATGTCGCTAAGCTTGCATCCAAGGGATGGCAAGAGGCTGTGCGCACTGACTCCACCCTTCGTAATGGACTCGCTTTTGCACATGGAAACTGTTATTCAGCTGAGATTGCGGAGCAATTCTCCCTTGAACTAACGTCGATTGTTTAGTGCAGCTATACCTAGTCAGGTAAAGTATAACCATGAGTCGCGGATTTACCTTGATTGAATTGCTAGTGGTTATAGCCATCATCGCTGTTCTCGCAGCCATACTCTTTCCAGTGTTTGCCACTGCAAGAGGAAAAGCAAGACAGACTGTCTGCACGAGTAATCTTCGACAGATTGGCCTGGCACTGCAAATGTATGCTCAGGATTATGACGGGATGGTCCCTTTCGCAAAAGACGCGTCTGATGCCTACGTACCTCAGATATGGTCCTCCATACCTCAATGTAAAGCGCAGCTGGACATAATGCCATTCCTACATCCTAGTCCAAATCCGAATTCGCCTTTGATGGTTTTGTCGGGCGCGATGGATTCATACATCAATTCAAATGATATTTGGCGCTGTCCTGGCGATGCTGGCTTTGATATTCTTGATAACAACTATTCATGTGGTGGTCCTTGTCCATTGCCTGCCCGTCCCACCATGTTCAAAAAATACGGGGCATCGTACCTGTTCCGGACTGAGCTCGCATTTCGAAGAGCCAACATCGATTCACTCGAAGCTTTCGATTTGCAATCCCAATCTGCAGTTGGACCGGCGGGTGTGAACTTCCTCTTTGATGGTAATGGCTCGTGGCATGGAAGCAGCCTAGCTATTGGACTTTCTGGCTTGCGCTATAACGTCTTATATCTTGACGGACATGCCAAGTCAGCGTCCTATGACCAATATCAGAGAGCGTGGGCAACAGATCTTGGTCCCGTCGGTCAGTCTTTGTGTACTGATTAATCAAAAATGCGACTGAGTGCCGGTGTCATTATCCTTGCAGATGGCACCCTTCTGCGAGATGTAACGCTCACAGTGGTTGATGGCTTCATCACGGATATTTCACCGGGAGTCGATATCGATGCTGTGTTCTACTCTGCGGTAACCCCACTCTTTCATAATGGTCACAGCCATACCGAATATCAATTACTAAGTGGCATTCTTCCACCGGGACCGTTCTTCCCATGGGTTCGCGATGTTGTCCGGATGAAGTTCTGCCTTCCTAAGGCACTTTGGGCGCTGAGTACCTATTATGGTGTGAATAAACTCCTTGAAATGGGATACGCATCCACAGAAGATTGCAGTGATTCTGGATTCGCTGCCTTCATGATGTTCTCATGTGGACTGCGGGGCACCAGTTATCGGGAAGTAAGTGGACTAGTTTCTGACATAGATTCAATACGTTGCGAATCAAGAATAGATGACCTGCATCGTTGTCTGGGGAAATTGCCGGTTGGCATCGCACCTCATGCTGTTTATAGTACTTGCCAAGCCGTTCTGGATGTTGTGGTGTCGCGGGCACATGGACTTCCTGTTTGTATCCACGTTGATGAAAGCCCGGAAGAAGATCAATTTTGTCGAAACAATGTGGGCCCGTTCGTTGAGATGTACAGGAATCGCAACATAGTGCATGAGTCACCACATTCTAGTGCAATCATGCACTTTGATCGCTTGGGGCTTGTCTCTCAGAATACACTTCTCGTTCATGGTTGTAACTGGACACCCGATGATATCGCCGTGGTGAAGGCACGGGAATCACGAGTGTCCGTTTGTCCGGAAAGCAATCAGTTTCTTCAGTGTAAACGACCACCTGTTGACCTAATGTATCAAAGTGGAATACCGTTGGTAATCGGTACAGATTCAGTACTAAGTTGTCCTTCAATGTCGCCCATCAAACAACTCCTGTTATTAATGGACATGGAATCTGATCCAAATTTTCATAAGTGGGTTTTTCATTCGCAGGTAACACCTGAATCTGGTCATCCATATGATATCCAGGTCAAGGGTGGGGCTGACTTTTGTGCCTTTGGACGAGGGCAATCCGTCAGCGGTAAGACTTTGCATGACATTATTCGACAAATTGCAGTGGTAAATCCCGATGTTTTTCGCTCTGGCAAACGGATGAATTATGGTCAATTCCAAAGTCGTCGGGATGATCTGATTAGTGTTGTGCAGGAGTTGGCTAACCATTGAAATTCATTGAGTTCGTAAAGCATGTTGATGCCAGGTTGGCTGGTATAGGTATCAGTTTAGGGATTGCGTTGCTCTACCTGAACGGTGGCTGGAGCGTATTCCGATCCGCCAATCCAATGTCGTTCATGGAATACTACCTGATTAACGATATCGGACTGTTGGTCATACCCATTATCGCGATAATCATGTTTCGTCAGAACCTGAGTGACTATGGATTGCAGATGTGTAACCGTAAGCACGTATACGTCGCTCTTATCGCCGGATTGTTGTTTTTTCCAATCGTGCTAGTTACGGCAAAATCTTCAGATTTTCAATCGTATTACATCAGCTCAATGCGACAAAGTGGAGCAATCATTGATAGTCCACCAGAGATCAGTGCGTTAGGGCTTATGCGTCATCAAGTCGTTCTTGTTACTTACATGTTTGCATGGGAATGGTTTTTCCGCGGCTATCTTCTAAACTGTGTCAAACGCGTCAGTAATCCAACGATGGGAATACTAGTGCAAGCTCTACTTTTTACGATAATGCACTTTGGAAAACCAACAATCGAAGTAATTAGCTCATTCTTTGGTGCTGTGATACTTGGGATGTGGGCCCTTAGGTCAAGGTCGATGTTTCCATGTTTTGTTGTACATGCCGTGCTCACAGTACTGAATGATGTCGCCGTGCTTATCCAAGCCAAGTAAAGGACTTGGGTAACCGAGGCAACGGCACAACGTTCCTTAGCTGTATTGGATTTGCAATCTCTTCCGAGGACTAAAGGTTACGAAGAGAACTACGCCAACGATTACCGAGAAGAACATCCCAACTCTAAGTGAGGTCGTGGCAAAGTTTCGTCTCGCCGGAAGGGTGCTGGTGGATGCTTGACTTCGTAAAATAGTCATGTCACTTCCGCTGTAGGCCACGACCCAAACGGCCGGCGGAGCTACGTTTGATGGGGGAAGTACCACCCAATGTGCACCTAGTGATAATGCCACATCGATATGAGGAACACGCAAAATGTTTCCATTCTCAGGGGGCATCAGGTCTTCGCCGGCGAGAGCCTCTAAGCGTCGCTTGTCGTCACGTAAGAGCAAACTGTCATAGGTTGCGATGTCATGAAGGTGATGTAGTGACAGAAGATTAGGTGGCAGTGTAGCTCCTTGTGGTGATGATGCGCCAAGTGACCAGTTACCCACGATGCACGCAATGGGAGATTGTGCTGCATTTTGCTTTAGATATTCAATACCAGGTGTTGTTCGGATAGCATCCGATGAGTAGCTCACAGGATAGTAGCTTGCAGACCATTGCCACAGATCTGCAAGTAACAAGATTGGAATAAACCATTGCGCAGCAGGGTAGCGATGCCGAAGCCGTAGAACCAGCGCCGTAATAAGAATCGACAGGGATAGGATTGGAATTTGTGTGAATAAGGCGTCAGTCGAAAGCGCGGTCGTTACGTCCTTGGGCAACGACAGCTTAACGACAACTTGATTTGCGAGTACCATGCATACGCCACAGATCGCCGCAATAAGCAAAAGGCTGTATGCGAGATGGCGCAGTCGAATCCGATTAAGTGCGGTTCCAGCTATCAGACAAATCGCCAGTGATAGGATGGGGAGGACTCGTGCCGGGTTACCTGTAGCCGCAAATCCTGGAATCCCGAAATAGAGAACTGCACAAAGTGGGCTTCCCAACGCGACGGCAATAGCCAGGATTGCTGTAATCAGAATTACTTTGTGTCCGCGTTGAAGGGACTTATAGCAAAACAAGGAAGCGAAAAAAAACAGTGGCACAACGATTCCCGTGTATAGTGCCCACTCTGCATAGTTGTTTTGAATTCCTTTTTCCGTAACAAGCCATGCGTTCCCAGCGTTCAAAGTTGGGTTGCCAAAGTAGTTCGGTATTAGCCACGTGATGAGATGGTGTAATGGCATCGCATTACTGGTGTACGCTGCGTAGCCCTCAGCGGATGCAGCAACACCTCCTCGGTGGGACTGCTGACCCAATTCAACTGATGGTAACAACTGACATACAGACAGCACGATTCCTAATATCATCGCTGTTGTTGTTCGAAATGTACGTTTATTTTTCCAGTTCAACGCGATGATAATCAATCCAGATGTTAGAAGCGAGTACATTGCTAGCTGTAAGTGACCCGCGAGCATCGACATCATAGAAACGATTGCCAGCATCCTGTAAGACTTCTTGATAGAGGCAAGCCACATCCATGGAAGCCATGCCACCACAGTCAGGTGTGTCGAAAGAGGTAACCAACTAACGATCGTTGCAGACTGTGAAAAGCCAATTGCAGCTAAAATGGCGCCGACTCTACTTACTTCGAGCTTTCTTGCGAGGACATATGCACCAGTGGCGAGAATTCCCATGTGGACTATCAACGAAATCATCAATGTTGAAGGTGCATAGGATGACGGCAAGATCCAAAGTGGCCAATGAAGTGGGTAAAAGAACCCACTTTGACCATTTGCCAATAATGGTTGTCCGCCTAATGTCGTGGCGGCATATGGATTGACTAACGGAATCTGTCCATTCGCGATTGATTCCATCACAACCTTGCGCCAAGGAAGAAACTCGAATAGCCCGTCTGCTCCCAGGACATTCCATGGAGATTTTTGATTTGTTTGCCAAGGAGTTAAGTGTTGATAGACCCAAGTTGGAATAAACGTTTCCCCACGTACAAGCATTAGGACAAACTTAAGTAGGATGACAAACAAAAACAGCGTCACCACTAGATAACGCTGCCTTACGTTTGTTGTGAACGCACTATACACTTCGCAGATAGTCCATGTTCTTCGCTGCTTCATCGTTAAATGGGTCGACATCCAAAATCTGCGAGAACAATGACTTTGCCCGGTCAAACTCCCCAAACATTGTGAGCGTCTTAGCCAATGAGAGCATATATGTGATGCTATTCGGCTCTAGCCGAACGGCAGTTTCGAGTTCTAGCAACGACTCATCAATAAGCACCTGAAAACTGTAGATTAGACCAAGTTCGTGGTGGGCTTCAGCATGCGATGGAGCGGACGAGATTACCGACTTGAAGCCGGCCTCGGCTTCCGCATAGCGACCATTAATCTTGTGTTCCAATGCCAACGCGAACACAGATGAAAGATCATTAGACATTTGCAAAACGTTCTCCCGTACGCTCAAAGTATAACATTATTGAGAATGCAAATCTCGAATACGTTATAGGTGGAGCGCCCCTAAATCTGCGTTCCCCACGTTCAAAGTACCAACTTTACGTTTAATACGTGCAAGGGCATTATCAACTGACTTTGTTTTACAGGTAAGCTCGTCAGCAATCTCACGGTAACTCTTGCCCAGCTGGTACCCAGCAAGGACTCTCCATTCGAATTCCGATAATAGGCGTGTCAGGTTGTCTCGAAGTTCTTTTGTATCCTCAGAGCGTAACACCATATCTTCAGGGTCCAATGCGTTCTCACTGGTAAGAATCTCTGAAAGGTTCCAGTCGGCACTGGGGTCGTCACTTGGGCATTCCAATGACAAACTTGTATTCAACGGCTGCTGTTTCTGTCGGGTTGCAGTTTTAATCGCGGTGATGATGTGTCGTTGGATACACACTTTCGCAAAGGCTGGGAATGAGATGGCTTTGTCAGCTCTGAAATCAATGATTGCCTGCCAAAGTCCAATCATTCCAACTTGAAGCAGGTCATCTTTTTCAGCGCCAATAAGGAAGTAGGATTTAACCTTGGTTTTGACGAGGTTTCGATATTTGTACAACAGGTATTCCGCAGCGAAGTCCTCGCCCCGTTGTGCGCGCTCCACAATTTCACGGTCCAACTGACCGGCGTATCTGAGTTGGAGGCTTCGGGGTGTCTCGGATCCACGAACCATCATATTTGACACGTACCTTTCGGTGATACAGTGAGACTGGTTGAAATACGACTTGGATACAACATGCGGGGTCTGTACATCCTCATTGATGACACTTCTCGTGTTGCAGGTAAGTATACGATTTTAATGAACGATCCGCAAAAAATAGGTCCATCATCACCTAACAAGTGACGGCTCATTTCACGTTGCCGAATACACCGGTATGCACATGCCAGCCGTGGTTTATGGCCAGCAGTTGCAAGGATTTGTCAAAACTGACAGAAGACCACATGGTCAGCAGAATGTTCAAGACATGGGCGTTAGTGCTACCAGAATAGTTCTAAACATACGCCCGAGAAACACTCTATTTGAGTATGCACACAGTATCAAATTCCCTAACAATCTACGAATGGGCTACGCATTTGTCACTCGTGTGTCGGCGTACGAAAGCGCTACAGCTGCGGCTGAAAACGATGCCGTCTCAGGGCAAAGAATCGACATTCCACCGTCAAGGGGAAGTGTTACGCCTGTAATGAACTTGGCAGACGGTGATGCCAGGAATACAGCAACATGCGCAACTTCGTCGGCTTGACCTACACGCCCAATTGCATAGCTGGTGGGGAATACCTGTTGTTGAAATTCGTCGTACGTTGACTTCCACTTTTCTTCACCATCGGTCATGATGTGGCCAGGTGCGATTGCGTTTACCCGAATACCAAACGGACCTAAATCAACAGCGAGGGATCGAGTCAATCCCGCGATTGCTGCTTTTGATGTGTTGTATGCCACACGTCCAGGAATCGGTTGATTACCAACAAGGCTGCCTATGTTGATAACGCAACCAGATGTCGCAATCAAGTCATCACGCAGTCCCTGCACTAGTAGAAACGGTGCGGTGACGTTTATGTACATTGTTCGCTGAAACATGTCAATGGTGGTCGACTCCGTTGTACCGGGAGTCTGGTCGGCAGCGTTGTTTACAATGCACGAAATCGGGAATTTAAGACCCTTAGCGGCCGCAAGAACAGCTTTTACACCGTCCTGATTAGATAGGTCAGCGGTTACACTTGAGACCCTATCACCAAATTCCAGAGACAGCGCGGATACCGTTTTCTGCAGTTCCTGCTCGTTTACATCCACTAAGAGAACTGTAGCTCCAGCCATTAGGAAAGCTCTTACGATTGCTGTTCCGATACCATGAGCTGATCCTGTAACCAAGACACAACTAGTCATGCACGTAACTCCTCGTTAATCATCATAGCCAAGGTACGCATCGAGTGAGCGCTCAACGGACGCTACACTACGACCGGTTCGCGCGGCATAATCCAAAACCTGATCTTTACCCAGAGTACCTACACTAAAGTACCGGGCATCGGAATTTGGAAAGACGATGGCACAAACGGACGCTGCAGGTTCCATTGCGAGGCTTTCGGTGAGCGTTATACCTGCAGAGCAATCCGGATCCAAGATATTGAATAAAGTCACTTTTTCAATGTGGTCTGGGCATGCAGGATATCCCGGAGCGGGTCTGATTCCAATGTAGTCCTCGGCAATCATTTGCTTTAGCGGCATCTGCTCCGGCTCTATTCCAAAGTTTGTTCGCATTAAGTGATGAACATATTCCGCAGCTGCCTCGGCCAATCGATCTGCCAATGATTCAAGTAAAATGGCACTATAGTCATCGCCGTTGGATTTAAACTCAGCTACACGAGTTGAACATCCATGCCCCGCTGTAACAGCGAGCATTCCTAACCAGTCCCCGGATGGTCGCACGTAATCCGCCAAACATTTGTTCTTCGACCCACTGGTCTTTGATCCTTGTTGGCGAAGGAAGTGCAATACATGTTCCGATCCGGTACCGTCTTCGATAACAACATCATCGCCGGCGTTTCTCGCTTTGTAATAACCATACGAGGCCCTCGCGTCAAGCCATTTCTCCTTGATGATTTTGTCGAGCATCGCTTGCGCATCGTTGTATAGGTTTGATGCAGCATCACCTACAACGGAATCCGTCAGAATATCCGGATAACTTCCATGGAGGTCCCAAGTGATGAAGAACGGTTTCCAGTCAATGAAATCTCTCAGGATGGATAAGTCAATTGACTTGCCTTTGTGAACTTCAGTGCTTGTTGGAATAACTGCTGTTTTCTCATCCCAGCCGATCACTTCGGAATTACTTCTTGCGACCCCAATTGGTATTAGATTCGATCCAGCCTGCTTACGGGCAAAGCGCTCACGCAGCTCTGCTTGATCCTTTTCGTTGCTATCCAGAAACACTGTGGATTCAGTCGAGACCAGACTTGTTGCCACTGGTACAGCACGGCTTGCATCGAGGACGTGTACAACACCTCCAGAGTACTTTGGTGCAATCTTTACTGCAGTATGTTTACGGCTGGTCGTTGCACCGCCGATCAGAAGTGGGATTTTCAGGCCACGCTCTTCCATCAGCTCAGCAACAATCATCATTTGTTCAAGGCTAGGTGTAATCAATCCTGAAAGACCGACTATATCGGCACCGATTTCGACCGCTTTATCAACAATTCTCTCAGCAGGGCACATCACTCCCATATCAATGACTTCAAAGCCATTACATGCGAGCACTACACCCACGATGTTCTTGCCGATATCGTGGACATCTCCGCGAACTGTCGCGATGAGAAATTTTCCTGCAGACGATGAGTCGACTTTCTCGGCTTCCAAGTAAGGCGTTAGAACTTTCACAGACTGCTTCATGACGCGGGCAGACTTTACCACCTGAGGAAGGAACAGTTTTCCAGCTCCAAAGAGGTCTCCAACATGCGTCATGCCTTGCATGAGTGGCCCCTCAATAACCTTTAGTGGGCGTTCGAATTCCTGTAATGCCTCTAGTGTGTCCTGATCTATGAACTCAGTGATTCCGTAGAGCAGAGCATGGCCAATTCTCTCTGTGACAGACAGACTACGCCATTCCTGAGCGACGACCGCCACCTTTTCACCTGTCCCGCGGTACTTTTCTGCAAGCTCTGTTAGGACATCGGTGGCTGAATCTGTACGGTTCCAAAGTAAGTCACTTACGGCATCCAATAGGTCTTTGGGAATCGCATCGTAAGGGGGAAGGGCACCTGCATTAACGATGCCCATATCAAGTCCCGCTTTGATAGATTCAAACAGAAATGCTGAGTGAATAGCCTCACGGACGGGATTGTTGCCACGGAATGAAAAAGAAATGTTAGATATTCCACCAGACACTCGCGCACCTGGAAGGTTTGCCTTAATCCAACGGACGGTCTCTACAAAGTCAACCGCATATGTACGGTGTTCATCCATTCCCGTACCGATCACGAGAACGTTGGGGTCGAAGATGATGTCCTGAGGATCTACGCCGGCTTCCGTTGTGAGCAAATCGTATGAGCGCCGGCAGACATCAATCCGCCTCGGAAGTGTGTCCGCCTGACCATTTTCATCAAAGGCCATGACGACCATGGCTGCGCCATAGCGCTTTAAGAGTCTGGCTTTTCGCAGGAATTCCTGTTCACCTTCTTTTAGTGAGATGCTGTTGACAATCGGTTTTCCTACACAGCACTTCAGGCCAGCGAGTAACACATCGAAGTCCGATGAGTCAATCACCAAAGGTACCTTATGAATGGCGGGTTCTCCATGAATCAGGTTCATAAAGCGTGTCATCAGTGCTGCTGAGTCACTCAGGCCATCTCCATCGAAACAGATATCAAGGAGCTGCGCCCCGTTATCCACTTGTTCCAACGCGATAGCAAGGGCAGCATCAAAGTTGCCTTGTTGTATGAGGCGCTTGAATTTTAGAGAACCGGCAACGTTGCAACGCTCACCAATATTGATGAAATTTGTCTCATCCGTGACATTGAATGGATATGTGCCGGATAACCTTAGGGTCTCGTCAATCACCGGAGCCACGCGTCCCCGACGTCCCTTTACTGCTTCCACAAGCTTTTCAATATGCCGAGGCGTTGTTCCACAGCATCCACCAATGATGTTAATCCATCTGTTTTCGATCCACGGCTCTACCAGCTCTGCCATCCTCTCTGGTCCCATATCATAGCCGGTTGGAGCAAGTGGATTCGGAAGACCTGCATTCGGATAGACGATAATTGGGATGTCGACGATTCGGTGCAGCTCCGCAATAAATGGGGAGAGCAAATCTGGTCCAAGAGAGCAGTTCGCGCCGATGGCAGTCAATGG
>JBJTQN010000101.1:0-8693 GCA_046075665.1 Armatimonadota bacterium | reverse complement strand
GTCCAGCGATCACCAATGACACTGGTCACTTTGCGTTTGACAGCCAAAATGTCCCTTTGTGGTCGGAAGCTGAGCAAAAGTACATCGTTTACGGACGCACGTGGCAACGTGGAACGCGGTGGATTAGCCGGTGGGAGAGCGCTGATTTTCGGATGTGGTCAAAGTCATCGTTTATGACATTTAGTGGTCCCGATAACCGCCCGCTTCCGGACACGCACTACTACATCAACCAGTTCTCGCCGTACTTTCGCGCACCGCATATCTTGCTGGGTACAGCAGCCCGCTTTTTCCCTGGGCGTCAGGTGTTGTCCGCTGCGGATGCCAAAGAGGTCGGCATTCACCCGGATTACTTCAAGGACACATCGGATGCTGTATTGCTGACAAGCCGCGGCGGCACTACGGTCCACCGTGACCTCGAGGGAGCCTTGATACGTCCTGGCATTGGTGCATCCAACTGGGTCTCTCGCGCAAACTACCCTGCGTGTGGGATTGTGCAGACCGGACGCGATGCAATGTCGATGTATATCTGCCGGGCAACAGGGACGCCTAGCGCGCATATTGAGCGTCTCGAGTGGCCGCTTGATCGCATTGGATCAGTTTCGGCGAGTGGCAGCGGTGTTTTTGAGACATCTCCGCTGATGCTTGGTGGGCGCGAACTGGCGATCAACTTCGCGACGAGTGCGGGCGGTGAAGTGGTTGTAGAGGTCCTTGGGACAGATGGCCGAGTATTGCCGGGTTATAGTAAATCCGATGCCATTCCGCTTATTGGTGACTTCTTTTTGCGAAAGGTCACTTACAAGCGTGCATCCGTAAAGGAGCTCGGCAACCGGCCCGTGATCCTTCGTTTTAGCTTGGCCGAAGCGGATGTGTTTGCGATGGAAGGGGTTTGAGATGAGTACGACAACATTGGATGCCGGTACCCAGGTCGCGATTCCCAAACCGACATCAAATCGGTTGACATCCATCGATACCTACCGCGGTTTTGTGATGCTCCTGATGCTCGGTGAGGTACTCAAGTGGGAAGACATCGCTGAGAAAGTCCCCGGAAACGCATTTCTTGAGTTCATGGCATTTCACCAAAGCCATGTTTCGTGGCAGGGATGTTCGCTGCACGACATGATCCAGCCTAGCTTTACTTTTCTGGTCGGCGTGGCGATGCCATTTTCGCTTGCATCCCGGACCAGCCAGGGGCAGTCGCCACAAAAGCGTGCGCTGCATGCCATTTGGCGTGCACTTACATTGGTACTTCTGGGAGTCGTGCTGCGCTCACTGGGTAAGAACCAGACGTATTGGACATTCGAAGACACCCTCTCACAAATCGGACTTGGCTATGCTTTTCTGTACGGGATTGCTCACCTAAAGCGACACTGGCAGTGGGTGGCATTGGGCGTCATCCTTTTTGGCTACTGGCTGGCATTTGCACTGACACCATTGCCGCCGCCTGGCTTTGACCCTGTTACGGTTGGCGTCAAGCCAGAGTGGAACCATCATGTCACTGGTTTTGCAGCGCATTGGGACAAGAACACAAACCTTGCGATGCAGGTTGAGATATGGCTTAGAAACGCTCTCCCGCACGAAGAGCCATTCAAATACAACGGAGGCGGCTACGCGGCGCTAAGCTTTATACCAACGCTTGGGACGATGATTTTGGGGATGTTCGCGGGATCGAAGCTACAAGATCGTACCTTGGCTGAGACTACCCGGATGAAATGGCTGCTCATCGCCGGGCTGGTCGGAATCGTGGCTGGATCGCTCCTCGATCAGCTGGGTCTATGTCCGGTTGTCAAGCGCATATGGACGCCGAGCTGGGTGTTGTTTAGCGGTGGGATTTGTTGTTGGATGCTGGCTGCCTTTCGGTACTTAGTCGATATCCGTGGGATGGTAAAGCCGGCCTTTCCGTTGGTCGTGATCGGTGTCAATTCCATTGCTGCCTATGTAATGTCCTGGTTCTTTACATCCATGATTGAGGATGCGTTGTATCGCCATTTTGGTAAGGCACCATTCGAGGTCTTCGGGCATGCGTATGAGTCGTTGCTCCATGGCGGCGCGACCCTTTTGGTTGTCTGGGGCATTCTTTACTGGATGCAGAAGAACAAGATCTTCCTGCGGATATAGGGTTCGACCTCTAGGCTGCTGTGCTAACTCACTGCCGTTCAAGCATTGATCGGATTCTGCTGCGGGGCTGCTCGATGTACGTAGAACTACAGGCCTAACCGTAATGATGTAGGACTAGCTTGCGTCACCGTTGGTGCGGGATGTTCATCGGTTTGTCGCACAACATCCCAGCAAAATTGCTGTGTAAACAACTCAACATGTTAGACGCACCAAAGAGTCCGAGTTCACCTCATTTCGGCGTGAAATACTGGTAATAGTGCTAGTTTTACCTCGTAGGATTACCAGTATTTTGAATTGAAACCGATGCAACGTACTGCACTGGTTAGTACGGCTGTATGCATTTCTGGCGCAAATAACATGTCTGTTGCCAAAGTTGGTCTCTCAGCTCTCGTCGGCATTTCGATGATGATCGCCGGTGTCGTCATGCCTACGATGGCGAAGGCAAGTTCGGCAGTCGAACCAGCGGTAGTGGCGCCTGTCCCGACTGGATTGCAGTCGCTTTCCACATCCGTAAGTACCGTCTCTGGTACGACGACCCTCACGGGAACGGTTACGCTTACTGGAGCTGCACCGGCTGGTGGAGTTAAAGTTGCCATCAAGGGATCGAGCAGGACTGAGTCGTTTCCAGCAGGAGTAATCGTTGCTGAGGGAAACACTACGGCGACATTTACGATTTCAAGCACGGGAGTTGCTGCCAGCCGCCTAATCACCCTCAAGGCGACGAGCAACGGTGTTGCCAAGGAAGCGACCAACACTCGTACTCCGTAGTCGTATCCCGCAGATCACCTCGTCAGCTCCCCATCCGCGAAGCGGAAGGGGAGCTGTTTATCTTTATACTTGTCTAACATTCGCCAGAAGCCACGAGATCACTGGGCAGAGAAGTAATTACCAAACGCTTCGTGATGCATAACGGAGGCACTAACACCAACTCTCGTAAGCTATTCCAGACGTAGCTTCACGTCAAAGACAATTCATCGTTCAGTTAATCAAATAAAATCTCTTTAGATTGCACAATGTTTCACCACTCTATATAACGGTAATACACGCAGTCGGAACAGATGGACATTCGATTTGCCGATATGTTGTTTTTTATTACGAATGGTCGTAAGTAAGGTGAGCACTTAGAAATGTCAGTTAAGTCATATATTCCGGCAAAGTGTCTTTCGAAATCGATAGGAAATATTGCTACGGCTCCCGATGGCACGCTTTGGTACACATCCAATCGGCCCGTCCTGACACAGCTTGACCAGCGTGGACGAGTGCTCGCAGAGCTACCCATAAAGGGCTTCAAGTCCTGTGCCATCGCCATTGATGCAAACTACACATTCTGGCTCGCCGATCAGTTTCGCTTTGCGCGCTTTACCCAAAGCGGTAAACAAGAGCTGGTTTCAGGTGGAAAAGGGATCCGCAAAGGCCAATTCAATACCATCACCAGCATCCACACCCTTGCCGACAACTCGATTGTAATCGCGGACATGTATACACATCGCGTACAGCACTTTGACCGAAACGGTCGCTTTCTCAACCAATGGGGCGGCTATGGCATCCGTGGTGAGGGAAAGTTTAACTATATCGGCGGGATGACCGTGACCGAGAACAACCACATCTATACCGTGGAAAATGCGATCCCAAACAAGTGTGAGCGGGTACAGCATTTTGATAACAATCGGCACTTCGTTCAGCAATGGGGCAAAGAAGGCACTGGAAATGGCGAGTTCACCAGCCCATGCGGCATTTTCAATGACCGGAGAGGCTCGCTTTTTGTCTGTGATTCCTATCGCCTTCAACAATTCGATTACAACGGTAAACACATTCAGAACATCCCGTATCCAAAGATGAACAAGTGGAACTGGTCACATGGCGGGGCGGTTGCCGAAAACGGAACGCTTTTCGTTTGCCATAGCCAGCTTGGTCTTTGGATTTACAAGACGGCGTAGGGGTTGTTTTACACCTAACAGCGAAATCCCACTCGAAATACAAGTGGAACTGGTCACACGGCGGGGCGGTTGCCGCATAGTGGCATGCACATCCATCAAATGTAAAGACAAACGCTAACCACAGCACTGATCATGTACTTCAAACGCGTCCGGTGGCTGTAACGCTTAGAAACGCGTGAGGTGTGGATAGCGATGTTCGAGATCACGCAGCGCTTCTGCCTGACCCGCCGACATGCCTTCTTGAGGATCCAAGCACCACGTCCCAGCCATCAGGCCCTGGCGCATCAAGACATCGTGAATACCCGCGATACACCCCGCAAAGCCATTGTCCGCATCGAAGAGAACGCGATTCAGCTCGGTGACCGCTGCCGCATCCGCCAAAAGGTCAGCCGCCGCCGAACCCAATTCCACCGCCTCGCGGCAGCGCTTCCAAACATCTACTGCACTGCGCGTCCACACACTCCAGTGACCGAGTAGCCCACCACAAAACCGTAGCGTGACATCCCCCACGATAAACGGAGTGATCAAATCGTGGATGATGGCATCATCGTTGCCCGTATACAAAGCAACATTGGTCCGACCGGACTCCGCCAAGGCATGGATGACATCTAACGTCTGATATCGGTTGAACGGCGCGACCTTTACGGCAACCACATTATCGATTTGGAAGAACATCCGCCAAAAGTGACGCGATAACGCACGTCCACCCACCGCCGGCTGGAGGTAAAAGCCGATTACCGGGATGACATTCGCGACCGCGCGGCAATGATCCAGCAGGGCACTCTCCGTCCACGTGGCGAGCCCACCTAGGCTGAGCAGAACGGCATCGTAGCCGAGCCGCTTCGCCGTTTCGGCTTCTGCAAGCGCTTGTTCGGTCGGGCCGCAGCCGCCGGCGATCTTAATGATGTCCTTATCTCGCATCCCATCCGCAGCCAGCGCCAGCACCGGTTCGTACAACCCTATTTCCGGTTTTCTGATAGCAAACTGCGTTGTATGCACCCCAACGGCTACCCCGTGTGCTCCAGCTGCGATGTAGTAACTTGTCAGATTTCGCTGCGCGGTTTCATCCAGTCGCCGCTCGGCTGTCAACGCAAGCGGATGAGCAGGAATCACACCGCCTTCCAGCAGACGAGAACGAAGCTTAGAAACGTCCATCCCGAACCTCGAATTTCGTAGCCTTGCCGCTGATCTCACCGCCCTGCTCAGTCCAGCTCGCAACCTGCAGCATCATTTCGTAGAGAGACACCCGCGGATAACCGAAAAGCGCATGCGTCTCAGCTCCGTTTGAGAGCAGGCTGGTCGCTGCCGGAGTTCCGGTAGGCGTCACGGGAATCCCAAAGCGCGCGCCAAACCACTGTGCGAGCTCTCGAATCCCGATGGTTTCCGGGCCAGCAAGGTTCATTATGCTTGGTGGATTATCTGCCAATGCAAGCGACTGCAATGTCCACGCACACGCATCCCCTTGAAACAGCACATTCACCGCTCCCATCGAGATATCAACCGACTCCCGGTTCCACACCTTGCGCGCGATATCTGTCAACACACCGTAGCGAAGCTCGTTTGCGTAGTTCAGGCGCAGGATTGATGACTTTGTTCCCCGCTTCGCGGCGGCATCAATAAAAGCCTGTTCCCGCGCAACACAGCTCTTCGCGTAGTGACCGATTGGCCCAGTTGGAGCATCGGGGAGGGGACCGCCGGTAACCGGCTCGCTAAATGGGTAAACATTTCCAGTCGACAAAACAGCAAATCGGCTATCCGGGAAGCGCTTGGCGACATGTGCAGGGAGGATGGCATTCATCCGCCACGTCTGGTCCCTGTCGTGCTGGCTGCCGAATTTCTGGCCTACGAGATATGCGATGTTTTTGACATCCGGGAGGGATCCAAGCGCAGATGTGTCGAGGAGATCACAAGCAATGGTCTGGCAGCCCATTGCATCAAATACGGCACGCGCCTGTTTATCACCATAGCGACTTACGGCAATCACACGCAGGCCGAAGCCACCGGTTTCCGCTGCACGCAATGCCATCCGGCACAGGGTGGGGCCCATCTTTCCACCGGCGCCAAGGACCAGCAACGTCCCACCGAGACTCGAGAGGCTGTCGATTACTCCGGCGGTCGGCTCTGACTGAAACGCATCATAGTCGGCGATGCTGGTAAAGCGCTCTGCGGCGGGCAAGCGTTACTGTCCTTGCTTTCGGATGATGCCCTTCAGGACGGCTGAGACGGCATCTGCCTGACGCCGCATCCCAAGATCATTTGGATGAACGCCATCCACAGTGCCTTCATTGTCGGTACCAAGCAGTTTTTCCCCGTTGACAAAGGCTAGCTTGCGCGACCGGAGCTCAGGAAGGGACAAGACGGCATCCCGTTGCCAAGTATTGCGGTCGGTATAGCGGTCGCGTCCGCCATCCGTGTCGAGATCGACAAACACGAGCGGCGTCTTTGGATGAGCAGTGCTTAGCAAGACCGCAGTCCGTGCAACACGCATTTTGAGCTCGGCCTCTGAGAAGCTGCCCATATTGCGCAGGCAATCAATCACAAACACGGCGGGGTTCAGCTGCCCGATAAGCTCGACGACTTCCGTTTCCATCCGCCCGGAGCCCGAGAATCCGAGGTTGATGACACTTCTGCCGAAGTCACGACCGACCATGCTTGGCCATGCATTCCCCGGCCGGGATGCGCAGCCCCCTTGGGCGATACTGGTGCCGTAGACAACGATGGCATTCTCTTCGTTATGAGGAGCAACCGGTTCCAGAGGCATCCCTTCGTTTCCTGACAGCTCCAGCTTTGAAACGCCATTGTACAGAGGCAAGTAAACCCTAAAGCGTCGCTTGCCGCCGCCGAGTGGGGGAAGGATGACGCGTCCTTCATTTTGTTGTCCACTTGGGCGGACATTGGCAACAAAGGTCCAGCCACGGCGGGAATCGTGGATATAGACATCCAGTCCGCTTACGCCCGTTGCTGGCATATGCGGCATCGCGAGGCTGTCAGAGCGGAGCGTCCAGCGAAGGGAGAGGACGGTGGAGTGGGTTTGAAAGTCGCAGTGGATTCCAGCGGAGTCGCGGCTCAGCCCCCAGACGCTTTCGGGGACACGACCTTTGGCGATGTTCGGGAGGCGGGTGAACGGTTCGGCGGATGGCCAGCCTTGACCACCCATCGTCAGTGTCTGGGCATCGACCCAAGCAAGTGCGCGTTGCATTAGATGTTACTTCTCCAGCTGTAGGACATGAAATCCGCTCTTACCTGGGCAAAGGATGACATCTCCCAGACCATTCACCGTTGTGAGCGTCAGGTGCAGTCCGGTGCCGACCTTGCCGCCGGTGGACAGCTCGGTCTTTATCCATTTGGATGCCTTGCGGTCAAAGCGATACGTAAAGACGCCGAGCGGCTCATCAAAACCCGGGTCGTGGTCATGTGCGAGGTAGCGCTTACCCGTCAGGATAACCGGCTCTTTGGAACCCGGAAGGCGTACTAGGTGAACAGCATGTGCCTGCGACCACGTGTTGTCGATAGTGTGTTGCTTCCACGTATCCTTTGCTGTTTGTTCCAGCCAGTACATCCCGTAATTGTGGCCACTTCCAAAGACGATGTCATTATCGCCATCGCCGTCGACATCGTAGACAGGCATCCCAATCGAGCAGTCTCCTGGGTTGCAGCTAAAGCTCCCGTGCCAAGTCCACGCTGCTGCTTTGTCTTTTGGCTGCTCCCACCATCCACGGCTGGTGATGATATCCGTGCGGCCGTCTTTATTGACATCCCCCCAGCCGATACCGTGACCGGCGCCTTCTCTTCCGATGTTATGTTCGACCCACTGAAAACCCGGTGCGGTCTTGGTGCGGACCAGCTCGTAAAACACGACCTTCTGAGCGACATTTGGAAGGATACAGATGTTCTTTTTTCCGTAGATGGGAGCGAGTGCAGCGGTTTCGCTATTTCCTGGCTTTGCAATTACGGTGCGTGGCCAAATGCTTCCACTGCCACCCGTGTTACGGTACCAGCTGACTTCCTCGCGTGCCCATTCGGCACTGACAAGGTCCATCTTGCCATCGTTATCGACATCTACGGGGAGGTCCGCAAAGTCATCCCGATAGCCGCTTGCTCCCGGACCCTTTCCCCAGGCACCGATTTCCCTGAATTTGCGCGGTGCAAACCCGGGATTGCGGTACCACATATCCCCGGATACGAGGTCCAGGCTGCCATCATTGTCCACATCAATCGCTGCCGCGGCCTCGCAATCATTTTCACGACCAATTGCGAGAGCGTTAACCGTGAACCGTGGCTTTTCGGTGGAGGGTGCGACTTTCGGTGCCTGCTGGCTGGCGATAGATGTAAGTCCCATGACAGCGGCCGCGGTGATGAAAGAAATGCGTAGCGAGCTCATAGCATCTGGTTCGACACATGGGCTGAAATACCCTAGTTTGGAACCCAGCAAATCTTGGTGCTGGTTGGCTAAACCGGCTCTGCGGCGTGTGGACCGGCGACGGTAACCCAGTGGCGTACTTCGTAGCGCTCAACGAGACCATTGATGACGTAAGGGTCGTTTTGTGCGAAGGACTCGGCTACGGATTTGTCGATGCTGTGAAAGAGCAGCAGCCCAGAGTCAAAGGGGTCAGTCAGTGCGCCGCCAAGGATGAGGTCTCC
>JBJTQN010000100.1:0-8351 GCA_046075665.1 Armatimonadota bacterium | reverse complement strand
CATTTCTACGCAGTTAATGGCTTCCTGCTCTTCGCGGAGGACCTGCTCCATTTTCCGGATGACTTTCCAGGCAAGTGGAAGATAAGTGTAGACGCCAGCGCCAAGCTTGCGGAGGTATCCCGCACGCAACAACAGCTTGTGGCTTGGAATTTCTGCTTCTGCAGGAACTTCGCGTAGTGTCGGGGCGAAGTAGGACGATGCTCTCACTAAAAGGCTCCTCCGATGTGGCATCACATCGATAATCTTGATGGAAAGTGTATCACCGGATGTCATCCAGCCGGGTTTATCGGGTGGGCAGTGGATGCCAGCAACGATGTATATTGAGCCGTGCCGAAAGTCAACACAAAACGTGAATCAATGGACTCAACCCAGCTCCCTGAGCTTGAGTCGGCACTCAAGTCGCTCTATCGCCTCCAGGTGCGTGCATTGTGGATGCTCGCCGTCCGGGTGATTTTACTTTCGATGCTTATAACCGTTCTTCGCATCACGATTCCTGGCATCCGAAGTATCTCGATGATTCTCGATGCCGCCGCCGGTTCTCTCGCGCTCTGGCCATTTTGGACAAGTATCGGAAGAAACTGGGCCTGGCGGTACAAGCTTGCAGATGCCTACATCAAGGCGTCACGTTTTCAGGACGCATTGACCGTTCTTGAGCCTCTGCAGGGCGTTCAGGCACGTCTGTTTGATGCTGATGGGCAAGGCATGGCGCTAAAAGCTCTGGCAATGGAGAAAAATATTGAGCCCTGATGAGTTCAAGTGGCAACCGATTTTTTACAAGTGGTTGGTAGCCACCCTTGTGATGGCGCTAGTAGGTGGATTTATTTCTGTCCGCCTCGGTTACCCTGCATATCTTGTTGGCGGCGTATTCATGGTCATGACGGGGATGACAGGCTTGTTCGTGCTGGCCAGTAAGATATCCGGACGGAATAGGTAAATGACGATGGGATGGTTTTTCAGTACATCAGTTACATCGAATGCGGATATCGCTGCGCTGCGCGATGTTTTCCAAGCTCGCCGTATGCGACAGCGTGTAAGCGTTGATGACACGGTCGCCTCCATTATCAACACTGTACGTACTGATGGAGATGCTGCCCTGCGAACATTGACACGACAGTTTGATTGTCCTGAATTTGAAACAATCCGTGTTCCACAAGGAGCAATCCGTTTGGCCAGACAGCGGATTGCGGGCACACCACTGGAATCTGCACTGGTTGCAGCCCGGGAACGTATCGCACAGTTTCACCAGGCACATCGAAGATACTCCTGGTTGGATGACTCCGTTCCGGGGGAACGCCTCGGACAGCGCATCATTCCGTACGGCCATGTCGGGATTTATGTCCCCGGGGGGCGGGCTGCGTATCCTAGCACGGTACTGATGACAGCCGTGCCAGCAAAGGTCGCTGGTGTCGGTAGGATTATCATGTGTACGCCCCCTCAGGCCGAGACTGGTCTCCCGCCGGATGGCACATTAGCTGCGGCACACATTGCCGGTGTCGACGAAGTTTATGCTATTGGCGGAGCACAGGCGATTGCTGCGATGGCGTATTCAACAGAGACAGTGCCTCAGGTTGACAAGATTGTCGGTCCGGGCAATGCGTACGTCAACGCAGCAAAGCGGATGGTCTATGGCGATGTCGGTATCGACATGTTGGCTGGGCCAAGTGAAGTTGCTGTAGTTGTGGATGAGATGTCTGACCTGTCTGGAGCGGCGCGTGAACTGATTGCGCAAACAGAGCACGATCCGATGAATGCTGCGCTGCTAGTCGCATCAAGTACAGAACTCGTGGCACGCATTAACGCCGAACTTGAATCGCAGCTGGCAACCTTGCCCCGGGCCGATATTGTTCGTGCATCGCTAGCTCAGCAGAGTGTTGTCGTTGCATGTAGCAATCGTGACCTTATGGTCGACATCGTGGATACATTTGCGCCAGAGCATCTTCACCTTGACGTGGTGGATGCGTGGGAAATGGCGCACGTAGTTCGTAACGCCGGTGCTATTTTGGTTGGTAAACACACATCGGCCGCACATGGAGACTATGTTGCGGGACCGAGTCATACACTGCCGACTGCGGGTGCTGCGAGGTTTTCAAGTCCATTGAATGTCGATGACTTTACGAAAAAGTCGAGTGTCCTTTGGCTTGATGAGAGTGTTAGTCGGAAGCTGGCGCCACTTGCTGAAGCGATCGCGACATACGAAGGACTTGAGGGTCATGCGCGTTCAGCGCGTGGTGGACATGGGGGGGAGACAACATGAAGACATTGGTGATGCACTGGAATCGGATGCCATTGTATGCCAGGATCCTAATTGCATTGATGATCGGCTCGGCGCTGGGCTATGCGCTTAATAATGCCGGTAAGCCCGATTGGGTGGTCTACCTCGAGCTGCCATCAAAGACAATCCTACGCATGCTGTCAATGCTTGCCCCGCCGCTCGTGTTGGTCGCGGTCGTTCAGGCCCTCGTCAAGACGGAAATCCCTGCAGGTGTTGCGAGGCGCCTCGGCGGACTGCTCCTCTTAAATACTGTAGTCGCAATCTTAATCGGACTATTTGTCACAAATGTTCTTCGTCCAGGCGCGGGAGCCAATTTGGAAAAACCAGCTCCGAAGGCAACGCTTGCATCAAAAGAATCCGACCCGGATAAGAAGCTGATCCTCGAAACCCTGGAGGCGACGGGCTATAAAGCGCCGGAGCCAAAGAAGGATGTGTTTGCAGCCTTCATAGACAACGTACCCAAAAGCATTGGTGCACCGCTAAACGAAAACAATGTCATTGGTGTCATCGTGTTGGCATTAATGTTCGGAGTTGCTCTCCGGAAGCACAAGGACACAGCTGTACGCACGGTTGTAGATGTCATCGATGTTGCATTTGCTACACTTGTATCCGTCCTGATGGGTGTATTGCAGTGGGTTCCTCTAGGCGTCGGCGGCGTGGTTGCAACAATTGTTGCTGATAAGGGGCTTGCTCCACTCCTCTCGCTTGGCTGGTTCATCGTGGCCGTCATCGGTGCACTGATTCTTCAGGCCATCTGGTACCTGATTCGCATCAAGTTTTCCAGCTGGGCATCGCCTAAGCTTGTCATTGAAGGCTGTAGGGATGCCTTGGTGATGGCATTTTCGACCGCATCATCGACGGCAACTATGCCGGTGACCTATCAGTGCCTGCGTGACAAAGTTGGCCTCCGGGAGCGCTCGGCATCCTTGGGAGCACTTGTTGGCTCAAATTTTAACAACGATGGTACGGCGCTCTACGAGGCGGTGGCAGCGTTGTTTGTTGCACAGCTCCTGGGTATTCAGCTGACGTTGACTGCACAGGTTGTTGTTGTCCTGACAAGCATCGTTGCATCCGTCGGCGCCGCTGGTATTCCCGAAGCTGGTCTCGTCACGATGGCACTTGTCTTCAATGCTGTCGGTCTAGATACCGGATTTATTGCGTTGATTTTCTCCGTAGACTGGTTCCTCGACCGGTGCCGTACGGCAATAAATGTCATGGGAGATATCAATGTAGCGTGTATCCTTGATGGCCGTAACCGCAAAGATGCTGCTGAGGAGCAGCCAGTCTGATGGATGCATCTGGCTATCTGATTCAGCGCGGCGGCCGACTGTTGGTACTGTCGCACGATGGTAAGCGGCTTCAACGGCTTGTTTCACAAACATTGATTCCACCGATACCCGGACTATGGACGGCAACTGCAGTCGGGGATCGGATATTCATCGTGGATGGTGGAGTCGATGGTTCGGTCTACCTGACAGGTGGCATCCGAGTATGTATTGTCGATGTGTCATCCGGACGCCAGCGTCTTCTCTTCCCGGATAATGTGATTCGCGACCACTTGGGGCGTCCTGTCGATGCAATTGAGGGTGCTTCAACGGTTGGCATAACTGATTGGCAGCTCATCGGATTGAGGATTCTCACAGGTGAGCGGGTCCTGCACGTCACAATGAATCATCCACTTAGTGGAACGGCAGTTTGTGCAATCGATGCTCGCACCGGAGCGGCGGTCGTGACCGAGAACGGGACTTGGCGCCGAATGGGAAGCGCAGTGTTTATGGATGAACGCGCCGGCGTGACGGCATCCGTGGAAAGAGATGCTGTCGATATTCCGCTTGTTGTGACGACGACGGGTGCAAGTACGAGGTTGGTCATCGGGGTTCCGCCCGGTGCAGTCGGAAAGTTCAGTGAAGTTGCAGTAAGCCCGGATGGCAAATTTGTAGCAGTGGTTCTTGCTGGCAGTGCACTCTATGTAATTGATGTCACCCGCCGGTCAAGTCGCAAAGTTTCGAATGGTTCCTATGTGTCTCCGCAATGGAGTGGTTCCGGAGAGGCCGTAATGGCAATAAAGCATGCAATAAGTGGGCAGAAGTCTGCTGTTGTTCAAGTTAGCCCGATGACATTGCTTGAGAAAATTGCCATCCAAAATGTGGATGACTTCTGCGTTGTCTCTCGCAAGCTGCCGGACTGGAAAATTAAATCGACTCCGTGATAATATTCATGCGTTGCAGCCATACCCAAGCGGTAAGGGAGCAGATTGCAAATCTGTCATGCACCAGTTCGAATCTGGTTGGCTGCTTCTGTAAGAACAGGCGTTCATCGTGATGATCGCCTGTTTTTTATCTTGGCACTGAACTGTTAATAACAGTTGTCAGGGGAGTATGTAGGAACATCCTGCTTTTGTGGTGAACCCTGCAATTATGTCAAACCATGTTGATCAGGTGATAAGTGCTGACCAAGACCGTGCGTTGCTTGGCCGTGTGATGCGGCGGCAGGTTCGTTTGTCTCTGGGAGTCGCGTCGGTCTTTCTGGGAATCGTTTTTCTTCTACCCATCTTTAACTTGTATTTTCCAGAACTCGCAGCGACAAAGGTCGGTGGATTTACGCTTACTTGGTTGGTGTTAGGTGTGCTTTTTTATCCGATTACTTGGGCGCTGAGTGCGATGTTTATTCGTCAGTCAAATGCACTGGAAGATGCTATCGAACGCGATGAGAAGAGCGGGGTGGGACGTTGATTCCATTACTTTTTGTCGTTCTGGTCACAGTCGCTACAGTGTTGCTTGGCGTGATCGCGACCAAGCGGGCGCAATCGGCATCAGATTTTTTCGTCGCTGGCCGTCAGGTCAGTGTATTTATGAACGCGTCTGCTATCTCAGGCGAGTACTTGTCTGCTGCATCCTTCATGGGCGTTGCTGGCCTGGTGATGCGGTTTGGTTATGATGCGATGTGGTATCCGGTTGGGTATGCCGCTGGGTATTTGTTTCTGTTGCTGTTCATCGCTGGTCCGCTGAGACGTTTTGGAGCGTACACAATTCCGGATTTTGCCGAGGGACGATTTGACTCGCCATTGTTCCGCAAGATTGCGGTCTCGTTTGTGATGTTTATTGGGTTCTTTTACACGATGCCGCAAATGAAGGCTGCGGGCGTGACGATGGGATCGATTATGCAATGGCCTTATTGGGTCGGCATTGTCGTCGTCGGAACTGTTATCACCTTTAACGTCGCTCTCGGCGGAATGAAGGGAATTACATTCGTTCAAGCATTTCAATACTGGGTTAAAGCCTTTGCAATCGCTGTTCCTCTTTTTGTGATCATGTCGGTCTATGGTGGCTATACATCGACACTATCAATGACTGCTGGGAATAGTTCGGGTTTTCCCCTGTTGACATCAGATGGAACGTACAAGATAAACGGCAAGGCAAAAGCACCGACAAATGTTGTGGCTTTTCAAGCGGTCGAAGCGGATGTTACGTTTAAATCCGCAACCGTCATCGGTAAGGTATCTCCAAGCCGGAAGCCTGAGCCAGGCGAGGATGACCTTGTACTGGATGGCATCATCAAACCAGGACCGGTTTCGGAGGGTACATCTATTCACTTGGTTCCAGTGATTGTGACCAAAGGGGGAGTACCCGTTGAGAAGGATGGAAAGGCTGTGGTTACGGGTGTCAAGCTCGAGTTTGATGACCAAGCTGAGCTGTCGCTGACACAAGGGCTTCCCGTTCCGAATGCCCAGCGTAATAGCAAGTGGCTTGCCCCGTTTGGGACATTAACAAGCAAACATGGCTATCCGTTGCTTTACACGTACAGCCTTATCATTGCTCTCATATGTGGTACGGCTGGTCTACCGCACATCCTTGTCCGTTTTTATACAAACCCCGATGGCCGGTCTGCGAAGAAAACGACATTTTGGGTGATGGTCCTGATTGGAGTGTTTTACTTCTTCACTCCGATCTGGGGTGCGGTTGGACGTGAGTTCATACCGGGACTTTATGTGCCGAACAAGACGGATTACGTGGTCATCAACCTTCCTGGTCAGGTTCCAGGAGTGTGGGGGGATGTCCTAAAGGGAATCACCAGTGCCGGCGCGTTTGCTGCCTTTATGTCGACATTCAGTGGGTTGCTGGTATCGATGAGCGGTGCATGGGCACATGACATCTATGGTCGCATCCTAAGACCGGAATCCAGCCCAACAGAGCGAATTTCGGCTTTCAAAATTGCGGCAATTATGATCGGTGTCATTTCAATGGTCCTCGGTTTGTTCATTGAAAGCTTTGACATTGCGATGTTGGTAGGTTGGGCCTTTGCCATCGCTGCAGCAAGCTATTTTCCATTGCTTTTGCTTGGGGCATGGTGGCGTGGACTGACCGCAACGGGTGCAGCATCAGGGATGTTGGTCGGTGGGCTGGCAAGCCTCAGTGCGATTATTGCTTTCATGCTGAGTGAGAGAAAGGTCTTCACGATTGTGGACCCCCTTGCTAAGTCACTCTGTGAGCAGCCTGCAATCTGGGCGGTGCCGCTCTCACTGGGAGTGATGTGGGCGGTGTCATTGGCGACGAAAAGGAGTATCCCATCAGATGTCGATGAAAAAATGCTACGTCTACATGCTCCGGAAGGATTGGGTTACAGCAAGGATTACATTGCATCTGATCACTAACCACCTTGCAGGCGCTCCCTTGCATGATAGAATCGCAAGGTTCAGTGCGTCCCACTGACATTTATTTGCGTGTCGCCGTTGTCGATATGTGACTAAAAAGTAGTTCAACTACGCCAAAGCCTGTGCCAAGGTACAGGACCTGGAGGAAATATGGCTCGAGAATCGTGGAAAACCCGGGAAGCCCGTCGTGTTGCGACGGTTGCCCGCTACGCTGAGCGTCGTGCGGAGCTGAAGGCTCGCGCGAACAAAGGCGATTTTGATGCAAGCATGGAGCTTGCTTTACTGCCACGGGATTCATCCCCAACCCGTGTCAAGAACCGATGTTCGATCACTGGCCGTGCCAGTGGTTTCATGCGTAAGTTTGGCGTTTCTCGCCAGACGTTCCGTGAACTTGCACACCGTGGGCTTATTCCTGGTGTAACGAAGTCGTCCTGGTAGTTTTGGAGGTCTGTTATGGTAGTTTCTGATCCTGTTGGTGACCTCCTGACTCGCATTCGTAATGCGCAGGCGGCTAATCATGATTCGTTGGAAGTTCCTTCATCCAAGTTGAAGTTGGAAATTCTTCGCATTCTCCTCGAGGAAGGCTATATCAAGTCTTATGAGCTCGTCGAGTCTGCACCTCAGAACAAGATTAAGGTTGCGTTGAAGTACGCTCAGGGTGTGGGGCATCGCCGTACGCCAGTGATTGACACAATCAAGCGTGTTTCGAAGCCTGGTCTTCGTGTCTATGTGTCTTCTGAAGATATCCCGATGGTCAAGCGTGGTCTGGGTATCGCCATCGTGTCAACGAGCCGTGGCTTAATGACGGGCCGGGCGGCAAAGCGTCTTGGTATCGGTGGTGAGGTCGTCGCGACCATCTTCTAAGTTCTGTACTGCATTTTGCAGTCGGTGATCGAGACCTGTCGTACATGTTGGCAGGGGAGTAACCTGATATGTCCCGTATTGGAAAGCAGCCTATTGCGCTGCCTGCTGGAGTGAGCATCGTAACGGATGCGGATGGCAAGACAACTGTCACCGGTCCTAAGGGTGTTCTTGTTCGTACATTGAATCCGGATATGCGTGTTGAAGTCGAAGGCTCGACCGCAGTTGTAATCCGTCCGACTGACTCTGAGCGTCATCGTGCGATGCACGGACTGACCCGTACGCTTCTTGCGAACATGGTCATCGGTGTGTCGGCTGGTTACGCAAAGGTTTTGAATGTGACTGGTGTTGGTTTCCGTGCTGTGATCGAAGGTCAAAACCTCGTTCTCAGCGTTGGTTACTCGCACCAAGTGACCGTTGCGCCACGTCCTGGTGTCAGCTTCAAAGTGGAGCAGGACAACCAGCGTATGCCAATCATCACCGTGATGGGCATCGACAAGGAAGTTGTCGGTCAGACCGCAGCGGAAGTCCGCAAGGTCCGTCCGCCCGAGCCTTACAAGGGCAAGG
>JBJTQN010000099.1:0-3067 GCA_046075665.1 Armatimonadota bacterium | reverse complement strand
CCAGTAAGCCATGTATCGGCACCTGAGTGGCCTCCGGTTGTCTTAATGTGGCCAAGCCCTGAGAGTACCGTTACGTGGTCGCGCAACGATGCGAGGCCTTTGAGTGTTCCACCCAGGACAACACCCTTGCCTACAGATTTTGGCACCCACTCCAAAATGTTTACGCCATTCGGGACATAGCAAAAAATCGCGCGCGGCGTAGGCTTAAGACCACTTTTTGCCAAAGGTTTATACGTGCTGGGATTACCGAATGCCTCATTTGGCAACATCGCATCAAGCAGCGGCAAGGCCAGCGTAACGCCCGCCGCGCGCAAAACCGTACGCCGGGGGAGCGGCTGCGAACATCGAATCATCATTGCACTGTCTCCTGCCTGCCCCAAATAAGTCTTCCGACTTGGAAGCGCTACTTCGACCTAAATTCCTTGCTCTCTACCAGGGTATGAATGAGCGCCCGCAGCGTCATCCCGTTCTTGCGAACCTTTGCCACACAGCCATCCACCAGCTGCCTATCTGCTACTCCAAGCTCGCGCCCAAGCGCATACGTTGCTACAGCCCCTGTCAGCGTACGAAGAAACATAGCATCATTCTTCATCAGATAATCCTGAAGGCCAGTCACTCCGGCGATTGCAGTGCCATCCGGCATCCGGGCGCTTGCATTGATAAGCGGGTCATTCGGCTCAATCCGCCCCTGATAGCCATGACCCTCACGTACACGCCACTCGCCACACGCATTGTAGTTTTCGAGCGCAAACCCGAGTGGATCAATCTTGTCGTGGCAGCGGGCACACGCCGGATTCGTTCGATGAATCTCAAGACGCTGGCGAACCGTGGCTTTATCAATTCCCGGAACCTTGGCAGCGATTTCTCCAACATTTGCAACGGGCAACCCTGGATCCTGACCGAGCAGCGTCCGCAGAATCCAGACACCACGGGTTACCGGGGATGTCCGCGTCCCGTTGGATGTAATCGTCTGGATACTTGCCTGCGTCACGATGCCGCCACGGTGGCTTTCGGGTGCGACCGTCACACGTCGGAAGGCATCTCCCTTGACTCCAGGGATGTCGTAAAACCTCGCCATCCGCTCGTTGATCACCACAAAGTCCGACTTGATCAGGTTACGAACATCCAGATCGCGGTTCAGAATCTCGGCAAAATACGCTTCGGACTCACGCACCATGGATGTCTCCAAATGGCGGTCATACTCCGGATAGAGGTTGTGCGCCGGCGGGTTTGCGCCGACCTTTCGCAGCCCCAGCCACTGGCCGGTGAAGTTTTGGGTAAGCGCCGCAGCCTTGGGGTCACGCAGCATCCGGTCGACCTGCGCCGCACTTACAGCTGGCTTTAGCAACGAACCGTCCGCCGCAGCTTTGAACAAGACATCATCCGGCATGCTCGACCACAGAAAATACGAGAGGCGGCTCGCGAACTCATACGCATTCAGTGGACGCGAACCCTGCGTTTCCGGCAAGGGCTCTGTCAGGTACAAAAAATCCGGGCTGGCCAGAATTGCTGTCAGCGGGACCTTGATTGCGTCGATGAAATTTTTCTTCTGCGGGCGGCTCTTTGCGAACAGTGCGAGTTTTTGTGTCACTTCCGATGGCGTTACAGGGCGCCGAAAAGCCCTCGGCATAAACCGCTCAAGGATACGTCTTGCTGCGATGATTTCATCAGAAGGTGTATCCCCGCCTACCCCGACGAGCTGCGTGTGACCCTTTGGTGGCCACGCCGGATACACGGGTCCCTCGAGCTCAATCCAGTCAACCAGCAGCTCCGGCCGAGCAAATTCGTCTTTGTTCTGCAGCCAGAAATTTTCAAGCACGGATGGTATTTCGTAGGCATAGTCCAAATCGAAACCAGCCTGCTCTGTAGTCATCCGGGTGCGGATTTCATAGATGCCAGGTGCGCTCTCAACAGCTGGGATATCGAGCTCAGCAATGACATCCGGCTGGCTGCCAAGGTGGCGGGTGACTTTTACCCGTGATGGACCATAGGAATACTTCCGTGCGATTCGAAAATGCGCCAGATCGGCATCAAATTGCTGATCGTGCCACTTCTTGCCTTTGGGATTCTCCCGGGTCTGCTGGTCCCGCCGGGCTCCCAAAATGCGCTCAGCCGATGCCTCCACCGCGGCGCGGTCTGGCACCCGGGATGCTGCACGAAAGCGCAGGATGTACTCGCCTTCTACTGGCACGCGGAAATCGCGGAAGTTGACACCTTTGTCCCAGCTTGCATGATGAACCCGCGTAAAGCCATTGTCTGTCGGGTTAGCACCATCATTTAGGATGATATTGAACCCATCCCGCCTGACCCGATATTGGTCCATGCCAAGCTTGTTTTCTTCCGGCTCAAAGTGCCACTTGATTGCATTTGGCTGTGCACCTTGGACAAGAGCTTTATCTACGACTTGTCTTGCCGCCGCGTAGTACAGCTCCAAATGCAGCGGCGAAATCGTAAGGGCCTCTCCGATATTGTCAAAGCCCCCCGCCGGAGGGTCATCCGGAAAGCTGTCCGCGGGCTGAAAGTCAACCCCCATCAAATCCCGGACCGTATTGTTGTACTCAGCACGGTTCATCCGGCGCAGCACCACCCGGTTGGAGCGCTTGGCTGTCTCGGCGGCGGCAAGGTTTGTCTCAAGCCACTCGGCCAGCTGATTTGCCTCGGCCGCACTAGGTTGGAGATCACCCGCCGGGGGCATTTGATGCCCACCAATGACATCGAGGACTTCGCGCCACTTCGACGCTGTTGCCGCATCTGTAAATGTCGTCGGCAGCGTATCCAAACGGAGGTTGCCGAATGTCGAGGCCGGACCATGGCAGCGGATGCAGTATTTGTCGAAAAGTGGCCGGATCCGTGCCTTGTAAGGGTCTAGCTGTGGAGCGGCTGACTTACCCTGCACTCCAGGGAGCAGCGAGAGGGTTGCCGTCGCGGCGGACAGGATAACAGCCATCGTGGCGAGCGCTGCGGGCATCGCAAAGGCGAGGTTCAAACGGGATAGCTTCTCGGTCTGCATACAACCAGCATTATGCATCCGTGGATGATTTGTGAACAGGTGCCTATTGCCTAATCG
>JBJTQN010000098.1:0-12456 GCA_046075665.1 Armatimonadota bacterium | reverse complement strand
ATAGAAAAGTCGTGGGTCAGGAAGCCCATATGTAATGACTGTCAGCCAAACCAAAATACCTAGTGAAACAGTCTGTCTGGTTACAAACAGCCAGAACAACTGTTGCCTGGAAAGGAGTTGTTTCTTCACTGTTCCGCGCTCATTAATTCGGATTCAAGTTGTGCTACACGCTCAGCTCTTTCTTTTCGTAGCCGGCGGTAGAGGCCGATAGTCGCACGATGAAGTATCAGGCTAGCAACGGCAAATAGACTAACGCTCCACCAATTCTGCTTGGTAATACTCCATACAATGAAGAGGTTCATCACGATGCCCGCTACAAATCGGCCTATGAGTGTCAGAAGATCAGCCGGATCGGTAAGTGGTTTTGGTGGAGAACTAGGCATGAACGATTGCCCTTTCAAAATTGCACATGATGTCTTCAAGTGTGTTTTCCTGAACCACAATTCCCAGTAAACTAATGTCATTGACTTCGGAATATGTGGTCAGGTATGCATGGATGTCCGAAGGGGGAATCACGGAATCTATGAGTGGGGTTCTCCATGGAGATGGATCTGGCTCAATGGCCAGGTCCAGTCGGTCATCACTCGACATCACAAAATCGCAATCAGCTTCATCTACCAGATGTACTAGCGTTACCCGAGGACCAGTGGTTTGCAACGCGCTCAAGTTACGCCGCCACATGAAGGACCTGAAATCTGATACGACTATTAAGTGTGCATCACCAGACATGCGAGTAAGGGCACGACGTAACAAGTAGGCTGTCTTTTCGGACTTGGGTGTTTTCCCAAAGGCTTGATAACGCGGTGCATTCGACTGCAATGCTTCCACTCGATTACCTGATGAACCACTTGCACCGATACGAATGACCTTACAATTGTTAAGGCGCCGGAGACAAAGAAAATTAGCTAAGTCAGCGATCAAACGCACAGTACTAAGCTTTTCTGATTGCGCAGTAGGAGTGGACGCGACAACTCTCATCGATTCGGATTCATCTACAACTAAAACAACTTCAGTAGTGCATGAATCTAGCAACGCATCTACTAGAACTTTGTACACCATCTCTGAAGGTTCGTGGTTGTTGGACTCTAACAAAGCAACACCTGAACGGGTTGATTGCATCCCGATCACACGGTCAAGCCTCTCGCGATATGTCGACTTCATCACCTCTATGTTATCCGGCTGGCATACTACAAATCAGACTATTCATCGAACATCCATACAAAATTGCCGATGCCCGTGCATTGAACGTCGGCACTCTTGACGACAGAATGACAAGCATTATCACAGTCGACGACAATCGCGATCTACGAAGATGAAATCTTATGAATTGGAATGGCGGCGAGACATAGCGGATGACACCGCCAAGCCAAACGCAAAGGCGACTAAGTGAACGATGATAGATCTTAACTCGACATCGATAACGAGCATCAAAACAAGAAACGGAATAATAGACGACTTCTCTTTAGCTGAAAAGTAGGGGTAATTCTCTTTGAAGAAGAAACCTATTGCGGCGTAGACTGCGGAGCTTAGACCCACAACTTCTATTGGTTTCGCAAATACGAACGTGATGAGTGCCACTGAAACAACGTGAAGCCCATATGAGAGGCACACAACGAATAGTGTCTGGCGCCATCCACTTTTCTCTTCAACCCGACTAAGCACCAATAGCCCGCCGAGTAGATTGACGCACATGTGGAGATAATCAGCATGAACGACAGGTGAAATCAAGTACCACCAAATTGTGCTTTGAGATTCGACGCGAACGCTCCGAACGAAAATGAGTGAGATTAGTCCCGATGATAGTAACAAGCACATGGTGACCCAAGGGACAGTATGTAACTTTGCCGATCGCCGTGTAACCAATGTGATCCACGTGATTGGCATACAAAATGCGATTACACTACGAATGTCATCCACGGTTCAAGTTACCACGGACGGATATGATTCATATTTAGCATAACTGAACTGAATATAGGAGGATTGCTTACATGGAACTTGAACAATCCCATGAGATGGAAGAAATGTTTGATCGTCAGGATGCTGCATTACGGCTGCTTACTAAGCTTAGACTAAAGAGCTACCCAACCGCAAACAACATCGTTCAATCATCAAACCAGCGACGCCAATACCGACGCTGGGCAGCCCCGGAGTCCATTGCGATTGCCATCTTTACGGATGATTGGCAAGTACTGGATGTGATAGATGTTGGAATTGGTGGAGTCAAGGTCAAGCGAAACGACCGCCTTCCGTCGAGTGGCCCATTTGTGTGCAAGCTTAGTGTTGGTGGGCTCGATAACGTCTTTGTCATTGCTGACATTATGTGGATGTCGGACCATACCGTTGGAATTCGCTTCGAGTTTGACAAGCAGGACGAGCATGACCTATGGGCCGAGAACCTAGTAGACACTCTATTGAGCAAACTGTCTATTTAGCATTCGCTGAAGGGGAAGGTTCACAAGAACTTCAAAACCTTGCTCAGTTGCTCGTGTCGACAGAACACCTCCAAGCGAAGTGGCTCGACCCCGCATTGACTCCATTCCGAGACCTGTTGAACCATGATTGATCGCTGCGCTCTTTCCATCATCGCGAATCGAAATGGACACGCTGTTCGCATCTAGGGTCACCGTAATGCAAACTGATCCAACTTCAACGCCATGCCGGACGACATTTGTGAGAGATTCCTGGACTATGCGTAACACAGGGATCGTCTGTTGTGTACCAAGATTATCAATAACATCGGTACCAATAATATGAACCGGTATACCGGTTCTTCGGGACCACCTGGAAACTTCTCGACTAAGGACTTCGGAAAGAGTCGCATCGACACTCCACGGGTGGTTCAGGAATGTCCAATCCCGAATTTGTTGCATGGACTGCCTTACCACATCGGCTTCTTCTCGAAACAACTCAGCAGATTGTAGATCTCCGTCCTTCTCACGCAACCGACTCATTACTTCCATCCGCAACACGGTTGCCGCCAGTGCATTCCCAATGCTGTCATGAATTTCGCGTGAGAGTGATGCGCGTTGATCTGATAATGCAAGGTCACTCCGTAATGCCGCGACTTCCGACTGCGCAATCTCAGCCTGAACCCGTAGTCTTCGCATTACTGAGCTGACCGCAATGATCAGTCCCATTCGCACAAACATTTCCAGTGCATATCCAAACCATTCTCTTGACTCAATAGGTGTTGGTAGGGTGCCTAACAACAACGCAATACAGGCGACGAGCCTCGTAAGCGCTGCGACAAGCCGGTCTTCAAGAATGGTTTCTCCCGCTACAACGACAAATGTAACGACCCACAATGGGGAATAGAGGGCACCGGTAAGCCTCAACCCCATAACGATGCAAGCGAAGTCTACTGCGGCAAAGACCCAACCTGCATACTTTGGATTTGACGCATACTTGACGTTTGCCGAAAACGCTTTCCTTAGGAATAGGTTAGTTGAAGCGACCAATAACACACAAAGCATTGGCACGAACGATACTGCTGGTGCTTTTGAGTCAAAGCCGAAATTCCTCGCTACAATCCAGAGGAAGATCCCAAGTAAACACATCCAGTACACACTCGCCGGACGTTTCCGCAGAAATTCGAGAAAATATGTCGACATAGACAGCGACTATAAGTTTCCATCCAGCGAAACTTTAAACAATGCCGCTCTTATTCCTTCTTTTGCCTTTTCAGCAATGTTTTCTGGATTCTGCCCTAGCTTAATGTCACTTGACCTTACTGTAAATAAAAGCATCCCACGTATGAGCACACTTGAGCCTGTTCGGGTGACATCAAACAATTCCGTCGGGGAGTCGAGCGCTTTGTCCAATATGCTTGCAACCTGAGTTAGGTAGGCTTTGTCGACTGAAGTTAAGACTACGCGGGAATCGACCTGAAGCTCATGAACAACACTTTGATTTTTGGCTGGGACCACAGAGACGCGTAATTGATTGGTCGTCTGACGACGATTAATCGTAATCGCTGCTGCATCCAGTTTGCCCTTGAGGGCAGCCACACGTAGCTTCTCTGGTGGGTGTGTACGAAAAATCCCAAGGTCAACTTCTGGTCTATTTCTTTGATCACGTGCCAGGCGTTCCATGAATGTTAGTGCGCCGACAGGATTGAATCCAGCTAATCGGGTAAGTTCAAATCCGGCGCCGTCGGCATCACTCTCAGCTTGTTGTGAATAGCCATTTACTTTCTGCAAGGCAACAAGTTGTAGACCGGTTACGAGGTTTCCGGTATCCGTAGCCGGTACTTTTGCTAAAATCGCAGCAATTGCACCGATTGCCAGTTGGGTGTTGAGTTTGTCTTGTTCTTTTTGAAGCTTTAGGATGTGATGATGTGCGGCGTGAATCACTTCATGTGCGAGTACACCGGCCAATTCATCATCTGATTGCACATAGTCGAGCAAACCTTTATTGACGTATAGCCAACCGCCGGGCAATGCAAACGCATTAACATCTTTGTCATCCACAACGTGAAAACGATACGTATACGGCGTTCGGTTTTCAGTTCCATAAGTAGCGGGAATGACGGTCTTGTTTGCCACTGCTGCAAGTCGCGAACCAATCGCGTTGACGCGGCCAAGTAGCTGAGGGTCCTGAAGCAGCTTCATTCCTGACTTCAGCATCTCTTCGTGGGCTTCACGACCAATCTTGATCTCAGGGTCCTCAGCGGGCGGTTGAGCAATACTCACTCCGGTACTGTTGACGACGATCAGAACCATTGCCGTAATCAATGATTTCAAGTGCATTGAATATTGTACGCTTGTTACATCCGAAAGATTCCGTCAGATGTTAGCGGAGTAACCTTCTACCGCCTGCAAAGTGGCTGGCATAATAGCCATGGGACAGTGTATCGATTCTAACGGCATGCCCGCGCGAGCTGGCATGTATAAACATTCCGTTGCCGGAGTAAATACCCACATGCGATATGCCACGTCGTCCAGCAGTGTTACGAAAGAACACTAAATCGCCTTTTGTGAGTGCACTCTTCGCGATGTGCTGACCAACGCCAAATTGTTCTGCCGCTGTCCGGGGAAGGCGGACTCCAACTTTACGGTACATCGCTGAAGTGAAGCCCGAGCAATCAAACGTGCCTCCACCACTGGTTCCATATCGGTATGGAGTCCCTCGCTGAGAGTTTGCACGGCTCATCAACGTTGACCGTGTTGGATTGTTTGCCTTATTTGAGTCCGCCACATCTCGAGCAAACTCTACAACCGATGAGCGCTTCTCAGCGATAGGGTCATCAATGACAATCTGACTTACGTTGGGAGATTTGAACGTCCGCACCGCCTCAGGCAACTGACCATCACTGACGCCTGAATTGCCTTCATCTGACGAAACTCTTGCAATCGGTTGTGAGACACGTTCTGCAGAAATCTTCGTAATCGGCTTCGACAAATGCCGTTGCGCACTAGGTGCTTTTGCGACTGACTTGACATCCGGACGGTGAACTTTCTTCCCGGCCACAGAGACTGGCTTAACTTCTTTCCGTGTGACAACAGATGACTTTGATAAGGACACAAGGTCGCGACGAATCCAACCCTTTGTGCCACGCGGTGTTTGCACTAGTACCCAACCGGATTTCGCCCCAAGAACTGTTACCGAAGCATCATGATCCAACAAACCAAGGGTTCTGCCTGATTCCGTGGGTAACTTACGAAGTTTGGCAGTTGACACCCGGATTTTGGCGGTTCTAACCTCAGTTCGAACTAGAATGGTTTTGCCAAAAACACAGGTTTGTGCAAGCATAGCGAGCACTAGCGGAGCAAGTATGGACCGGGAGTCGAGCATTACACCAAATACTAATGTGTAACGACTCAATCCGCAATGAATTCAAACGACTGTTTTGATTGCGAGTGACTCATTCCACTGAAATACCTAATTGTAAGTAAACGACTGTTTCACGTAGTTGTAACGCTTACCATCAGGCAATCTTACCTGCCCATCACTTTCCGTGTACATCGTTTTGATGTCCCAGCCAATGAACATGACTTCACCATCGTCTGCAACTACCCTCAAAACACGGAGCGGACGTTTATTGCCACCCGTGAACCGCAGAAACCTTCGAATACCGGAAGAAGGCTCTCTTGGCTGCGAGAAGATTAACCAGCCACTTTCGCAGGCAACCCAACCAGAAATACAGCTACGCAATGTTGACGCTTGTAATCGAACCCAGATTGACTCTTCGATACTGGCCGTTAGCTCATCTCGTGCCATGAGTACGACAGCGCAAGCAAGTATTGCCATTCCGGGAAGCGAAAGGAGTTGCTTAGCGCTTGTGACGACGTAAATAGTGAACGTCAAGAGGACGATTCCGATAATCATCGTAATCGTAGCGATGGCCCCGACCACTGCTAAGGCAGTACGCACGACATGCCAAACGATGGTTTTCCTGACGAGTAATCCGGGCACGCATGATTATATCGGAGGTGGTCTGCGCCTGGTTTCTGGTAAAGTAATCGCATGTACAGCACCATTGAAGGCTCACTTGTTGCAACTGACAGTCGTATTGCAATTGTCGTTTCCCGATTCAATTCTTTCATAACTGAAAGGCTTGTGGAAGGTGCAATTGACACATGGCGCCGTCACGGTGGTGATGAAAGTGCGATTACTGTAATCCGGGTTCCTGGCGCTTGGGAGATTCCGGTAGCAGTTCGCAAAGTTGCACTGTCAGGCAAGGTGGATTCAGTTGTAGCCTTAGGTTGCCTCATGCGCGGCGCTACAGCGCACTACGACCAGATTGCATCCGAATGTGCGAAAGGCGTCACGCAGGTCATGTTGGAAACCGGAATCCACGTATCGTTCGGTGTAGTCGCTTGCGATACCTTGGAACAAGCTATCGACCGGGCTGGGGCAAAGGCGGGTAACAAAGGTGCAGAGGCAATGCTGGCTTCAATTGAGATGATAAATGTCCTGCGCCAGATTGATTAGGCTATCAGCTGCTTAGTGAACTACCGGAACTACTGCCACTGGATTGCTACAACGCTTTTGTGTTTGTCGTTTCCCTGTGTGGTCTTTGGTGAATCGGTACGTTTGCCTTGGTCAGTTGTACCACTCTGTGGAGTTCGCTCAACTGGTGATGCAGGAAAACAAATAGCACTCAAACAATATCTGTCGCACTTTAGCCGTTCAGATGTGAGTATACAGTCTTTAGATTGTCGGCTAGACTCAACAGGCAGACCTTGTATACGCCCAGTATTACAAAACTCTTCTGTATCTCTGATTCGACGCATTATTGAGCTCGGTTATGCGGATTGGGATCCATCGTCCGGGATGCTCGATTTCGACAACTGGATACTTGTGTCTACACGATTAGACCGTGGCCCCGAGCGCGATACCAGAGTTGCCCGCGCTGCTGTTTCCGAAAGTAGGGGAACTAGGGAATTCCCTTGGAAATATGCACTCTTCGTCGTAACTGGTTTGAGTATCGTTGCATCGGTTGCTGCGATTAGCAGACTATCGCCATTACTTACACCAAGGTCATCCATTGCAGCACTACGTGGTGGTGGCTACAGGACGAAACTCAGGGGTATAGCAATTCCGATTTCGGACGCACTTAGCATAACGAATACCGATATCAGAGCCATTGCATACCGAAGGACCACTCGGAAATACCGCCACAACGGATGGCAATTGATTGAGGATGAGAGCGATCAGGTTTGTTGCTCTATCGATGATGGAACGGGTTGCATCGATATTGACCTCACCCTGGCCAACGTTCAATACAATAACACAGTAACCATCTACAATGACATCGCTGGCGAACCTGCCAACCAGACTCCTTACATTGATGACGTCTGTATACATGTGAGATATATCCCTGTCGGTGCAATTGTCACCATCATTGGGATGTTAGGTGAAACAGAAACGGGATATCGTGCAAGTAAATTTGTTCGGGTATACGCCGGAGATGAACGCTCTGAAGTTCGTCGTCTAAAGGTATTCGTATGTACCAGCATTTGTATGTTGTTGATTTCGAGTTTGATGTTTCAGGTGTTGGGCAAAAGTAGATAGGAGCTCGCTTAATATGTTTGATGTTTACTGCCTCTGTAATCCGTTGTTTGACATCCTCGCAACGACATCTGATGAAATCCTGACTGAGTGTGGATCCGAAAAAGGCGCAATGACATTGGTGTCAGTGGAGCACCAGCGACGATTACTTAGTCAAGCAGCGATAGAGATTAACGCAAGGGAAGCTGGCGGCTCTGGTGCCAATACCGCCATTGGTGTTGCCCAGTTGGGGTACAAAGCTGCCTTCGGTGGTTGTGTAGGACGGGACGATTTTGGTCTTGCATTGTCGGATGCGCTGCTTGCAGGTGGAGTGACACCACATTTTGGTCAAACCGATGTCGATACGGGGGTTTGCCTTGTCTTGACGACACCGGATGCACAGCGGACAATGCACACTTGCCTTGGGGCGAGTCAATACTTTTCGCCCGAACTCGTAAACGTCGATGCAATATCAAACAGTAATATCTTATACGTTACGGGATACCTTTGGGATACTAAGCTTCAACAAGATGCCGTTGAACATGCAATGACCGCGGCACGTAACGCTGGGCGGCTTGTCGCTTTTTCACTAAGCGACGCATTCTGTGTTGAGCGACATCGTGAAGCATTTGAAAACCTGCTTTCATCCCACGTAGACATTGTTTTTGGAAATGAGCATGAAGCGCTTGCAATTAGCGGTAAGGATGATGTTCACGAAGCGGGTCAGTGGTTGGCACAAGTGACAGGTCATTTGGCGATTATCACGAGAGGTCCGGATGGTTGTTTGTTTGCCGATGCAAATGGAACAACGTCTGTGCCAGCAGTGACAACTGATGCTGTCGATACGACGGGCGCAGGTGACATGTTTGCAAGTGCAGCCCTCTGCGGACTTGTCGCGGGTTACACCTACGAACAAACAGGGCGGTTAGCGTCCTTTATGGCGGCATCGATTGTCGCTCAATACGGACCTAGAAACCCACAAATTGATATCAAAGCTGCGCTAACATATGCCGGCGTTCAAGTACCTTGACACATCAAACTGATTATGCAACAATTCCACTAGTGCACTCGTGTTCTCTTATTCCTGTTCGATCGGATTCAATGTGTCACCATCAGTTTCAACCAATACGCAATCACCTGTAGTACTAACGCAAGTGTCGTCTAGCGAGCCGCACATTGTAATCGATGGTGGGTATCCGCTAACGGGGAGTATCCGGGTTGCAGGTTCCAAGAATGCTGCACTTGCTCTTATCGCAGGAACCTTGTTGGCTGGGCATGGTCAAACTGTCCTACACAATCTTCCGAACATTACCGACATAACAGACTTGGTCGCCATTCTGAATTCAATGGGAGCTGTTGCCCATTTGTCGGATGGCAACTCAACTCTGACCGTTGATGCAAGCGCATCCCGTTTCAATGAGCCACCGCCACATCTGGTGAGTCGTATGCGGGGATCTCTTCAGTTGCTTGGTCCGGTTTTGGCGCGTCAGGGGATTGTTCGTCTTGCAATGCCAGGTGGTTGCAACATTGGCGCGCGCGCGGTTGATCTCCACGAGAAGGGATTACGTGGGCTCGGAGCCACGTGGACTATCGATAGCGGATGCTTCTTTGCAGAAGCACCATTCGATGGTCTACAAGGCGGTGCTGTCTACCTTGATAAGCCATCCGTTGGTGCAACGATGAACACAATGATGGCTGCATCGCTCGCGGCTGGCGTCACCACCATAGAGAACGCAGCGCAGGAACCTGATGTTGTCGACTTGGCGATTCTGATTATGGCAATGGGTGGCATTGTTGAAGGACAGGGTACAAGTCGGATTACGGTAACAGGTGTCACAAGTCTTCATGGTTGCGAGTTCAACGTCTCACCTGACCGGATTGAAGCAGGTACTTATGCAATCGCAGCGGTGGCGACTGGCGGAGACATCACCTTAATCGATGCGGACTATAATGCGCTTAGTCCTGTTCTGTCAAAGCTCACTGACATGGGAGCACATGTAACAACGGATGGCAATCATGTTCGGGTTTGGTCTGGCAATGTTCAATCATTGACAGGCACATCAATTGTCGCGAGTCCGCACCCTGGGTTTCCAACGGATTTGCAACAGCCTTTTACAAGCCTTCTCACTATGGTTCACGGCACAAACACTATTCATGACAGCGTCTACGAAGGTCGGTTCGGACACATTCCTTACTTGACAAAAATGGGAGCCAATATAAAAGTTGAGGGCAGTGTCACGATTGTTTCCGGCGTTTCGGCGCTAAGTGGTGCAGACGTGAAAGCCACAGATCTTCGGGCAGGTGCTGCATTAGTCGTGGCTGGATTAGCGGCGACTGGTCAGACAAGGATATTTGACATTCATCACATCGAACGTGGCTACCAGGATCTATGCCTTAGACTTCGTCAGCTCGGTGCTAGATGCTGGAGAGTGAACATCGGAAACGCCGATTCGGTGGTGATGGAATGAAATTTGGCCAAGAGATTGGAATCGACCTTGGTACAGCGAATATTCTCGTCTTTGTACGGAGCAGGGGAATCATTCTTAACGAGCCCAGTGTTGTAGCGATTGACACGAACACCAGACAGGTCAAAGCTGTCGGTGCAGAGGCGCGTCAAATGCTTGGCAGGACGCCCGGAAATATCGTTGCCATTCGCCCGATGAGTGATGGTGTTATCGCAGAATACACAACGACGGTTCAGATGTTGAGATACCTCATACAAAAGAGTGCGACGGGACCCCGGATATTCAAGCCGCGAGTATTGGTTTGCGTTCCAGCCGGTGTCACATCGGTTGAGCGTCGCGCGGTTGAACAGGCAGCTATGGAAGCGGGAGCCAGAGAAGTCGCTACAATAGAGGAAACGATGGCTGCCGCAATTGGCGCTGGACTACCTATTGAATCTGCTGGTGGCAATATGGTTGTCGATATTGGTGGTGGCACTACTGACATAGCGGTGATTTCACTGGGTGGCATTGTCACAAGCCAGAGCATTCGTGTTGGTGGTAATAAGATGGATGAAGTAATCGTCCGACACATTGGGCAGCAACATGGATTGATCATCGGTGACCGCACCGCAGAAGAGATAAAGATTGAGATTGGAAGCGCTTATCCTAGCGACACAGACCAATCCAAGGAAGTAAAAGGGAGAGATCGCCTTCAAGGGCTCCCGAAGACGATTTTGGTTACGGAAGGTGAGATCCGTGAGGCACTTTCTGAGCCCGTTTCGCAAATAATCACCAAGGTGAAATCCGTTTTGGAGCATACACCACCTGAGTTATCAAGTGACATTATCGAACGCGGTATTACGTTGACTGGAGGAGGTAGTTTACTCCGTGGGCTCGATCAGCTCATTTCGTTGGCTACCGGTGGCATTCCAACGCGAGTTGCCGGCAATACACTTGAATGTGTGGTGCTGGGTACAGGAAAAGCTTTGGAAGAGTTTGATACGATTCGACAATCTAGGAACTTTCGGGGAAGTAGAAATTAGAAAGAAATGATATACATCGCCTGTTTACCGATATTTGTTTCAATGGCCTGCCAAGTTGATCAGGATATCTTGTCGAAGAAATCCATCTTGTCACCTTCACTTCTTCGGACGATGTCATCGGACAAAACGCCGGTTACACGGGCGGAGCTGGTGTCGATACTGACGAAGTTGGTAACTTACCTTGAGTCAAGTAGTAAGCAGAAGCGTGGTTCTTCGATGTCATCAAATTCGCCAAAGACAGTCAGAGACCTAATTAAGACTGGATACTTGCCGTCGGATACCACTCTGGGAAAAGATTCGAACTCAAAGGTGACACGGAAGGATGTGTCCGCAGCTCTAGCATCGATCCTCGTGCGTTACAACGAAAAGATTGTACCGATTACGCCGGATAGTCGACGAGCGACTCCAATCCCGCATCCATCACAAAACGACGGGAGTTGATTGCTAACCCCTGTTCATAGCGGTATAATTTCCCGGTTCGCCCACGTAGCTCAGTGGTAGAGCACTTCTTTGGTAAAGAAGAGGTCATGGGTCCGATTCCCATCGTGGGCTTGTACTGCTCGTATGAGAGTGGTTGCGAACCTAGCGTTTCATTCGCTTTGGTTAGAACAAGTCTGTGCAGTTACATATCTCTGCATCCAGTGGCTTGTATCGGTTGTCAGTTTTTATTTAGGAGAGAAACAATGGGTAAGGCAAAGTTTGAGCGTTCCAAGCCGCACGTAAACATTGGAACCATTGGTCACGTTGACCACGGCAAAACTTCGCTTACAGCTGCGATCACTACGGTTTTGGCTAAGGCTGGTGGTGCTCAGGCTCGTAAGTACGAGGACATCGATGCTGCTCCTGAAGAAAAAGAGCGCGGTATTACCATTAACACCGCACACGTTGAGTACGAGACGGTTACCCGCCACTACGCACACGTCGACTGTCCAGGCCACGCTGACTACATCAAGAACATGATTACTGGTGCAGCTCAG